>NZ_AP017459.1:743021-1114532 GCF_002355835.1 Candidatus Endomicrobiellum trichonymphae | reverse complement strand
GTAATCCACAAGTTATTTATAACTGTAAAGAATTTAATCAACAATATAAAATAATTAAGCGACCTTTATACACTATAAATTATATGTTTTCTCGTTTCGTCTATCAAACGTAAGAAATCTGGAATTGAAAGCTTGTCAGGTCTTAAAAATGGATCTAAAGCGCAGGCGTTGAGAATATGAGCGGCTTTGCTCTTTTCTAAATTTTTAAATGAACTTAAACAGTTTAGAATTGTCTTCCTTCGCGTTTTGAAAGCATGTTTTACAAAATCAAAAAAAACGGGATCAGTCGGCTCTGATGCTTTATTTGTAAGCTTTATAACGGAAGAAATAATTTTTGGTGGCGGGCTGAAACATCTAGATGAGACATCAAATAATATTTTGCAATCAGTATAATATGAAGTAAATATTGAAATATAACCGTAGGCTTTGCTGCCCGGCTGAGCAACAAGCCGCTGTGTGACTTCTTTTTGCAGCATAAAAACTGCGGTAGTCCAGTGTTTTAGAGGCAGGATTTTTTGAATTATTGCTGTACCAACATTGTACGGAAGATTGGAAATAATCTTAAGTTCGGTGTTTGGGATATTATATTTTAGAAAATCCGCATTTATGATTTTTATATTCCGGGCACCGTGAAAAGAAAAATAGTGATTTAATTGCTGAGATAGTATCTTATCTTTTTCAACTGCGGTTAAATATTTAACCTGCAGCTGTATAATCTTTGTTAAAATACCTTTACCTGGTCCGATCTCAAGGACTTCATCGTATTTCTCTAAATTTGCGGCTTTAATGATGTTATTTGCGATGTTATTGTCTGTTAAAAAGTTTTTCCCGTCTTTTTGACGCATACTTTTTTTCCTGCATACATTATGCTTGAAATCAAGAAAGGGTTTTCAGATCAGAGAATTTGAAAAATTGTTTTTCTGAGGATCTCCGTCCCAAATACTGGAAATTATATTCCAAGATAGGTTTAGATCAATTTCGAGCTTAACTACTTGCGAACAATCTGCCTATACCTAATCTCAGCAAATCGCTGTATGTCGCAAAAAGTAAAATGCTTATCATGAGAATCAATCCTGTTGTATTATAAACTTGAACAACTTTTGTACTTATCTGTTTTCTTATAATTCTTTCGACAAGAAATAATAATATCATCCCACCGTCAACCATAGGAATAGGGAAAAGATTGAATAGTCCCAAAGCAACTGATATAACTGCAATTAATCTTAAATAATCCTGCATTCCTATTTTTGCAGCGTTTGCCATAATCTGCATAATACCGATAGGTCCTGAAATTTCTGGTTTTTCCAGTGACATAACTTTATCCGCAAGATATACAACAGGCACAATCGTGTTAACTATTAAGGTTTTAACTCCGAGATGTATAGATTTCAAAAATCCCACTTTTATTTTTACCGGAGTTATACCTATTGTTCCTATTCCTGTTACAGGGTTTTTTGCAACAATCATGCTTAATTCAAAAGAACTGTCTCCTCTCTCTATTAAAAAAGAAGTTTGTTTATTCGCTTTGTCTTTTAAATTGGCACTCAGATCATTCCATGTATTTATTTCAACTGAATCTACTGATTTTATTTTATCTCCGGGTATAATTCCTGCGGTTTCGGCAGGATAATTTTTGACTACAGCGCCTACGGAAAGATCTGTAGGTATCTTTACCGCACCCCATATATTAAAAACAAGAGTAAAAAGAAAAACAGCCAAGATATAATTTGAAAAAGGACCTGCAAATGATATCCATATTTTTTCATACCATTTAAGAGATAAGTATTCTCCATCGCTGCCTGTGGCTTCTTTAGGATTGTCACCTGCCATTCTAACAAATCCGCCGAAAGGAATAATCTTTATGCAGTATTTTGTGCCGTTATAAGTGTATTTTATTAAATCCGGACCGAAACCGAAAGCGAAAGTTAATATTCTAACTTTACACATTTTTGCAGCAAGAAAATGTCCCAGCTCATGTATAAAAATTAAAAATCCAAATCCAACTGTAATACTAAGTATCTGAAGAATTATGGTCATTTATATTTCCTACGTTTAAAGTAAATAGCTTTGTCAAGCATTATAGCATGTTTTATCTAGAATGAAAATGATTCTAAATATGCCGTTAAATTCTTTCTGAAAGGAAAAACCGGTTACTTGCCTATACAAAAAGTGGAAAAAATCGTGTCTAAAATGTCCTGTTTCACATTTATTCCTAAAATTTCGTTTAATGATATTTGGGCGCTTAGAGCTTCAAAACAGGCAATTTCATCTGCATCTTTTGCAGATAGCGACTGTTTCGTTCTTATTAGAGATTCTAAAGTGTTTTGCAGCAGAATAAAATGACGTGTATTTATCATTAAATAATCATTTTTAGACTCTGAAACACCAGCGATTTTTACAATTTCGTCTAACAGGTCAGCAATTCCCGCTCCTGTTTTAGCGGAGATTTTCACCTTCACCTTATTCTCTCTGTTTAGAAGGGAGGATGAGAATAGCGGCGGTAAATCACTTTTGTTTAATACGCATATAATGGGTATGTTCAAATCGGACTTTTTTAAAAAATCTGCTATTTTGGCATCATTGCAGTCCGGTTCCGAAGAGGAATCAAATAACCATATTAATATGTCGGCTTTACAGACAGCCTCTCTGGTTTTTGCCTGCCCTAAGATCTCTATTAAGTTTTCAGAGTGCTCCCTGATGCCTGCGGTATCCGTGATTATAAGTGGAATGCCGCAGCAGTCTATTGTTTCTTCAACGGTATCTGTTGTAGTTCCTGCAATATCTGTGACAATCGCTCTGTTTTTGCCTAAAATTGCATTGAGCAGCGACGATTTGCCGGCATTGGGTTTACCTATAATTACGACTTTTATTCCATATTGTAAAATTTTCCCTGTTTTATAAGAATTTAAAAGATTTTGTACGTCTTTTATGCAAGAATCAAACCTTGAGAGTTTTTCACTGCGCGATAAAAACATATTATCTTCGTCGGGATGGTCTAGATTTGCTTCCATAGAAGCAATAAGATTTGTAACGGCATCTCTAATATTTTTTATTTTTGAAGAGAATTCTCCCGAAAGGCTGTTTAAAGCAGCTTTTGCGGACATTTCTGTTTTGCTTGTTATTAGAGCGCATACGGCTTCCGCTTCCGCAAGATTCATTTTGTCGTTCAAAAATGCCCTGTAGGTAAACTCACCGGGTCCTGCGGGTCTTGCGCCGTTTTTATATAAGAGATTTAGAATTTCGTTTATTATTACGGGGTTTCCGTGCGCTGCGATTTCTACTAAGTTTTCGCCAGTATATGTATGAGGCGCTTTAAAAAAAGTGCACAGCACTTCGTCTTTTTTTTCTATTCCGTCTGTAATGTATCCGTGCTTAACTTGTTGTTCCGGTTTAGAATGAGTTTTAAATATTTTGCCTATAATCTGAAATGAGTTTTCACCAGACAGACGAATAACTGCTATTGCAGATTTTCCGGCGGCAGTTGATAAGGCGGCAATAGTATCTTCTTTTAAGTAATTCATAATGGCATATTTAACTGTAAGGGTTTCAGCCCGTCTTAGCGCCACCGGTCGGTTTTTGAATTATTTTAACGTTTAAACAGATCCGCGCATAACTTTGTTTATTTGTTTACATCTGCAGAAATTACCAGAGAGAAAGATAATCTTTACCCTATTGCGCATCTTCAGCAATTTTTGGAAAATGAGTTTTTGCGTTGGTAACCCCGGCGTTCTTGTTCTCACCTGTCTTCTGCTTGTCGCAAGCATATACAACTGTGCTTGTTTTATAGTTAGTCAAAATAAGAATTTGTGCTTTTTTATTTGGTTGTACATAATGAGCGAAAGCAGCGTGATAATAATAAAAGGAAGCAGCCTCAAAATTATAATTTTAAAATTCCTTTTTGGGGAGAATTCATAACTGACAAACGAAATGAGAGCTGCTGTGAAATAAATCGAAAGTAGCACAGCCATCAGATATAGAAGCGAGGAGATAATCAAGAATATTTGTCCTGATTTTTCTTTAATTCTTCGACGTCCTGCATTTTGTAGATAAATATCGAAAACGAAGCAAACAGCATAGCCAGAAGAGTTGTGAATGAAAATCTTATACAGATTCCAGTTGTCAGACCTAAAGAAAAAATCACTAATGTTTTAAAATTTCGGCTTTTGCATGAAATTTTTCTCAATGACAACAACCGCCTGGACATTTGTGTTTGCGGTCGGGGGCAGACGGACAGGAATCTGCGAAACTACGACTTGTCAAGGATGTCGTCGATGCGAAACTTGAAAACTGCTTTATGACTTCACTGCTTTTGCATTTAGGGCATTCCGTATTTTCGCTGTCGAAAACGAGCATCTCGAATTTTTCATTGCATTTTTTACATATAAATTCAAATAACGGCATACTATACTGCACCTCGCTTTTATAAATTGTTTTACCTTTTATTTTTTTGAAGAATTTTTAAAATTTGGATGACTTTTGCCGATAGTGCTTTCATTGCCTTTAGCAGGTTCAACGGAAACTTTTTTTCCTTTAATATTGCTTGAATGCAAAGCGTTAATTATATTGACAGCATATTCCTGCGGAACTTCAACAAATGAAAATGCGTCTAAAATTTTAATGTCCCCTATCAGACTGCCGTTTATTCCTGTTTCACCCGTAATAGCGCCTACAAAGTCTCCGGCTCTTACGCCATTTTTTTTACCTATGTTGATAAACAATCTTGTCATGCTGTATTTGTTTATGTTTTCCGAAATATCGGCTTTTTGTTCCTGCTCTCTTTTTTCTGAAGCAAGCATAATTTTTAAGAGAGCTGCTGCAACGTCTAACGAAGTAATTTCGTCTGAAATTAGGGATTCTGCCATTCCGGCGTATTTTTCAAGGTCTTTTTCTTTTAAAACTTCTTTTACTTTATCAAGCATTATCATTTCTTTTGTATTTTCAACATCGGCAAGCGACGGAACTTGCATTCTTTTGATATTTGCTTTCGTATATCTTTGTATATCTCTTAATTTATAAATATCTTTTCCTGAAACAAAGCTGCACGCTTTGCCGGCTTTTCCGGCTCTGCCGGTTCTTCCGATTCTATGTACATAGTCTTCATCGTCTTTGGGAACATCAAAATTAAAAACCATATCTATGCCATCAACGTCTATGCCTCTTGCCGCGACATCGGTAGCTATGAGAAGCTCTATGGAACCGTTTCTGAATTTTGACATTACTCTGTTTCTTTGGGACTGATTCATATCTCCGTGAATTGCGTCGGCATAATAGCCTCTTGCCTGAAGTGAAGAGGTAACTTCGTCCACTCTTTTCTTGGTATTGCAGAAAACAAGCGAAAGTTTGGGATCATACATATCGAGGCATCTTGTGAGAGCCTCAAGTTTTTGGTGTTCTTTTATGTCAAAATAATACTGTTCAATAGAAGGAACCGTTAATTTTTCGCTTACGACTTTTATGGTTTCGGGACTGTGCTGGTATTTTTTAGTAAGGGATAGAAATTCTTTAGGCATCGTAGCTGAAAAAAATACAGTTTGCCTTCCTTCAGGAATGCTTTTAAGGATTAATTCTATATCGTCTCTGAAACCCATGTCGAGCATTTCGTCGGCTTCGTCTAAAATTACGATTGAAGCAGTGTCGAGTTTTAATGTTCTGCGTTCCAGATGATCTATGACTCTGCCGGGCGTTCCTATTACAATCTGTGCTCCTTTTGAAAGAGCTATCATCTGCCGCTGAATAGGCTGCCCGCCGTAAACCGGCACTATGTTAATGCCTTTTTTGTATTTTGAGAAGAGCTTTAATTCTTCCGCAACTTGTATTGCAAGTTCTCTGGTAGGGCATAAAATTACTGACTGAACGACTTTATTTTTTGCATTGGTTTTTTCTAAAACAGGAATGCCGAAAGCTGCTGTTTTCCCCGTGCCCGTTTGAGACTGCCCTATAATGTCTATGCCGGTCATCATTTTGGGGATTGACAGACTCTGGATAGGAGTAGCCTCTTCAAAGCCCAGATCTTCAACTGCTTTAAGTATTTCGCTCGATAGATTTAATTCATTAAATTTTAATGTTGTCATTATTTTTCTGTATTCTTCCGGAGCAAATCTCCTTTTTTGATTGTCTCTTAAAAACAGAACCGCATACTGAAAGAACTCAATCCGGTGTTTCTTGCGGATTCTGCTGTCAAATTAAAAAACGCTGAAGATATTAAAACAAAAATTTATCGTTCCGGATTTGTCTTGGAACGGACAATATATTCAACACTTTTTCAACTTCTGCTAGGTCTGTGTCCGTAGCGGCACATCCGTCTTTTGTAAGCGGCACAAACTGAACTGCCACATTTTCATCTTTTAGTATTTTAAATGCTTGATTTCCTTCGAAAAAACAGGCAATGCCGACTATAGCTTCCGGTTTTTGCTTTCTTATAATCTTTCCAATCACTCTGCCGCCTTTTACTATATACAAGTCCCGATAATTTAATTTTCTTATAAGTTTAGTTATGTCGCTTATCTTGCAGCCGTCGCATTCTGCGCAAATATAACAGCTGTCTTTTTCAATAGCGGCGCAAACCGCAGTATTTCTCATGCAATGCGGAACAAAAACAATACGGTTGTTAAATGGAACAGAGGCAAATTTGTTCACCTGAAGTTTGTTTTGCTTATATGTAAAAGTTTTATAGATTTGTTCTTTGCTCCTTTGGGTTAGCTTACATAATTTCATGTAAAGTATTATATAAAATATCGATTGAATAAGCTAGACGTAATATCGTACGAATGCAAAATGGGGTGTTTTAAAAATCCAGTGCGTAGCCGAATACACGTGCCGATTCAGATGTTTCGAGGATTTTGTCCTCTCAACATACCGGGAAGGATGCTTTTTTGCTGTGCAGAAGCTCTTGTCTTGCACTTATGTTTGTGTCGTTTCATAGCCGGGTGAAGAGAGGTTTTCCTCAATCCTTGAGGTGTGGTATTTTTGTTGAAATCTGGAGAGTAAAATAAAAAAGTTATTAATTGTTTTTTGTTGTTTACTTATCGCTGTAAATAGCGGTGCGTGGGAAACAACAACTACAAGTACAACTGATACTTCTGCGACGAATGCTAAAGAAGCGGGCATTTATACCTGTACAGTTGGTTTAGTGAGTTTTGCTGTGTATTTAATTCCTTTTTTATTTCGTTCGATTTGTTATTTTGTTGACAGTAATGACGAAAATAAAGGATATTTTTTATTTCGTTCGATTTGTTATTTTGTTGACAGTAATGACGAAAATAAAGGATATTTGGGCAAATGGGCTGGTCTATACAGGGTGTTCATTGTTGGTTTCGGCATTTGGTTTTTGTTTTTGCGGATAAATAAATTAAGGAGTAATTATTATATTTAAAAGCTAAGAGACTATATAGAAAGGCTAAAGCCGAGAGGATTTTCAGAAATTTAAAATAAATATCGAATAAATTGAAGCCAGTGAAATGAAAAAGTTAATTGCAGCTATTGATTGTATCAACTCTGACTAGTTGCAACTGTAAAAAGGAAACACTTATGGGGATCGGATGTGCAATACGGGCTGCGGCTAGTGCAATGCAGGTTAAGACTGGTAAAAATATGACAAACACAACAATCACTCACGGAATAGAAAAGTTCAACCCTCAAGACTATTTACAAAAGATATAATTTGATACTCTGGCAAAGGATGCAGAGAAAATGGTAAAGATGTTTGATATTTGGAAACTAAATAGCAGGAGGAAACGATGACTAACGAAGAAGCGTTTGCAGGTGTGTTTGGCTATGAATTCTCTAAAATTGTAAACAAAATGAAAGAACAAGGACTGTACCCTGATTTTGGCTTATGGGAAGAAATAATAAAGATTCTGCAAAATGTAGACAATATCTTAGGCGAGCTTGAAACTGCGATTCAAATCTCGATTAAGAAGCATCAACCATACTTTGACTGTATGATAGCTATGATTAACTCTGTCGAGTCATCCGTAAGGGTCACCCACACACTTTTAAAACACCTGAAGTCGCATCAGAAAAGGGTGATAGCGTATTTGTAAAAACGTTGAGAGGGGACAAAATGACCACAGATCAAGGAGAGGCTAGAAAGAAGCGCAGAGAAGAGATAAAACTGAAGAGAGCCGAACTCGAAAAGGCACGTGCAGTGACTAAAGAATGATTGGATACTTATCGATCACTCCCAAACACAAAGGACTGGAAGTTTAACAGGGAGGACGCCTACGAAGATTATCTAGAAGCACACAGAAAAGAGTCCGACCTTGTATCCGAATATAATAAGTTGAAAGGTGCCGCAATCGGGCACGCATTTGGTATCTACAAGACCGCAAACGAGAAAGATATAATATGATGGTTGTCAAGAAGTAACCTTTGACTCGCTTACTAGATCTTTAATAACTATCTTTAGCAAGCCTTGTGGTGCCAAAAAGAGTCTACTGGGATACTTTGGACGTGTATAAGCACGATTTAGAGTCTATAAAAATAGACCCAAAGAGTACAAAATTAGAAGAGGATGTCTAATGATGGTAAATGTTGCCAATCTTGAAAAAGCATTAATACGCTTAAAGCGGATATTGCTGGCAGGCAATAAAAACACAGGGGGCGCACGCACCTCGGCCGCCCCCCCCAAAAAAAAATCAAAAAAGGAGGCGGCATTTTGGGCACAGAATAATAAACGTAGTTTCCTGCTGCACATCAGGATGCTCATAGACGTAATCATTCCCGTGCGGGACGAGAAGGTGCGGGGTCTGAAGTCGTTTAAGAGGTTCATAGACGACGATATAGGCTACACAGTCGTTAAAGTTTAACAGACTAAACTTCTTATATTACGCTTGTTCTGACAGCAAAGCAGATAAAAAAATGATAAAATAAAAGGTAGATAGGTGAAGATGAAAATATCTTAATTGAGAAAACGGGCAGTACATTAAAACAGACAATGAAAGAATTTGAATATATTAAAAATAAAGAAGAAAAATGCATAAGCGTAAATATTCCAAAATTGCAGAATTAGTAAATCTAGTTTTTCTATGGAATATTTAAAAAGAAAAGGAAAATTAAAAAATGAGCAATAAAGAAGATAGCATAAGTCTTCCCTTAGTACATAAAGGCAAGGTTAGAGATGTTTATAATTTGGGGAAGAGCTATTTAATTGTTGCTTCCGATAGAATTTCGGCTTTTGATTATGTTATTCCAACAATAATTCCGGATAAAGGCAGAGTCCTTCACAAACTTTCAATGTTTTGGTTTGATTTTATTCAAGGGATAGTTCCAAATCACATCATTACCGGAAATTTTGAAAGTTTTCCACTGTCGCTTAAACAGTACGAGTATTTGCGCGACAGGTCAATGATAGTGAAAAAAGCAAAGAGAGTTGATATAGAATGCATTGTCAGGGGGTACCTTGCGGGGTCGGGCTGGAAAGAATATCAGAAGTCTCAAACCGTATGTGGCATAAAGCTTCCTGTCGGGCTTAAAGAATCTTCAAAACTGCCGGAGTCTGTTTTTACTCCGTCAAGCAAAGAGGAGGGCGGGAAGCATGACGAAAACATTTCTTTTGAAGAGATGGTAGAAAGAGTGGGAAAAGATACTGCTGAAAGTTTGCGAAGAATTTCGCTTGAATTATATAAAAAGGTAAGCGACTATTCTTTTTTGAACGGCATAATACTTGCGGATACAAAACTGGAATTCGGTTTTTACGACAATCAGCTTATACTTATAGATGAAATTTTTACTCCCGATTCGTCGAGGTTTTGGGAGACTGGCAAATATGAAGAAGGAAAATCGCAGGACAGTTTAGATAAGCAGTATGTAAGAGATTATCTTGAACGCATAAAATGGGATAAATCGTCACCGGCTCCTGAACTTCCTAAAGACGTTGTTGAAAAAACTATGGAGAAATATATCAGCGTATATGAGAAGCTGACAGGGGTGAATTTCTGATGTTTGAGATAGAGATTCGTACGAAAAAGGGTTTTAAAAATTCACACGGAGAACATGTCTTATCCGACATTTCTGGTATCGGCATTGAAGGTATAACAGAAGTTGAATATTCTTCGCTGTATGTCATCGATGGCGGGATAACGTCTATAGAAGCCGGAACAATAGCTTTGGAGTTATTGAGTGATAAAATAACCGAGACTTATATCTGCCGTTATGAAGAGCGGAGCGTTGGGGAGTCCCTAAAGACTGAATCCTACGCTGACATAGATGGCTCAAAAACGGCGACTTGCGCCGATTCCGCGATCTGTCCGCACTCCGCTTTTTTTGTCATAGAGGTTTGGTACAAAAAAGGCGTTACTGATACGGTTTCCGAAAGCGTAATAAAAGCTGTAAAAGATTTGGGAATTGAAAAGGAAATTAAAGTTAAAACGGGACATAAATATTATCTTTACGGTAAAGTTTCACAGACAGTTTTAAATTATATAGCAACGAAATTGTTGGCAAATACATTGGTACAGGAGTATGTTGCGCAATAAATGAAATATACAACTGATTGTAAAATTATTGAAATCTTAAATCTTTCCGATAAACAGCTGATCGAGTTGAGCAGAAAAAATGTTCTTTCGCTATCGCTTGAGGAAATGAAAACGGTTCAAAGTTATTTTAAAAGACTTAAAAGAAATCCTACCGATGTTGAAATTGAAACGGTAGCTCAGACTTGGAGTGAGCACTGCAAGCATAAAACGCTGACGGGAATAATAGAATATACCGAAGAGAAAGACGGTAAGAAAACAAGAAGAGTATACAATAATCTTCTCAAAGAAACTATTTTTAAGGCCGCGGTTGAATTAAGTAAAAAGTGGTGTCTGTCTGTTTTCAAAGACAATGCCGGAGTTATTGAGTTCGATTCTGAAAACGGTGTTGCTTTTAAAGTTGAGACGCATAATCATCCGTCAGCTCTTGAGCCGTACGGCGGTTCTGCGACGGGTATCGGCGGTGTTATAAGGGATATTTTGGGAGTTGGTCTTGGGGCGAAACCTTTGGCTAATACCGATGTATTTTGTTTTGGAGATCCGAATACGGAATCTTCAAAAGTGCCAGAAGGAATGCATCATCCTAAAAGAATAGCCAAAGGCGTTGTGTCAGGTGTCAGGGATTATGGGAATAGAATGGGTATTCCTACCGTAAACGGAACGGTCTGTTTTGACGATGGCTATATGACAAATCCTCTTGTTTACTGCGGAACTATGGGAATAATACCGAAAGATAAAATAGAAAAAAAGGTCAATTCCGGCGACTTGATTTTAGTTGTTGGAGGAAGAACGGGCAGAGATGGAATACACGGAGCGACGTTTTCTTCTGTGCAGCTTGATCAGGAGTCTGACGTAAGCGCTGTTCAGATAGGCAATCCTATAATTGAGAAAAAGGTTTTGGATACTCTAATTAATGCGAGAGATTTAAATCTTTACAGGTCGGTTACCGACTGCGGTGCCGGAGGTTTATCCAGCGCTGTAGGGGAACTCGGCGAGAAAACGGGCACTATTGTTTATCTCGATAAAGTGCTGCTAAAATACGATGGGCTTTGTCCATGGGAAATATGGATTTCGGAAGCACAGGAGAGAATGGTTTTTGCGGTTCCTCCGGAAAATAAGAATAAAATCGTAGAAATATTTGAAAAGGAAAATGTCGAGGCTGTTTTTATCGGAGAATTTACAACTGATGGGAAACTTACTCTTATATATGACGGCGATGTCGTGACGAACATAGATATGGAGTTTCTGCATAACGGAGTTCCCAGACCTATAAGACCTGCGCTTTATAAAATAAAAGAAGAAAAAATACAAAAGCCTGTTGAGATGAGTTCTTCTGAAATTTCAGAAACTTTGAAAGCTTTGCTTTCAGATTTGAATGTCTGTTCTAAAGAATGGATTGTAAGACAGTACGACCATGAAGTGCAAGGGCAGACTGTTATAAAGCCGCTGCAAGGAAATAGTGTTGAAGTGTCAGGACCGGGTGATGCAGCTGTTATTTTTCCCTACGCTGTTGTCAGAGGTACAAAGAAAGGTATTGTTTTATCTAACGGTTTGAATCCGCTGTATGGAAAAATAAATACTTATAAAATGGCGGCGTCTGCAATAGAAGAGGCTTTGAGAAATGCGGTTGCCGTCGGAGCCGATATTGAAAAAATGTCGTTGCTGGATAATTTTTGCTGGGGGAATCCTGACGAGCCGGAGATTTTAGGAAGTTTGGTACGGGCGGCAAATGCCTGTTATGATATGTCAAAATCTTTTGATGTTCCTTTTATATCGGGGAAAGACAGTTTGCACAATGAATATTCCATAGGCGGAAAAAAATATTCAATACCTCCTGCGCTTTTAATATCTGCAATGGGTGTTATTGAAAATGTCGCAAATACTTTTACAATGCCTTTGAAAAGCGATGGAGATAAAGTATTTGTTTTGGGAACTACAAGAAACGAACTTGGCGGTTCTGTGCTTGCTAAAATAAAAAATATTAAAGACGGTATAGTGCCTGACGTGTATCCGGAAGAATCTAAAGACATTATGAAAAAAATTTACCGGGCGGCAAATGAAAATTTAATAGAAGCCTGCCATGACTGTTCCGAAGGCGGACTTGCGGTTGCAATAAGCGAAATGGCTTTTGCAGCGGGAAAGGGTGTAAAAATAGATATAGATGCCGTCAAAACGGGAAAAATAAAGCCGCAGGGAACAGAACTGACTGTAGCTGAAATATTGTTTTCGGAATCTAACGGTAGGTTTGTTGTCGAAGTAAAACCCGAGAACGAAGCCCGATTAGGAGAAGTTTTAGAAGAGGCAGTTTTTGCCGAAATTGGTTGCGTAAACAGCGATAAAAAGATAGTTTTTGAAAGTGAAAAAAATAAAATAAAAATACAAGAAGATTCGAAAGTTCTTTTGAACTATTGGCGCAGTACTATCAACTGGTGATTTTTTTGCCGTTATCCATGTGGCGGCGCGTGTCTGTCCCGCGATTTAGACTGTTTACGATTATCTATCGAGGAATATGATCCTTTATTAAAAAGATTGAATTTTATATCGGGATAAAATATGAAAAAAGTCAAAGCATTAATTTTAAGAACTGCAGGGACAAATTGCGACTGCGAGACACAGGTTGCTTTTGAATTGTCCGGAGCTGTTGCGGAACGCATACATATTAACGCTCTTATTGAAAAAAAAAATGAAATTTTTGAGTATGATATTCTGGCTTTTCCCGGCGGATTTTCTTATGGCGACGACATAGCATCTGGCAAAATATTGGCAAATGAAGTCAAGAACAAACTCGGCGATAGAATTAAGAAGTTTGCTCTAAGCGGCAGACCTATTATTGGAATATGCAACGGTTTTCAGGTTTTGGTCAAAATGGGGTTGCTTCCCGACACAGAACTTTTTGAACAAGTTTCCACTCTTTCTTATAATGACTCGGACAAGTTTGAATGCCGCTGGGTTTATTTGAAAACAGAAAAGAAAATTAAAAATGAATCTAACTGCATTTGGACGAAAAATCTGCCTGATATCATCAGTCTGCCTGTAGCTCACGGCGAGGGAAAGTTTATTCCGGATGGCAGGAAACTTTTGGACAGTTTAAATAAGAATAATCAGATAGTTTTCAGATATTGTTCAAAAGACGGCGGCAAACCGGAATATCCTTTGGATCCAAACGGTTCTGTAGATCAGATAGCTGGAATATGCAATACGTCGGGAAGTGTTTTCGGACTTATGCCTCATCCGGAAAGATATATTTTCGCTTTGCAGCATCCTGTCGGAGAAAGTTTTTACGGCGGATGCGGGTGGGGAAAAGTCATTTTCCAAAATGCTGTTGATTTTGTAAAGTAGCGGATAAAAAAATATTTCTGCCCTCAAAGCTGCAGACAAAGCAATTTTGTATTATAATTGTTAACAAATAAAAATTTATGTTGTTTGAAAAGAGTTAATGAAAAAGTATTTACAATCCGGCACAGGATGCTCGAATACCGAATTCAAAAGTCTTAAGATTGACTTGTCAGAGAAAGATCCCTGCCTGAGACATAAACGACAAACCGGCTTGACTCGCATAGACACGAAATACTGAGACGGTGGACTGACTCTGTAAACCTTTAAGAGGAGTTTAACTATACAAATTGTAAGCGGATCGTTTTTGCCAATATATTTATTTCAATAATTATAATATAAGTAAAATAAAAAAAATCTTTTTAATGCAGTATCGGCAGGATGTAAAGCTTGCAATAAAAATATCATTATTCTATTTTTTTTGTCATCCACACTAATATTTTCTTTATTTCGTTCGTTATTTCATTATGTTTGTTATAAGCATGTTTCTGGGAATTTTTATTATTTTTTTATTTATTCCTGTCCGCCAAGTTTTTTAAATTCTGCGCTTTATTTATGACTGTTTAATGATACTTATTTTGAGCTGCGACTTTTTTATTTTCCTGAAGTTAGCCGGTATATAAACACATAACGTAAGAACTCGTTGTGGTGCTTAAAATAAAAAATTTATTATTAAGATATTCTCTGCGGCATATTAGTAGGTTTTGGCTTTAATTTTTTTCTGTTGTCACGCTTAAAGTCGTAAAAGTTTTCAAATATATAAATAAGAAATTTAATCCGCAGCCTGTTGGTTTATTAAGAAACGTCATTATTTTTCTAGGCGTCTTTTGCGTTATTTTTTTGTTGTTTTGGGCATAAGGGAAAATTTCAGCGGAATACTTATAAGCTTAGATAATGCCTACAGGCTGACAAAAAATCTTAAAAGCGTAAGCTCATTTTGAACGGGACGTTTACGCAAATTCACAGTTTGAAATATAAAAGAATTGGTGCTGCAGTAAATAAATATCTTCTAGATAAAGCGCTTGGAAATGTCCAGAAATTTCTTTTAAGTGACGGGGAATTTGTGCCCTGACGTAAATTATCCTTTAGTGCGAAAAATTAAAATTTGGGAAAAGAAAAAAACTATACCATTTTTTATAGTGCTGCTTAAAAGCTGTCCCCCGCGCTATATTGATTCTCTAGGCAGTGAAAACTATGATGTTACTCCGAACTTTGATGAAATGGTCGCAAATGGAATAGTTTTTAACAATGCTTCTTACGACAATGTAACGAGAAGCATATTTGGACTATCTGTGTCTTTTTTGAGCCGGGGGGACTGAGTCAAATTGAAAGACTGAATAATATATCGTCAATCCTGAAGCATTCAATGAAAGAGGATATTTTACTATGTTTGTGCAGTCATCGATGAGAAATTTGTTGAGAATGTTAAGAATACACTGGCATATTTAGGAAAGTTACGGTAAAGAGAATATACCGCGTTTGATTGACTATATACATAATCTGCTGTACGGGTATGATTACGATTTGTTTAATTTTGCCGCAGAAAAAGAGCCGACAACAGCCGAAGATGGGGTCGTCCTTTTTTTATTTACTGGTTCTACTCATGGAGATTTTGTCCCTACGACAAAAAATTTTGAACAATATCTTTCAGACAGTAACTGCAACAAGTATATTAACGCTTTGTGCTATTCGGATTATTCTATTAGAACATCTTATGAAAAAGGCAAAAAAAGAAGGGTGGTTTGACAATACGATATTTATTTTTATGGCGGATCACATTGTCGGAATAGTATCTTTTCTCAGAAATGACAGTATTGAGGAAAGATTTAAAATTCCTTTTGTGATTTATGTTCCCAAATATTAAAATAAAACCCCAGAAAACTGACTATATTGTTTCACAGGTAGATCTGATACCTACAATAATCACCTTGCTGGAATTCAAAAGTCTTTTTTGGCGCTTGGAACAAATGCATTGGATAAACATGCAAATCCCTTTGTTTTAATAAATGACGGAACAGGGATATTTTTATTGAAAACGGCAATTACGTAAAACACAATCGTTCAATAATTAAAGAAACTTAGCTTAGCGAAAACACTAGTGAGCTTAAACAAATGCAGGAAAAGCTGCTTCCTCTTGATAAAGCTTTAACTTCTTTGTTGCAAAATAATAAATGGTATAAAAATTAACAAAAACAGTCCTATCTTATGCCGCTTCTTGAAAAAATTGCCAATAATCTTATTATTTTGTAAAATTAAAATCAACTAGATTCGATTCGTCGGTGGCGTAAAATTTTGCGTAATGGGAAATGACGACAGGTTTTTCTGTTTGGGTAAAAAGGAAAATTCTGTCGTAAAGTTATTCCTGTTGCGGGAATTCTGCCAAATATGACAGTGAATAAAAAAGTGGCAAATATGCGGTTGAAATCGGTCTGACTAAAACTGGAAATTAAGATGTGGCGGAATGTTGAGCAGAATCGTGAAGACGAGATAATTGCGTTTATTTTAGAAATGAAATTTTTTTTTGCAGGTATATTAATTCAAATCTGGCAGAGAAAGTTTTTAATTCGGAGATTAAATGAAAGTATTGGTTATAGGGTCCGGCGGAAGGGAGCATGCAATATGCATTCAGTTTTCAAAAAGCCCCAAAATAGACAAGATATATTGTGCCCCTGGCAACGGTGGGACGTCTCGAATCACGGAGAACGTTGATATTTCAGCAAGTGATTTTGATCAACTTACCGATTTTGTCAGAAAAAATAAAATAGACTTTACATTTGTCGGTCCTGAAGTTCCTCTGTCTTTGGGTATAGTTGATTACTTTGAAGCTGAAAGCTTAAAAATAATCGGACCGTCAAAGGATGCAGCCCGGCTTGAGGCAAGCAAGGTATATTCAAAAAAATTTATGCAAAAGTACGGTATTTCTACAGCGCAGTACAAAAGTTTTATAGACGTTGATGATGCGCTGAAATTTTTGGAAAGCTGGGAAGAAGATAGAAAAGCTGTAGTTAAAGCTGACGGACTTGCTGCCGGGAAAGGTGTTTATATATGTAACGGTAGGGAAGATGCCCGGAATGCTGTTAAACAAATGATGAAAAATAAAGTTTTAGGCGATGCCGGGACAAATGTAATTATAGAAGAGTATATAGACGGCCCCGAGCTTTCATATCTGATATTTACCGATGGTGTATCTTATTCGGTTATGCCTGCTTCGCAGGATCATAAGAGAATAAACGATAATGATAAAGGTCCTAATACAGGTGGTATGGGCGCGTATGCGCCTGCTCCTTCAGCGACAGATGAGCTAAATGAACAAGTTGATGACATAATTCGCAAAGTTGTTAATGGCATAAAAGCTGAGAAACTTGATTATAAAGGCGTTTTATATATCGGCATAGTTATGAACGGTTCTTCTCCGTATGTTTTAGAGTTTAATTGTCGTTTCGGCGATCCGGAAACGCAGGCGGTTTTGCCTTTGCTCGATACGGATTTGACTGATATTTGCAGCGCGATTTTAAATAAAGAACTTTTAAACATAAAAATCAACTGGAAAAAAGAATTTTCAGTATGCGTAGTGCTTGCTTCAGGCGGGTATCCCGGAAGTTTTGAAAAAGGTTTTGAAATCGAGGGTCTCGAAAGTATTAATGATAAAAATACAATAGTGTTTCATGCCGGAACAGAACTTAAAAGCGGCAGACTTGTTACTTCCGGTGGCAGGGTTTTGGGAATTACTTCAACAGCAGATGATGTGAAAAGCACGATAGATAAAGTATATTCAAATGTTAAGTTGGTATCTTTTAAAAATATGCATTATAGAAAAGATATAGCTTGGAGAGCTTTAAATGGCGAACAAAATTGATGTAGCAATTATAGTAGGTTCGGAATCGGATTTGCCAATGATGAATGAAACTGTCAAGACACTGAAAGAGTTTGGCTTGTTTTACAGTTTGAATATTGCTTCGGCTCACAGGGCTTCCAAGTATTTAAAGCAGTGCATTCAAGAAGCTGAAAATTCAGGTGTAAAAGTTTTTATAGCTGCCGCGGGAATGGCTGCGGCACTTCCCGGAGTCATTGCCTCTGAAACCGTTCTTCCTGTAATAGGTGTTCCGGTAGATGGCAGAAATCTTTCAAGCTTCGACTCTTTGTTTTCAATAGTTCAAATGCCTAAAGGCGTGCCTGTCGCAACAGTTGCGCTGGGCAGTGCAGGAGCCGTGAATGCCGCACTTTTAGCTGTTCAGATTATAGCTGTTGCCAATGAGAACTTGAGAGAAAAGCTTAGGGTTTACAGGAATAAAATGTCAAATGCAGTTGTTAGTGAAGATTTAAAACTCCGTGAAAACGGAATAGAGAAATATATTGAAAGGTTAAAGAAATAAAATGTCGGACATTATACTCGATTCTAAGTCTTTTCAGAGTGCGGTTAGTAAAATTTCAAGGGAAATTTCTGATAACAATAAAAATATTCGCGAAGTTGCAATTATAGGAATACAAAATAAAGGCGTATTCCTGGCGAAAAGAATTCTCGCTGAAATTGCAAAACTTGCAGGAATCGGTAGATCTCTAATTCCTTTTGGAACTTTGGATATTACGCTTTACAGAGACGATCTTGATGATCTCGGTTCAAAAATACCTGGTATAAAAGATACCGTTATACCTTTTGACACTAGTCGGAAAAATATAATTTTGATTGACGATGTCCTTTATACCGGAAGAACAGTGCGAGCGGCTTTAGACGTTTTAATGGATTTCGGTAGACCTAAATCTATTCAACTTGCGGTTTTGATAGATAGAGGATTTCGGGAACTTCCCATAGAAGCAAAATATATAGGAATAAGGTATCAGAGCGAAGAATTAATAAAAGTTGAATGTAAAGAAACAGATGGGGTGGATAGAGTTACATTTATAAAGTAACGGTATTACAGAGGAATAGAGAATGTCTCTTAACTGTAAAGACCTGCTTGGTCTTGAACATTTAGGCAAAAAAGACTTGCAAACAATTTTGGATTCAGTAGGACCTTTTAAAAGTCTTTTTACAAGATCTGTTAAAAAAGTTCCGACATTAGTCGGTAAAACTGTAGTAACGCTTTTTTATGAACCTTCCACCCGCACAAGGAACTCATTTGAAATTGCCGCAAAGAGACTTTCTGCCGATGTTGTAAACGTTACGGTGAATACCTCAAGTATTGTTAAAGGTGAAAGTCTTATAGATACTGGCAAAACTCTTGAAGCAATGAAAGCGGATTACCTGATCATCAGACATTCTCTGGCGGGAGCGCCAGATATACTTGCAAGAAATCTCAATGCATCTATAATAAATGCAGGTGACGGCTTTCACGAACATCCTACACAAGGTCTTCTTGATTTATATACTATGTATGAAAAGAAGAAAAAAATTGAGGGATTAAAAGTATTGCTCGTAGGCGATATTCTACACTCAAGAGTGGCAAAATCAAATATTTGGGCGCTGATAAAAATGGGGGCGGAAATTGCAGTTGTAGGTCCGCCAACTTTGATTCCGTCAAATATTGAGGATTTAGGCGTAAAAGTTTATTACGATTTAAATGAGGCTATTAAAAAAGTCGATGTTGTAAATATTTTAAGAATACAGCTTGAACGACAACAGGAAAATTTATTTCCATCAGTTCATGAGTATGTAGAGCTTTATCAGGTGACAGAAGAAAGGCTTGCTATGGCAAAACCTGGTGTTTTAATTATGCATCCCGGCCCTATGAACAGGGGGATAGAAATATCTTCCGATGTTGCGGACAGTCCTAATGCCGTAATTAACGAGCAGGTTACAAACGGAATAGCAGTGAGAATGGCGGTTTTATGTCTTTTAAAGCCCAAGAGGAAAAATGCGTCTTCAGATTAAAGATATTAAAATAATCGATCCATTACAGAATAGAGATTTAATCGGAGATATTTTTGTTGAAAACGGCAGAATCGTATCAAAATTTTTAGGTGATGCCGATAAAGTTGTTGATGGTAGAGGAAAAATTGCCGTTCCGGGACTTATTGATATTCATTCTCATCTTAGAGAACCCGGCGAGGAAAGAAAAGAGACTATTTATACAGGGACGCGTTCTGCTGCAAAAGGTGGGATAACAACTGTTTTCTGCATGCCAAATACCAAACCTGTTATTGATAACGCCCCGACAGTCGAGTTTGTTCTTCTTAAGGCTCAAAAAGAGGGACTCGTAAATGTTTTCCCGATAGGATGCGCTACTAAAGGATCGCATGGTGTGGAGATTTCTGAAATAGGAGTTCTTAAAAAAGCGGGTATTGTTGCGGTAAGCGACGATGGTCTTCCGATAGCGAATTCGCAGATAATGCGTCGAACTTTGGAATATACAAAAATGTTTAAACTTCCCGTTATTTCGCATGGCGAGGATAAAGAGTTAAGTAAAAACGGCGTAATGAACGAAGGGAAAAATTCTATGATGCTGGGTTTAAGAGGTATTCCAAAACAGGCTGAAGAAGTTATAATAAGCCGCGATATAATGCTCGCGGATCTCACGGGAGGTTATCTTCATATTGCGCACGTTTCCACCGCGGGTTCAGTTGAACTGATAAGGCAGGCAAAGAAAAAGAGTATAAAAGTTACTGCGGAAACTTGTCCGCATTATTTTACTTTAACTGATGATATCGTAAAAGGTTATAATACTAATACAAAAATGAATCCTCCTTTGAGAAGACAGGAGGATGTAGATGCCATAAAACAAGGTCTTGCAGACGGTACGATAGATTGCATAGCTACAGACCATGCTCCGCACATGGAAGAAGAAAAAAACAGAGAGTTTGATCTGGCTCCATTTGGGATTATAGGTTTTGAAACAATTTTAAGTCTTATTTTAAATGAACTTGTTGATAGCGGTGTTTTAAGTCTTTCTAAAGCGTTGTCAAAAATGACTTCAAACCCTGCAAAGATTTTTAACCTTGAGGGAAGAGGCACTCTTAAAGAAGGAAATATTGCCGATATTACGATAATAGATATGAAATATTCTTATGAGTTTAAAAAAGAAAATATAGTTTCAAAAAGTAAGAACTCTCCTTTTATTGGAAGAAAATTTAAAGGTGGTGCGGTTATGACTATAGTGGGGGGAAATATAGTTTGGCAGGTTTAAAAGCATTGTCTTTTTTTGTATTTAAACGTAAGCGGATATTGCCCCACTTATGATTGTGTCCTGTATGATTAGGCTTATACGCTTCCTAATTTACACTTTTGATTATGCAGGTGTCGTTTCAAAAACAAAAAGTCCGTACTTTATTTATTAGCTTGATTTAAAATATTGAGTGTTTTTATATTGTTGTTTTTCTTCGCTCTTTTATTCCCTTTCGCTTGAAAGAAAGAATAGAGATGAGGGTATATGTGTACGTCAAAAAGATTCGATAAAAGTTATAAAATAATTTCCAATAAAGAAATCTGTGCCGGTTATTTTGAATTGAAAGTTAAAGCGGATGCTATTTCTAAATATTGTTATCCGGGACAGTTTTTTATGATTGACATTCTGGAAGTTTTTTTGCGTCGCCCTATTAGTATTCATTGCGTTGAAAAAGGTACTATAAGTTTTTTATATAGTGTTGTTGGCAAAGGCACAAAAATTTTGTCTGAAATGGGACGCTCCTCCGGTAGGGTTATCTCCCGCAGAGGAGAGGGGAAAGACGGTTGTGATGAGATTAAAATGCTAGGTCCTCTGGGCAGAGGGTACGGTTTAACTTCGAATGCCTCCTCAAAGTTTTTGTCCCGCGCTTCTTTCGACTCTTACGGAAAAAAGTCATATCAAAAGTCTGGAGATATAGATTTTAATCCTGTCATCGTTGCCGGTGGTACAGGAATAGCGTCAGTTCACTTTCTTGCCACTAAATTGAGTAGAAAAGGTATTCTCTATTACGGCGTGCGTTCAAAAAAAGATTTGTTGTGTCTTGATAAATTTGAAAAAATGGGTTGGAAGATCGTTGTTTCTACGGAAGATGGTTCAAAAGGATATAAAGGTTATATTACCGACGTTCTGTCAGAGAATTTAAAAGATGTCGATACGTTGTTTGCATGCGGACCTGTTCCTATGCTTAAGAAGGTTTTGCAGATTGCTAAAGAAAAAAATGTAAAAGGTTTTGTCTGTCTTGAGAAAAAGATGGCGTGTGGTATAGGGAATTGTCAAGGCTGTGCCGTAAAAATAAACGGGGAGAATAAATTGACTTGTAAGGATGGCCCGGTTTTTGAAATAAAAGATGTAGAATTATGAAATACTGGGATTAAAAATGGTAAATTTATGATGCTCTACGAATGCGCTTCAATAGGTTTATTATGAATTTAAGCAGTTATATTGTTTATTGCTTGATTGACGGCATGTAGGAACTTCAGAGAGATAAACTTATAGAAGAAAAAAAGGAAATTTTTTACCGTAAGTGAGGCAGAAAATTAAAAGTTGAATTGTAATGACTGCAACTAGAAAATATTATTCAAAAAAAAAATTTACGCTATATAATGGAGATTGTATTGAAATTTTAAAATTACTGCCTATAGATTCTGTAAATATGATATTTGCGGATCCTCCTTATTTTTTATCAAACGGTTCTTTTACATGTTATGCGGGAAAGAGGGTAAGTGTGAAAAAAGGAGATTGGGATTTAGGCGGTGGAACAGAGAAAAATTTAGAATTTCATATTGCATGGCTAAAAGCGTGTAAAAGAGTCTTAAAACCTAACGGTACAATTTGGGTAAGCGGTACATATCATTCCATTTATCAATGCGGTGTTGCTTTGGAAATTAACGGGTATCACTTTTTAAACGATATAATTTGGTTTAAACCAAATGCAGCGCCGAATTTAAGCTGTCGTTTTTTTACCGCAAGTCATGAAACAATAATTTGGTCGAGAAAAGAAAAAAAAGTAGACATATATTTAATTATGATTTGATGAAAAAGGGACAATGGAAAGAAGATCTGCTTAAAAAAGACGGGTCACAGATGAGAAGCGTATGGTCTATAGGAACTCCTAACCCTTCCGAAAAAATATTTGGGAAGCACCCTACTCAGAAACCGTTAGATCTGCTTAAAAGAATTGTTCTTGCAAGTACGGAAGCAGGTGACATTATATTAGATCCTTTTACAGGGAGTTCAACTACAGGAATTGCGGCAGTAACAAACGGCAGGATGTTTATCGGCATAGATAAGGAAAAGCGATACTTGGAGTTATCCGTAAAAAGATTTGAAAATTTAAATGAATATAAAATAGGCGCTGCAGAAACTGATAAAATAAATTGTAGTTCTGTGCAACCTTTTTTGCTTGAACCCAAAGCAAAATATGTAAGTAGGAAAAGAACTTCGCAGAAAAAGAATTCAAAAAAGGTAAAAAATAATGTCTCGTAGCGAGTCCTGTAACAGAGCTTGGTTAAAAATTTGTGAAGATTGGAAAATACTTGAGCATGCCTTTAACAAATCACCTTTTATTCTGAATGCGGATCAGATAAAAAAATCGTGTCAAAAATTTAAAAAAACAAGTGAAAGAGAAGTTCGTATTTTATGCAAACAGGATACAAGAGAAAAGCGTCCTGATATTTTTATTAGTAATAACTTGTTTTTGCTGCCAGTAAAAAACGGTTGTTACAACATAATAAAAGGCGAGGGATATGTTGATATTCCTAAAATCAATATGGGAACCAAAATATATTCATCTAAACTTGATTTTATTTTAGATGCATCTAAAATAGGCAATTCGGAAATGCAACATTTAGACTACGCTTATGCAAGCAGTTTAATCCGTACTTTTATGAACGATAATTCATTGGTTTTAACTATAAGAGGCAGAAAGTATACTCCTTCTTTTAGTTTTACTATCAACAAACAAAAAATAAATGTAAAAAGTGTCCAGACAGAAGTCGATGCTGGTTATGAGGGGAAGGGACAAGTAGTTTTGATTGAGGCAAAATCTTTTGAAGCTGCAAATATAATTATCCGACAGTTGTTTTACCCCCCCCCCCTATAGGCAATGGCAGAAAACAACAAACAAGAAAATAGTCATATTATTTTTTGAAAAGGCGATAAGTAGCAATACTTATTCAATATGGCAGTTTGAATTTATAAATCCGGATGATTATAACAGTATTAAACTTATTCGTTCTGAAAGTTTTAAGATAGTGGAAGATAGCGGAATAGAATGATACCAGATTTAAGTGTAAATTTTGCAGGAATTAAATTGAAAAATCCCGTACTTACGGCATCGGGTACTTTTGGCTACGGTTATGAACTTGCAGATTTAATTCCTTTAAAAAGACTCGGTGGGGTTGTGACAAAAACTGTTACTCTGGAACCGCGTGCGGGGAATTTGCAGCCGAGGATTGCCGAAGTTGCATCCGGAATATTAAATAGCATAGGCTTGCAGAATATCGGCGTTAGAGCTTTTATTGAAGAACCTCTTGAAAAATTAAACAAAATCGGTGTGCCTGTAATAGTAAGTGTTGCAGGAGCTGCAGTGGGCGAATATGTCGAGACAGTAAAAATATTGAGCAGCCAAAACGGCGTATCGGCAATAGAACTTAATTTGTCTTGTCCCAATTTGAAAAAGAAGATAGTCTGCCATGATTTGCCTTTGATGCGGGATGTTATAAGAGGCGTAAAAAAAGTATCGAGAGTTCCCGTTATTGCGAAACTTTCTCCGCTAGTAACTGATATTTCTGAACTTGCGTTAACGGCACAGAATGCAGGTGCTGACGGAGTAACGCTTACAAATACTTATCCGGCTATGGCGGTAGATATCCGTACTTTTAAACCTAAACTTTCCACAGTAAAAGGTGGGATGTCGGGTGCCTGCATAAAACCTATGTCGGTACGATGTGTGTATGATGCTTATCAGGACATAAAAATACCTATTATAGGCTGCGGCGGTATAATGATGGGGGAGGATGCCGTTGAATTTATTCTTGCCGGAGCGGCGGCTGTCAGTGTTGGAAGTTCAAGTTTAGTTTCCCCCGGGAACTTAATAGCAATTATTGATGGAATTGAGGATATATTGAAAGAAAAAAATATAAAATCCGTAAAAAAAATAATCGGCAGTATCAACAAAGTTAGAAATGCCTGATGATTTTTATTGCAGTCTGTTACTATGAAAAGCGGAGAGGCTTTGCCGCGAAACTTTGAAAAATCTAAAAAAGATAATGGATTTTCAAAGTTTTGTTTTTAGTAGTAGCTGCTGGCTTGTTTATTGCATCTGAGTTATACTGGGGGAGATGAATGAATAAAATTATTTTAGCATTAGACGTTTGCGATTTTAAAAAAGCTGAAAAACTTATAAGAGAAACGTCTTCTTACGTCGACGTTTATAAAGTGGGTCCGATGTTGTTTTTAAGGTTCGGCAGAGAGGTAGTAAAGATGATAAAAGACAGTGGAAAAGAGGTGTTTTTGGATTTAAAGTTTCACGATATACCCGCTACCGTAAAACGTTCTATTGAATCTGCGAAAGAACTCGGTGTTTTTAGTCTGACTGTTCATTCGACAGGTGGGGAAGAAATGCTTAAGGCTGCCACATCCGTCGAAAACAGACCCAGAATATGGGCGGTAACGGTTTTAACAAGTCAAATTACGGTTCCGCAGGAAGTTATAAAAAGAGCAAAACTCGCAAAAACCTGTGGGATTGACGGCGTAATATCGTCGCCGCTTGAAATAGGGCTTATAAAAAAAGAGTGCGGAAAAGAATTTAACGTTGTAACTCCAGGTATCAGACTCGCAAAGACTGACGATGATCAAAAAAGAGTGTCGACTCCGGAAGCTGCAGTTAAAGAAGGCGCGGATTTTATAGTTGTAGGAAGACCAATACTAGAAGCTGTAAATCCTGCTGAAGCTGCAAAAAGTATTTATGGGAGTATAATGAAAGATTAAATATGAAATATTCAATAGGAAAAACAAATAGGTTATTACTTGAAGGATTGAAAATAGGATTTTTGCTGCAGATAGGCAGTATAGGTCCTATTTGTATGCTGGTTTTTCGACTGTCGCTGTCTTTGCCGGTCAGTAAACTGCTTATGGGTGTCGTGGGTATAACGCTTTCAGACCTTATATACACTTTTTTAGCTGTTCTTTCAGTATCCGCTATGAAGAAAATACAACAATACCAGCGGATTTTGGATATTATTGTCGGTATTATATTAATTGTATTTGGAGTATTGTTCGCAACAACGGGAAATGCTGTTAATTCCGATACTTTTGGGGGACATGATTTGTTTATTTGGCTGTTCGGATTGAATACGGCAAATCCTATTACCATCGTGTTTATTGCTGGAATTTTTTCGCTTGAAATGAGCAAACGCGATATGGATTTGAAAGATGCAAGTATTTTTGGATTTGGTTTTTTGCTGACAACGCCTATATTTATGATTATTATAATTATTATCGGCAAGTTTGCAGGTGCGATTTTGCCAGATATCGTTGTTAAGATACTGAATATCATGATGGGAATTGTTCTGATATTTTTGGGATCAAAAAACGTATTTGGGGGGGAAAAGTCTGTTGAGGGAGGTAAAAAAATGCGACAGCGACAAGAAGAACTTAGAAAACTGTTCAAAAAAAACAGAGCTCTTTTAAACGGGCATTTTAAGCTTTCAAGCGGACTTCATTCGGATATGTATTTTCAGGCTGCTTTGATTTTGCAGTATCCTAAAGAAGCCGTTCGACTTGCTGAAGAACTTGCAAAGAAAATTAAAGAAAATAATATAAAAGTTGATGTTGTTGTATCTCCCGCGTTGGGCGGCGTTATTATAGGACACGAAATGGGCAGGGCTTTAGGCGTGCGGGCAATATTTACCGAGAGAATTGATAGTAAGGTCAGCTTGAGAAGAGGTTTTTTTGTAGATAAAAATGAGAAAGTTTTGGTAGTTGAAGATGTTATAACAACGGGTCTTTCAACGAAAGAAGCCATAGATTCTCTTAAATCCGCTGGAGCCGAAGCGTTGGTTGCCGTTGTGTCTCTTGTTGACAGAAGCGCAGGAAAAGTTGATTTTGGAGTTCCGAGGTTTTCTCTTTTAAGTCTTGAGGTGAAAAGTTTTAAAGAAGATGAATGTCCAATGTGTAAGGCAGGCAGCAACGCGGTGAAACCCGGCAGCAGAAAATAACGTTTAAAAATATGGCACGAACGGATGATTCTGCGGATGGTGCCGGTTCTTTTATTTGCTGGTTTTAATTTAAAATATTTTAAAAAAGTTTGTATTCAGCATATATAAAACCGCATATATCGCTTGCTGCATCTATATATGGTAGCTGGTTTGGTTGCTTTGGCAGTGTTGCTTTTGATGATGACGTCGATTTAGACAATTTTTGTAATTGCAGTGTCATATTTTTTGTAGTTCCTATCTGAAAAAAGAAGTGGAGATAGAATAAGTTCTTTTTTTGATAGATTTCACTAATATATTAATACTGTTCACTGCAGGTAATTGTATAGAACTATTGAAGAGATTGTCTGACAGGATCGTCGATATGACGTTTGCAGATACTCCTTTTAACTTGAGAAAAAAATACGGCAGATATTTCGTACTTAAAATTTGACAGCAAAAAACTCAAAACTGAAAAACCTGAAATTTATGAAAACCTTGCAAGAGAAGGATTTTTGACAAGGACGGAAGTATCAGATTCGTTAAGTTTTGAAACTAGGGAGCTTAAGATGGAAAGAAAAACATGGGTACAAAGAAATAACAGATAAAGAAGAAGTCGTTGAGCGTTTGTCGGCAAAACTTAAAAAGAAGCATAATTATCAAGACAGAGGCACGTCCCATAACAAGGACAAGCTTTTGGGAAGAATTAAAAGTAAATTGGGTTTGCCGGAAATAACATATTTTGACTACGATGACAAAAGCTTCGAGTGCGCCGAAGACGGTGTATATGACCAATTGAGCGGATTGGACGGAAAAATTAACCCTTGCTGCGTCTCCAAAGACCACTACTATTATGTAAAGAGAGTGGACGGCTGGGATTGTTTTGAGAAAGACGGGGAAATGTATTGTTTTATCGCGGGGGGGGGGGGGGTAATAAATAAATCCGAAATAATTTCTGATTACCAGACACCCGAATTAAACGTACTGTCGGCAGGATATGTTCAACAAAAACATTATTATGATGAACTGAACGGATTATATGGACGACGTTCTCCTATTTGTGTGCCCAAAAACTACGACTATGCTAAGCGTGTGGAATGATCATTTGAAAGATTGGGAATATCTTGATTGGTGTAAAATGTGGATTTTAGAGTTGGCAAGAGTTACAAAATCCACAGGTTCAATATTTTTACATCCTTATGGTCCGCTGGTTTCTGATGTGTGAACTGACATTCATAGACTAAAACACAATAAGTACAGGAAGGGGATACCCCCATCCTTGTCAACTGCCTGTCCATTTACTTGAGAGACTTATTTTAATGGCGACAGACGAAAATAATATTGTTTTATATCCTTTTGTAGGAACAGGAACAGCGGCTATTGCCGCGAAGAAATTAGGCAGACGTTATATAGGTTTTGATATTGACGATAATTATGTGGATATAGCAAAAAACAAGCCAAGCTAATATAGTGTTGAATCTAATTCTAAAATCGGCAGTTCTTGGGTAAGTTTCTATTTAGGCGAGATAATTACGCTGATGGATAAGGATTGAAATGATATAAAACAGTATTTTTATATTCCGACGAGAATGCAGGTATTGATAAACTGACGATAATTTTAAGGAATAAGTCAAAAGCTGTCTCAAATTATTGCGCCGTAAAAAAGGAAATTGGGGATTTGGCTCTTTTTGAGAATACAGAAAATTTTAAAATGATAAAAAAGTTTATTGAAAAATGCTAATATAAAAATCAGCGGACAAAACAAAAAGAGGAATAAAATGGCGATAACTTATAAAAAAGCAGGCGTCAATATCGATACCGGGAATGAGCTTGTGGAAAGACTTAAAAAGAAACTCCCCAAAATCGGAGGATTCGGCGGGTTATTTCCTATTGCAGGAACAAAATATAATCTTGTGAGTTCAACAGATGGTGTGGGAACAAAACTGAAAATTGCGTTCATGCTCAATAAGCATGATACGGTAGGAATAGATTTGGTTGCAATGAATGTCAACGATTTAATATGTGCAGGGGCAAAGCCTCTTTTCTTTTTAGATTATTTTGCCTGCGGTAAACTTAATGTAGATCGGGCGGAACAGGTTATTAGAGGCATAGCTAAGGGATGCGAGTTGTCTGGCTCGCAGCTTATCGGTGGCGAGACTGCCGAAATGCCCGACTTTTATAAAGACGGCGAGTACGACTTAGCGGGTTTTTCGGTAGGAATAATTGAAAAAGATAGAGAAATAAACGGAAGTAAAATAAAGTCCGGCGATATTATAATAGGGTTGCCGTCGAGCGGACCGCATTCAAACGGTTATTCTCTTATAAGAAAGGTTTTTTCGGACGGCGAATTAAAAAAGTACTCAAAACAGCTGCTTGCTCCTACAAGGATTTATGTTAAGGAAGTTCTTGCGTCTCTTGCAAAATTTAATTCAAAAGAACGAAATATAGCCGGCATTGCTCATATTACAGGTGGAGGTTTTTACGATAAAATAGAAAGGATTTTGCCTGAAAATGTCAGGGTTGTTATTGAAAAAAATTCATGGAGAGTTCCTGAGATTTTTAAAGTTATTCAGGAAAAGGGCAGAGTGTCGGAAAAAGATATTTACAGGACTCTTAATATGGGAATAGGCATGGTTTTAATTGTGCATTCTGAAATTGCTTTGCAGGTAAAAGAGTTTTTTAAAGGTGCAAAGGCAATAGGTTGTGTTAAAAAAGGCGAAAGAGGCGTTGAACTTGTATAATGTGAATATTAAATCGAAAGAGTTTTAAGCGGGCGCGGATTAAAGAAATGGACATATCAATTGGCAGGCATGTTTTTACGGTAGTATTGACTTTGTAAACAGCGGGAATCAGTCTGTCTGTTGCAATATTTCTTTTATCTGTGACGCTGCTGGGAGATTCTTTAATTTATGCGGATGAAAATTCAAAGTTGGAATTAAAAAGTATTGAAGATGAAAAAATGAAGCGACAGAAAGAATTAGATCGAATTTTGGAAAAAATTGGAAGTTTGTCAAAAGAGAATAGAACTGATTTGCTGATATATGAAATGAAAAGATTAAGGAAACTAGAAAGTGAGGAAAAAGTAAAAATAATGAAATTGGAAAGAAAAAGAAAGTATAAGAAAATAGAACCAATTAAACTGACAATAGGACATGTAGTGGTAATACCTGCTTTTTTATTTTTATTTGTGCATTTTTAATAAGTTTTCGCTTAGATATAAGTGTTTATAATCCTAGTTTTGTGTATTATTTTTTTCCGGTTGTGCAGTAAGTATGCTTTACAAAACTTTAAAATATGTTCAGCAGGTATCTTTTGCAGGCATAGAAAAATCTAAAAGAATAGATGTAGAAACTCTTGCAACTGCCTTTTTTAAAAGAATGAGTTAAAGAAAAAAGAATAGGATCAGTATTTTGGACATTAACGTTTATAGCATGCGGCTTAATAGCTTTCTTATGTGATTCTAATATTTCTCTTTTGGAGTTGATTGCAGCCATAGGCATCCTTCACTTAATTGATACAGGGCAGGATACTGACATAAAAAACTTTAATGGGCTGTTTTTTGGCAGTGTAGCGTTTCTTATTAATTTATGGAATAAAAATAGACTTAAGCGGGAATATCCCAATAGGAAACGGTTATATTTTCACAAGCTGTAAGGAAATAAGGCTGGTTAAATCAATAAGCGATAAAATATTTTGCGCCGCGAGGAATTTAATTTTGATTTTCTTGACCCTTAAAGGTTCTTGTCTCGTAGTATCATTACAATAATGAAAGAGAGAAAAAATAGAGGTTATATTGTGAAACGTCTTGCAATTTTAGTTTCCGGCTCTGGTTCTAATATGCAGTCTATAGCAGATTCCACAAATAGAGGAATCTTAAAAGGACTTGCTGCAATTGTTTTGGTTATTTCAAATAATCCGAACGCTTACGCTCTTAGGCGGGCAGAAAATGAGAATATAAAAGCCGTTTGTATAGAAAGAAAGGATTTTGAAGATGAAAAATCTTTTAACGGCGCAATATTAGAAGAACTGCAGAACACAAAAGTGGATATTGTCTGTCTTGCCGGTTATATGAGAATGATAGGACAAGAAATAATGGATGTTTACCGCGGCAGAATGTTGAATATACATCCCGCTCTTCTGCCGAAATTCGGCGGGAAAGGAATGTACGGGTATCATGTTCATGAAGCCGTTGTGAAAGCCGGAGAAAAAAAATCCGGAGTAACAGTGCATTTTGTGGAAGAAGAATATGATACCGGGAAAATAGTTATACAACGGGAAGTTGAAGTGTTTAAGAGCTATACTCCGCAAGATGTTGCGAAGAAAGTTTTAGCTGTAGAACACCGCATATATCCGGAAGCAATAAAAAAAGTTGTTGAAAACGAACTCTGAGAACGGTTGAGATTTTCAATACGGGTAAAAAAGTTTTTATTATGCGCAAGCAGGGTTTAAGTAAATTTTCAGATTAAAATAAATAAATATAAGAGGTTAGAAAATGATACGGCGTTATACAAAACCTGAAATGGCTGCTATCTGGTCAGATGAAAATAGATTTAAAAAAATGCTTGACGTTGAAATTTTTGCTGCTGAGGCTATGTCAGAACTCGGCACGGTTCCTGAAAAAGCTGTGGAAATAATAAAGAAAAAAGCAAAAATTAACGTTGAAAGAATTAATGAAATCGAGCTTACCGTTAAACACGATGTAATATCTTTTCTGACCGCAGTTGTTGAGACTACTGGTCCCGATGGCAGGTTTTTGCATTTAGGTATGACTTCTTCCGATGTTTTGGATACTGCTACCGGGGCACAGTTAAAACAGGCGTCGAGACTGCTTATTGGCGAAACAAAGAAGCTGACTGTTATAATATCCGACTTGGCAAAGAAATATAAGATGACTCCCATAATGGGAAGAACGCATGGCGTTCATGCAGAACCTATGACATTTGGTTTGAAAGCGGCTTCATGGTACTGTGAGGTTATGAGATCTTTAGACAGACTCAATTTTGCTCTTGAAACTGTAAGTTACGGGAAAATCTCCGGCGCAGTAGGGACTATGGCGCACTTAGACCCGAAAGTTGAAGAATATGTGTGTAAAAAAATGGGTTTAAAGCCGGAGACTGTATCGACACAGATTATTCCGCGCGACAGGTATTCAATTTATTTTTCAACGCTTGCTCATTTAGGTTCAGCTCTTGAAAGAATTGCAACGGAAATAAGACATCTGCAGAAAACTGAAGTTGTGGAAGCCGAAGAACCTTTTACAAAAGGACAAAAAGGCTCGTCGGCAATGCCTCACAAGCGAAATCCGATAATTTCTGAAAATATATGCGGTCTCGCAAGACTTCTGAGAGGTTATGCCGCAACTGCAATGGAAAATATTGCCCTTTGGCATGAACGCGATATAAGCCATTCATCTACGGAAAGAATTATGTTTCCCGATGCTTCTATAATTTCGCATTATATGCTTATAAGAATGCAGACTTTGTTGTCTGGACTTAATGTTTATCCCGAAAATATGCAGATAAATATGGATAAAACAAAAGACGTTATTTTCTCCGGCACGCTGTTGCTTTCTCTTGTAGATAAAGGAATGTCTAGAGAAGATGCTTACGCGGTGGTTCAGGCTGCTGCTTTTGACGCAAGAGATAATAAAATATCTTTGGAAGAAGCATATTTAAAAAGCTGGGACATAAAAAAATATTTGAGTGCGGAAGAGATAAAGAGAGACTGCGATGTCAAGTCACAGTTTAAAAATATTGACTATATTTTTAAACGGACATTTAACGAGTAGGAATGTGTTTTAAATAAAGCAAAGGTTGCTTTACGCTTCAATATATATGCCGGATACTTCTTTTTATGACTGGGGATTGACAAAATGAAAAAAAATTATTATAATACTTATATACTAATAATATAATATTATTAGTAAAAAAACAGAAAAGGCGCTGAAGGTTAAAATCTTTAGCGTTTTTGCTTTTTTTAGAAAAGGAGAACAATCAAAAGTGAACAATTTTGACAGAGGATGGATTTTAACATGTTTTGGAACTGCTGTCGGAGCAGGTATGTTGTTTTTGCCGATTCAAGCCGGGCCGGGCGGTATTTGGCCTGTTATATTACTGGCGCTGATAATTTTCCCGCTTACTTACGTTTCGCACAGCGGAATAACCAGGATAGTTGCTTCTTGTCCTGAAGCTACAGATATTGTCGGAGCAATAGAACATGACTTGGGTCGTACAGTGGGATTTACTATATCCATTCTTTACTTTTTATCCATTGTTAGCGCTTGTATTGGATACTCTATAGGATTGACGAATATTATAAATACGTTTTTGGTTAATCAAATGCATCTTACTGAAATATCAAGACCTTTGCTTACACTGATTATTCTCTTATCTATGACAGCGATGCTGTTTGGAAATGAAAAAACTGTGGTTCTTGTTACGTCTGCTTTAACATTTCCTTTGATAGTTCTATTAGTTTTTGTTTCTGCGTATATGATTCCGCATTGGAATTTATCAATTCTTTATGAACCTACTACAATAAGAAATTTCACAAAACATTCGCTTCTGCTTTTACCGCTTTTAGTTTTCGCAATGAATTTTTCGCCGGTTTGCTCTTCACTAGCTGCATTTTACAGAAAACAATACAACAGAATTGATGAAGCAATCAAACATACAGATCTTGTCGTCAAATGGACTTCTGTTCTTTTGTTGATTTTTGTTATGTTTTTTGTGATTTCTCTATGTTTTTGTATTACGCCTGAAATTCTGTTTAATGCCAACAAGAATAATACGGATGCGCTGACAACACTTTCTTTAGCTTATAACAGTCCTATTTTGCAGTATATTTTTCCGGTTGTTTCATTTCTTGCCATAGCAAGTTCGTATTTTGGACATTTTGAAGGAACCAGAGAAGGTTTGAACGGTATTATTGTCCAAATCATAACTTGGAAAAACCCTGCGCGTAAAAGCACTCTGGATCTTGAGAAAATGAGGAATGTCAGCACTGCAGTGTTGTTTGCCATAATATGGTTTTTGTCGGTTTCTAATCTTTCAATTTTGTTTGTACTCGGAGCTTTGTCTGCGCCTATAGTTGCTATATATGCATATCTGATGCCTGTTATGATGATGAAGCGTATTCCAAGATTGCTTATATATCGTTCAAAATTAGCGGCTTTTGTTTTTGTTATGGGTATATTTACGTTAGTCGGATATTATGTCGGAAAAATTATGTAATAAAAATAAATACTCTGCAGCGGCAGACTGATAAGACAACTCCAATGTCTGTATTTGGTTTCTGAAAATATGTCCCGGACTTTCTAGTTCTGTGATTTTTCTTATAATGACAATCTCTTAAATGCTTTTTTGAGAAATCAGATATGTAATATTTATTCTGCTGCCATCGTCTAGCGGTTCAGGACATCGCCCTCTCAAGGCGGAGATCACGGGTTCAAATCCCGTTGGCAGCGCTTTACTTTATATTTTGAATACGCACTACAAGCTGCTATCTAGTTATACGCTCTAGTATGAACAGCATATTAACATTAAACAGTAATAAATTTGAGTTTTGTTTTTCATGTTAATTGACTGTTTGTTTTCAGTGGTAAACTTGTCGGTAGCAACAGTCCCTTAACTGTCAGCTAAATCCTTTTTTCTTTTTATCATATTTAAAGCATAATCTATTATATTGATAGGATGATTCAGGTATTAGGACGCTGATGTAAATGTTGCCCAAACTCAAAAATATTTTATGCGCCCATAGCTCAATCGGATAGAGCATTTGACTACGAATCAAAAGGTTAGAGGTTCAACTCCTCTTGGGCGCGCTCTTTTATCTAAATATATTCTTTACAATAAAAAAGCCGATGAATAATATTTAAAGCGGGTAATTTATATTTAACAGATTTTTAATAGAGCATAATAAAATTCAAATTTTTGTGTTCTAATAAGTTAGTCTATAAAAGTTGTGGTCAAATTTATTAGACAGTAATAAAACCAAAACTATTGTTATCTATTCGTTTTGAATAAAAGATATGTGAAACAGTTTGCTATGAAGATGTTATACTGTAGTAGGAGATGTGAATGGATCCTTATATTCCTGTAAAACTGCCTGTCAGAAATATTAATTGGTAAAAGTTAACAATTTTGTTAAGGGAAACTAATACTGAAATAGGTAGATATGACGGACTGTTGGAGTGTATGTCGAATCCTGAAATACTGCTTTCAACGTTAGTAAGAAAGGATGCTGAATTATCTTCAAAAATTTAAGGCACTAAGTTAACAATGAGTGAAGTTTTGGAGTACAAAGCTGGTGAAAATATAACAGATGGTAGGAAAATAGAAGAGATAAATGTTTTGCAGAATTACAGGAAAACGTTGAGGTGGGCAGAAGACAAGTTAAGAAACGATAGAGAGCTTTTCTTTATCGTTTTTAAAAGAAATGCGTATATACGTATGCGTAATTCCCGCTGGGACAGTTCTGCGCATCCCGGCGATTTCAGGATAAAACAGGTTTTTATAGGGGAAAAAGATGCATCAATAGAACAGACAATTTATATTCTGCCGGAACGTTCCCTCATACTTGAATATATAAAGAATTGTGAAGATTACTTGAGAAACAGTCTGGAAGAACGGCTTATTAAGACGGCTGTTATACACGTGCAACTTGAAATTATACATCCTTTTGACGAAGGAAACGGCAGAATGCTGATAACATTGTTTCTATATTTAAGCGGTTTTTGCACAGACCTATATGAGCCAATATTTAGAAAATAGCAGAAATTGATAATTGTTGCGGAAATTGTAATGATTGTGTAAGTGCCACACAATGTATGTAATAAAAATAAAAGGGGAAAGTAAAATGAAAAAGTTAATTGCGGTATTGATGTGTGTGTTGATGGTATCGCAGGTATCATTTGCAGGAGGTATTATTGATAAAAGGAATGTTAAGGATAGTTTTGAAAATCTTGAGGAAAAACGCATTGAGGGGACTTTAACATACAGAGAAGCCGTTATTTATCGCGACAATATTGAAATAGACAGAATACAGGCGGAAGGAATAGAAAGCAAGGATGCTAAAATATCTTTGGATAAAGTTAAAAAAATGGCATTTTTATACGAAGTAAGATGGTGGAGTGTTTGGACTGTGTGTTTTTTGACGTTAGTAGGTTTAAGAGTATATTTGGAAATGAAATAAAAAAACAGGTATTATGAATCATTGCGGAACATATCTCAAAATAACCAATGGCAGGAATGAATAGAATTCTTTTTTGCAGCTGTAAAAGAGCGAACAAAAAATAATACAAAAAAGTAAAAGAGATAAATGAGTTGTACGAACATAAAAGTGAAAAATTCAAAGAAGCTACAAAATCACGGTATTATAAAGATGCGCTTGATATTTTTTTTAAAAGACCGATAATAAATTCAGCTGTTTTTGCGGAAGAAAGTAAAATAGAATCGCAGAATACGGCGAGAAATATTCTTAGGAGATTAAGAAAATAGCGGACTTATTAAAAAAATAATAACGGGTAAAGGACAGTCGACTCCATATATTTATTTGCAGATATTATAAATTTACTCGAGTAAAAAGTGGCAGTTATGTTTTTTATATTAGAATGATGCATAATGAACAGTAATGAAGATATAAGGTATTTTGATTTTAAAGTCGTGTAGCAAAAAAGGAATAGGATGCTTAGTCGTAGACAAGGTTAAAGAGGAATAAATTATAGTTACGGTAGGTAAGGATGGACTAATAAGACTTGTGTCAGGTGCAATAAAGGTTGTTTATCTTACATGTACGCCCTATTAAAACGTCTAAAGTATTTCAGGTAAACTAGACGAAGTTAAAACATAAGCAGACAAAATAAAATGAATAATATGTAAAAGAAATTTTGCTTAACCTGAAACTCGGGTTTTATAATATTTACCTTGAGATTATCTTGTCGGCAAACGAACGCGAATAATCGTGTATAAAAGCTTGTCTTTATTTATATTATGTTATAATGAAGAAGTAGAATTGTGTTTGAAAGATTGAATTTATTTTCAGTTAGCTAGCTTTTGGAAGATTTTTTTAAAAGTAAAAATATTGCGACAGGGGACGGAAAATGAGTTTAAGAGAAAAAGTAGAAAAAGCTTTAGAATCTGTAAGACCTCACTTGCAGGCGGACTGCGGCGATGTTGAATTAATAGATGTAAGCGAAGATGGAATTGTGAAAGTAAAACTTACCGGATCCTGCGGAGGTTGTCCTATGGCTGCTATGACTTTGCAGTACGGCGTTACAAATACAATTAAACAGGCAGTTCCCGAAGTAAAAGATGTCCAATCGATATAAAAATTTAATTCATCTGATACAGTCATGCAGTAATTTATTAATAAAGGTAAAAAAATGAAAATAAAAATACGCGTCCCGTCAACAACGGCAAATCTAGGTCCTGGGTTTGATGTTTTTGGAGCGGCTTTGTCGCTATACAATGAATTTGAATCGGAATATGTTCCAAATGCTAGAAAAACAAGTTTTATATTGGATGGCGAAGGGGAAAAATTGCTTCCGAAAGGCGAGGAAAATCTCGTTTGGCAGTCAATGTTGGAAACTTTTAAGGTTTTGGAAGAAGATAAATATAATTTAAAAAATTTGAATATAAGAATTAAAACGGGCATTCCTTTAAACGGAGGGCTTGGATCTAGTGCTTCGGCTATAGTTGGAGGTATTGCTCTTGCAAACGTTTTGTGCGGAAAAGAATTGGATAAATCTCAGATTGCAGATCTTGCCGTTAAAATTGAAGGGCATCCCGATAATGTTGCTCCGGCGGTTTTCGGAGGTTTGTGTGCGTGCAGTAAAGACGGAGATGGAGATCATGGAATTGTCTTGCATCTGCCTATTCCAAAACTTAAAGTTGTTTTATGTATTCCGTCTTTTGAGCTGAGAACAAAACACGCAAGACAGATTTTGCCTGAGAGCATTGGCTTAAAGGATGTAGTTTTTAATATTTCAAGAGTTGCGATGCTTACGGCCGCTTTTTGCCGCGGGGATTATTCGCTTCTCAAACAAGGCATGCAGGATAAAGTTCATCAGTTGTACAGAGGGAAAATGATTCCCGCTATGGATGAGGTTTTTGAAGCAGCGATATCTGCCGGGGCTTACGGTGCGTTTCTTTCAGGATCTGGACCTGCGCTTGCCGCTTTTTGTAAAGAGGAAGATGGGTTAAACGTCCAAAAGGCTATGGTGAAAAGGTGGGAGAAAGAGAATATTTCGATAAAATCACATATACTGGATTTTGATACTAAAGGTGTTTTAGAAGTTTAGATGTAATTTAAATTAACAGATTCGTTATTCATTTGTTGTTTGCTGAGAATTGTTGTCGGAAATCTTCAGTTAAGAATGTGACAAAAGACATAATCTCTCAGACTCAGACATCCAGAGATTGATGTTTTTTCTTTATTCTGGCGAATTCAATTTTAACCAGATCGTTTTTGGTGCGGTTATAGTGCCCCGTATCCAGTGGACACGGTACGTAATTTTCGAGGGCAGTGTATTTGAGAAAGAAGCTAAGCTGTGGCAATAGTAATTTCGGGGCAAACTCGGAGTAACACGTCTTTGGGCGTGTTTGAAATAGTTGTAATTTTAGGAGAAAATAAGATGGCTCTTGTGGTAATGAAATTCGGAGGTTCTTCCGTAGCAGATGCTGATAAGATAAAATATGTTGCCGGTAAAATAGTTGCGAAAAGTAAAGCCGGCAATAAAGTTGTCGTTGTGGTTTCGGCACCAGGCGATACAACAGACAATTTGCTTGAAATGGCTGGCAAAATTACGTCTAATCCTCCGTCTAGGGAAATGGATATGCTGCTTTCAACTGGTGAGATGATTTCAATTTCGCTTCTGGCAATGGCAATCGATTCTGTAGGCTCAAGAGTAATTTCTATGACCGGACCACAGGCGGGAATTTCGGCGGATGCAGATCATACGCGCGCAAAAATTAAGAAAATCAATCAGAAAAAGGTTAAAGGTCAGCTTGCGAAAAACAATATCGTCATAGTCGCAGGCTTTCAGGCTTTAAATCCCAACGGAGACATAACTACGTTAGGCAGAGGAGGATCGGATTTAACTGCTGTTGCTTTAGCGGCGGCGTTAGAGGCTGATTCATGTGAAATATATTCTGATGTCGAGGGTGTATATACTACTGATCCCAGAATTGTAAAGGACGCAAGAAAAATTGACTGCGTATCTTATGACGAAATGCTTGAAATGGCAGGATCTGGCGCTCAGGTGTTGCAGTCAAGAAGTGTTGAAGTCGCAAAAAAGTTCGGCGTTGAAATACATTCGAGAAGCACTTTCAACGAAAATCAGGGAACTATAATAACAAGCGAAGAAAAAATCAGGAGGAAGCAGATGGAAGATTTGCTCATTTCAGGAATAACTTTTGATAAAAATCAGGTAAAATTTACGATAATAGATTTGCCGGATCTTCCGGGAGTTGCCGCAAAAATTTTCGGCAGACTTGCAGAAATCGGAGTTAATGTAGATATGATTATTCAATCTGCAGCTGTTGATAAGAAAAATGATATTTCATTTACTGTAAGCAAACAGAATATGAAAAAAACGCAGGTGGAACTTGACAGGACAATTCCTGAATTTAAGGCTACAAGTACAAGCGTTATTTGCGATGAACATATCGCAAAAGTTTCGATTATCGGCATAGGTATGAAAAGCAATCCGGGTGTAGCGGCGCAGATGTTTGAAGTACTTTACAAAAAAGGCATAAATATTGAAATGATTTCCACAAGTGAAATTAAAATATCGTGTATTGTCGATGAAGTTGATATAGTAAAGGCGGTTGAGGAACTGCATAAAAGTTTTGGTTTATCCAAAAAAAATCAGGAGAATTTATTGTGAAATCAGAAGGATTTACATTGGTAGAATTTGTAATAGTGATTAGTATAGTAGGCATATTGAGCATTATAGCCGTTCCCATTTACAGAAGCTATATAGAAAAAACAAAGACGGTGCAGAATATTTCTGATGTTAAAGAATCCGCAGTAGAAAATATTTCTTTAAAAGAAGTGCCGGTCGGTGTTTCCAGCGAAAATGTTACGGCGGATAAAAGCGGCGACAAGGATGTTCGCGTTGCATAGAAGTTACTGTTGCGTCATTAAAAACGGCAGAGAGGTCAAATCCACAATGACAAAACTGTATTTTTTAGTCACTTTGAATGGATTGAAGTGACTTGGCTTGGAACTCACTTAACATTTATTTATACAAACTAGGAGTAAAAGTGAAGATATCAGTGTTTGATACAACGTTAAGAGACGGTTCGCAGGGAGCCGGAATAGCTTTTACTGTTGAGGATAAAATAAAAATTGCAAAAGCTTTAGACTCTTTTGGAATTTCATATATTGAAGGTGGCTGGCCAGGCTCTAATCCTAAAGACGAACTGTTTTTTTCTCAGATGAAAAAGCTTGGCAGTCTGAGACTCAAAAATGCGAAACTTACGGCTTTCAGTTCTACGCGTCGCAAGGGAAGCAAGGCTTCGGAAGATAAAAGTTTACATGCAATAGCTAAATCGGGAGTTAAGACGGCATGTATATTCGGCAAGTCTTGGGATTTGCACGTCAAATATGCGCTTAAAACCACAAACGAAGAAAATCTGAAAATGATTTTTGACAGTGTAGCTTTCCTGAAATCTAAAAAGCTTGAAGTGATATTTGACGCAGAACATTATTTTGATGGTTATAGAAACAATAGAGAATATGCTCTTGAAACAGTGCGGACCGCCATTGACGGGGGAGCGGATATAATCTGTCTATGCGAAACAAACGGCGGAATGCTGCCTTCCGACATACAGAGTATTATCAGAAAAACAATAAGTTTTTTTCCAAAAGCCAAGTTTGGGATACATGCTCATAATGATTCCGGATGTGCCGTTGCAAATTCCATCGCTGCCGTTGAAGAAGGTTGCGTTATGGTTCAGGGTACGATAAACGGAATTGGTGAGAGATGTGGGAATGCAAATTTGTGTTCAATAATACCTGCTCTTGAGTTTAAGAGAAATTATGAATGCATATCTAAAAAGAATGTGAGAAAGCTTTCGGAACTTTCAAGATATGTTGATGAGATAGCAAATCTCGTGCCGGACGATTCAAGTCCGTATATCGGAAACAATGCTTTTGCGCACAAAGCTGGAATACATGTTTCCGCAATAGAAAGAAATCCTGAAACTTATGAGCATATAAGTCCTGCCCTTGTCGGGAATAAAAGAAGAATTCTGATAAGCGATTTATCCGGTAAAAGCAATATTATGTCTAAGTTCAATGAGATGGGAATGGGCATTAAAGACACTGATGACGGAAATGCCTCTGAAAAAATTAAAAAAGTTATAGAGATAGTTAAAGAAAAGGAAAATAACGGATACCAATACGAAAATGCCGATGCTTCTTTCTTTTTAATTACAAAGAAAGCTTTAGGATCTTTTAAACCCTTTTTTTCTTTAGTGTGTTACAGACTTATGGTTGAAAAAGATTCTGACGGAAATATAGTTTCCGAAGCGACAGTTAAGCTTGATGTAAGAGGCAAAGAAGAACATACTGTTGCGGAAGGCAACGGTCCGGTCGATGCTTTAAACAACTGCCTGCGCAAGGCATTGATAAAATATTATCCGGATATAAAAAGCGTATTTTTGATGGACTTTAAAGTGAGAGTTGTAAACAGCGACGCAAATACAGCTGCAAAAGTAAGAGTGTTGATTGAATCTTCCGACGCTTCAAAAAGCTGGGGAACAATCGGCGTCAGCGAAAATATCATAGATGCATCTTGGCAGGCTCTTTCCGATTCAGTCGAATATAAATTGTTAAAAAGTAAAAAGTAATCAAAACTAGGTTCAACAAACATATTTTTTGTCAATGCTGGTGATCGCTAAGATTATTATTGTGATTTTAGAGAAGTAGCTTGTGGGACTGCCTGAAATTGTTTCTTTTAATTCAGTACTTATTTCTACATTTTTTGTCCTTTAGCCTTGAGACCTTATTTATCAACATTTTGGTTTTAAAATGGCAAATATATACATAAAGAAAGAGCCTGCAGATTAGTTGCGAGATCTTAATTTAAATTCGTAAACATTAACTGCTGCCACGGTGGAAAGCAAAAATAAATATTCACTTAACAGGTTGACTTTGCAGAGTGGGCAATAGTTTTCTTAATAGCTTTGCTCTATGTTTATTATTCAATTCGCATTCCCAAATTCTTATTACTTGCCAGCCCTTTTCTTTTAATATCTTTGATACTTCTTTATCTCTTATTTTGTTTCTTATTATTTTAGCAGTCCAGTATTCGCTATTATCCTTTGGCATTGTATTCCTACATTTATGCCCGTGCCAAAAACAGCCGTCTGTAAAAACAACTTTCTTGCCATTCTTAAATACAAAATCAGGTTTACCCTCAAGTTTATAATTACGTTGCCAGTCTTTTATAGCGTATTCCTTAAATATAGAGATTAGTTTTAACTCTGTAGAATTATTTTTTGACGACCTTACGCAACTCATTATTGCAGAGCGTTTTTTTGTTAAAAATATCACTCATATTCGATATTCATCTAGTTTTATATTTTCTAAAAGCTCTATCATTTTGTATGTTTTTAGCTTTAATTGAATGTTATTTCCGGGATGTTTAATGCTTGTTTTTGGAATATCCCTACTTATACCACCTTTTCTTTGAAAAGATACGCATTCCCCTATGTTAAACGCCTTTTGTAAATCGGATTTCAGTAGATAGTTTGGACAAAACTTCTTTCATCGCATAAATTCTTACGATAGAAGTGCATCTATCGTAAAGGATTAAAATTTCTCTGCTTGAGTTCTTTGCAAATCCCCACTTCAATAAATCTTTTGCTTTCTCTCTGAAAAAATTACCCCATTTATTCCGGTTTTGCTCTGAAAATAATGGATTTTTAGGACTGCGGACTTTTGCCACAACAATATTTTCCAATTCTTGCTTATATTCGTTATCTAATCCAAAAATTTCGCAAAATCTAGCTACGGATGTCCTTGTGAGCTGATTAAACCCTAATTTATATCCTTTTAATATTAGCCTCGACATAATGACCGCAAGTAAAGGCTATTCTTAAGTCAGACTTATCACCATATATCCCCGCCAGCGAAGCATTTTCTAGTTCTCCGCTTATATTAAATTTCTGTTTTATCTTATCAATTACACTTTTTCGGTCAACAATACTGGTTTTAATTGCATATTCTATATTTCGTCCCGCAAGAAAGTTTCTATTTTTTCGTTTGTCATTTTATAACACCTTTATACTATCGTAAACATGTCCTATCATTTCCGGCACTACGGCCATTCCCCAACTGTCGATACCCCTGCACTCCTTCGCTAACAATGTGATAGACGGGGAATCCATAACTTTCTTAGCTTCCGTTATCGTAAGGCGTCTAATGCCTTGCAAAGTTTTGTAAAGTCCCGTTCTTGCTCCAACGCCGCCAACCAACAAGCCGATTGAGTTATAGCGCGTCCTTTTTGGGCTGTAAATCCTTTCTAACAATACCGACCCTTAGGCTCTAGTTTGTTTTCCACTTCATATTCCTTCTTTAATACGCGAATATCCTTTCTATTTATAAAGAAATCTGCATCCACATTAGTCTCTAAAATATCTTCTAAAAATATATTTTTACGATTTGCTTTAGGAGTATTATAGTCTAAAGCTCTTTTATTGGACGTTTTCATATCTTTTCTTAAAGCTACAAAATATACTCTTTCTCTAGCTTGAGGAATTCCAAAGTACGAAGCGTTTAAAATATTTTTATGTAAAATATAACCCAACTCGTCAAGCCTGCTCTCTATAGTTTTTCCAACGTTTCCGCCGTCAATAGTTAATATATTTTTTACATTTTCTAAAAGCAGAATATAAGGTTTATGATAGTCGACTATTCTATGTATTTCATAAAATAAACGACCTCTAGGACCTGAAATGCCTCCCATTTTGCCTGATATGCTAAAAGATTGACAGGGAAAACCCGCACATAAGATATCGTGTTTGGGGATTTCTTTTTCGCTTATTTACGTAATATCTCCGCTTGGTTTTTCCCCAAAATTTTTTTTATAGGCTTCTTGTACATAAGTATCTATGTCGCTTGAAAAAACGCACTCTAATCCTCTTTTTTCTAAAGCAACCCTAAATCCGCCGATGCCGCAGAGCAAATCTATAAATTTATACATGTAATACTCCTCTAAAAATACAAAAGCGAAAGTCAAATGTAACCTTGATTTTTCCTTTAATTTCAAAGTCCTCTAATGATATTAGAGGACTTTTGATGTTGATTTTGTGCCAACTGCATATATACGATATGTATAGTTCTTTTTATTTATTTTTCTGCTTTTGCTTTTGTTGACGTCAGTCGTGCATAATAGTAGTTCAAGTCTACGTATCAATATTTTTTAAATGGAACTTACCTATCATTTTATAACTAAGTTATAAAGCAAGTTCACGTAATTATATATCAACTACTGCAAAATATCCTTTATTGTCTATATATTGACTATTTTATTTTTTCCAAATATGTACTAAACTTCTACGATTTAACCTAAACGTTTTGCTTTTGTGCAGTGTCTTGTCTCTTTTGAAATCTTATAAGTTTTCGGGCATTTTTTCATTAAAAAGCGTTCAAAAGTTTCTGATAACTTGCCATTGGCCAGAACTCGTCTGCAACCAAATCCTCAGCAGTGTCAACTTTGTCTCTTAATTTTGTCAGAATTTCTGTGCCTTTAGATGAAAATTCATCGGTTGTTGCGGTAATATCACTGTGATCTGCAGCAAGAAAACTATCCAGATCAATACAATATTTTTTTATATCGTCGTAAAGTTTAATGAAAATTTTTAACTCTTTTGAGAATATTTCTGGCTTTATGTTGAACTTGCCCAAGTTTTTGTTTGCCTTTGCCAAAAGATTTATATGTTTAAGAATTGCAGGAAGTAGGAGAGTGTTTACAACTTTTTCCGCATATTTGTATTCAATCTCTTTTGTCTTTTTACATAGCCTTCAAGTTTTACCTCGATTTTTGACCTTAATTCTCTTTCGGTTAATATGTTATATTTTGAAAAAACTTTTATTACATCGTCAGTAAGAAAAAGTTTCAATGCCTGCGGAGTATTCTTTGCATTAGGCAGTCCTCTTTTTACGGCTTCTTCATGCCAGTCCTGAGAATATCCGTTTTTCTCAAATCTGATGTCTTTTGTTTCCGTAATTATTTCTTTTACCACTTCTAAAGCTTTCCTTTTTACGTCATCGCCTTTCTTTGCTTCAATTCTCTTGTATATTTCGTCAAATCCGTAAGCCGCAATAAGATTAAGCGTAGTTCCCGACTCTGCCGGACTTGATGAGGATCCGAGTGCTCTGAATTCAAACTTGTTGCCAGTGAAGGCGACAGTCGAAGTTCTATTTCTGTCGGAATAATCCTTATTGACTTTCGGAAGATTCTGTATGCCCAGCGTAATTTCGTTTACTTCTTTTTCATTTATTGTGCTTGCTTTTTCTATTGAATCTAAAAGATCGTTTATAGATTCGCCTAAGTAAACGGACATAATTGCCGGCGGAGCTTCATTTGCGCCTAGTTTGTAGTCGTTACCAGCGTCTGCAACGCTTGCTCTTAAGATTCCGCCGAATTTCTTTATGCCAAGCAATACTGCGCTGATGGCTAAAAGAAACGATATGTTCTTAAGCGGAGATTTTGAAGGTTCAAAATAGTTTGTACCGGTATTATCGACTATAGACCAATTGAAATGTTTTCCCGAGCCGTTTACTCCCGCAAACGGTTTTTCGTGCGATAGAGCAACCATATTGTGCTTATCGGCAACTTTTATAAGAGTTTCCATTATCTGTAAGTTGTGGTCTATTGCTAGATTTTCTTCCTGATAGAGAGGCGCCAGTTCAAACTGGTTTGGAGCGACTTCATTGTGTCTTGTTTTTAGCGGGATGCCTTTTCGATATAGTTCATGATCGACATCTTCCATGAATTCTAAAATATTCCCTTTAATATTTCCAAAGTAGTGGTCTTCCATTTGTTGCCCTTTTGCAGGCGTATTGCCGAAAAGAGTTCTTCCGGTAATCGCGATATCAGGTCTTGATTTTACTATTTCTTTTGAAAGGAGAAAATATTTCTGTTCAATGCCTGCAAAAACTTTTATATATTTTGCGTTTTTATTTCCAAGCAGTTTCTGAAGATTTATTAATTTTTCGTTTAAAGCGGTAAGGGGTCTGAGCAGAGGCGTTTTAAGATCGAGAACTTCTCCGGTCCATGAAAGGAAAACTGAAGGAATTACCAGAACCTTTGTTTTCCCTGCTTCAAGAAGAAATACAGGAGATGTGGGATCCCTCCCCTCATGCGGTATATCCTCTTGCTTCAAAGGTTGACCTTATTCCGACTGATGGAAAAGAAGAAGCGTCAGGTTCAGATTGGACAAGCTGGGAAGCTGAGAATCTCTCTATTATTTCTCCGTCAGCACTCTGTAATCTATAAATGAATCGTGTTTCTGAGCGGTGCCAACACTCTTTGAGGCTGAAACCAATGTGTAAAATGCGTTGCACCGTTTTCGAGCGCCCATTCTTTCATTGCGTGCGCAAACTTCACCCGCTATTGACTGATCTAAAGATTCCAAATTTTCAATAGCCGCTGTAAGTTTTTTGTAAATATTTTTACTTGATTTTTGTTCCATTACTTTCTTTGTGAATACTAATTCAGCATAGTAATCATGAATTGATCGCATAAATTCTCCTTCTTACTATCTTTGTAAAAATGTACATTAATTTAACATTTTGCCGGATATGATGTCAACATGAAAATATATAAAGTTTTAGATTGTTTATTTATGATTTTGTTGTTTTTTGCCAAAATTGGGTCAAGGATGCGGAAAAAACGCCGAAAATTTTAATCTCCGGCGTTCTTTGTCGCTTTATATTTTATTTAAGCCTGTTATTTCACTTGAAGGATATTGAGGATGTAAACTATAATTACGATACTGCAGAGAACGTAGCGTCCTATAGGTATAGTCCATGTACCGATCGGTTTAGAGCGTCCACTTTGAATTTCCTGAAAAACCATGCTTTTTGGAACAATCCAAAAAAAGAAAATACCGCTGACTAAAGCGCAAAACGGGATTAAATGGATTTCAAGAATATCAATGACACATCTGATATTTCCCACTACAAAAATATTGCACATAAATGCCGTTATTACGCAGACAGCGGCTACGGCCCAAAGCCTGGAAATTTTAAGTTTATTTTGCATTACTTCAACCACGACTTCAAACATGCCTATAAGCGAGGTAATCGCGGCAGAAAATACCGCAATAAAGAAAATAAACATGAAAAATTGTCCCAAAGGTATGCCTTTAAAAATATCAGGCATTGTTATAAACATAAGAGCGGGTCCGGCTTTGATGTCTTTGCCGAAAGCAAATACAGCGGGAATTATTAGCAAAGCTGCAATTATTGAAGCCATTGTATCTAAAACTACAATATTCTTTGCGGAAGAAATTATATCGTCGCTCTTATTTGAGTAAGAACCGTATACTACCATAGTCGATCCTCTTATTGACAGTGAGTAAAAAACCTGTCCCAGAGCCAGCATCCACGTTCTGGGATCAAATAGAAATTCCCATCTAGGGGTAAGAAGATATTTGTATCCTTCCAAAGCATGCGGCAGAAAAATAACTCTTATTGCCAAGACCAAAAGCAGAATAATAACTGCAGGAATCATAAATTTACAACATCTTTCAATGCCTTTTTCAATGCCTTTTACTATGGCTATACCGGTAGTAAGCACAGTGATGATGATCCATAATAAGGGTTGGCTGTTGTTGACGAAATCAAAATATTGAGAGCTGTCAGTCGCATTAAAAGCCGAACCGGTAGCCGACCCTACCAGAAAACGCACTACCCATGATACTACCAAAGTATAACCTACTGCTTGTATCAAAGAAACTAAAACACATATCCATCCGAAAATCTCTCCCATTTTTCCGTTTTTGCCCCGTATTTCCAGAACTTTTTTAAAAGCTCCGACAGGACCTGATCCCGTAAGTCTGCCGATAGACACTTCTCCGATTACTGCAATAAATCCCAAAACAAGCAAACAGGTAATGTAAGGAATTATAAATGCTGCTCCGCCCAGTTCTCCTACGCGATATGGAAAAAGCCATATATTCCCCAAACCTATAGCCGAACCTGCGGCAGCAAAAATCAAGCCCCATTTTGATGAAAAAGAATCTTTGATAGCACTCATAATTGCTGTTTCTCCAGTGTGTTCTTATAAATTTTTTAATCTTTTTCTTTGCAGGTCAAAAAAACTATTTTTTCATATAAATTATAAATAAAGATAAGTGGTATTGTAAAAAATTTTTCTTATTTTATCAAGTAAATTTATGTTATGCGTTACATATTGTGTTTTTCATCAGCGGAGTTTATATAACACTTTGATATTTCTTACTTTCTTATCTGTTTTTTTTAATCAGTTATATTTTCCTTTTATTGTCCCGAAATTAGCTCTCAAAAATGCGGCTTATTTGGTTTTTAGGACAACCTATAAGTAGAAGGTATTATAAGCATAAGTTGCAAGCTTTTATTGTACAGCGATGTCTGTAATAAAAAAGATGGAAACAAAATATTTGCCGGCAAATCAGTTCGTGTTACATTGGAAGTTTTTGAATTCCAAGTTTTTTGTCTCGTCTGGAGCTTAAAAGAAAGAAGTTGATATAGAGGAGAACTCTATATAGTTTTTTCTTGCGTTTGCTGTCTTGAATAGAACAGGAAAAGACTGGATGTTTCGGAGACTTCGTTCCCTTAGATCACAGAGAAGATATTTTTTCGCGTTGCCGAAGTTCTTGTCTTAGTCTATGCTTGTACCTTTTTACAGCGGAGAAGAGGAGTTTTTCGCCGCATTGAATATTAAAAAACGGCAGAGTTAAACATATATCTATTGATTGAAAAATCCAGCGTTAAGTCGTTGGTAAAAGACGCAGTTTTCGGGCAGGGGAATACAAGATGTTGAGGAGATTTTGTCCCATCAACATGACAGAAAATGTTATGTAAGTAGTATATATAAGAAATATAAAAGGGATTTTAGTAGGTATGGTTAGGTTCTATTTCTAAGCCTAAATCTTTTATCATTTGTTTGTCGGAAGTTATGTCTCTGCCTATTGTGGTGAGATAGCCGCCGGTCATCATACCGTTTGCACCTGCTTGAAATATCCAAGATTGTAAATCTCTCAGATTTACTTCTCTGCCGCCGCAAATCATAATATCTGGAGTTTTCAAAATTATTCTGAAAACTGCTATTGTTTTTAAAATTTCAACGGGCGGCAATGCAGGCAGGTGTTCGAGTGCTGTGCCTTTGATATGCATTAAAAAGTTCATCGGAATGCTATTAGCGTCGAGAGCTTTTAAAGTAAATGCCAAATCTATTCTATCCTTAAGACTTTCGCCCATACCGAAAAGTCCGCCGGAACAGATTTCAAAACCGAATTTTTTGGCTCTTTTTATCGTGTCGACTCTTTCCTGATAGTTGTGCGTAGAACAAATATTGGGATAAAAATTTTCAGACGTTTCAAGGTTATGATGCATTTTTTTTATGCCGGCTTCTTTAAGTTTAAGAAAAGTTTCGTCTGATATTTTGCCTATGGAAACGCCCAAATGCGATACTTTCTTATGATTTTTAAACATTTCGCAAAGTTTTTCTATTTCAACATCGTTTAAAGAATTGCCGCTTGAAACAATGCCGAAACATCCCACATTTTCTAACGCTTTAGTGGAAAATTCTTTTATTTTTTCAGTATCTGTAAGAGAATATACTTTCACATCGGTTTTATTAAAAGCCGATTGAGTGCAAAATCTGCAGTCTTCGCTGCACTGTCCTGATTTTGCGTTTATGATAGAACAAACTTTTACTTTGTTGCCCTTGTATTTTCTGCGTATTTTTGTAGCCGCAAAAAAAATTTCTTCGAGTTCAAAATCAAAAAATTTTAGAGCTTCTTCTTTTGTGACCTGTTTACCGCTTATAATTTCAAGTATTAAATTTTCCATTTGTATTTTCTTCTTCAAATAAATTTTACAATATGTAAATAAAATTGTCAACCTTAAAATATATGAGATTGACTAAATGAGTATAAGACTGTAGACTTTTTCAGCCGGTATTCAATTTTTGAATAACTTAGGTTAGTTATTAATTATGGCCTTTCGTCTTTTAGAAAGTTGAAATTATTGACTAGAAAAATGAATAACGGATATATTTGAGAATATATTGTGAGTTGTTGAATCTTATCTTTTCTGTTTTAATTTACATTTTATCCGGAACGGAAACCCCCAAAAGATTTAACCCATTTTTAATTATTATCGCAACGCCTTCAATTAGTTTAAGTCTTGCCGAAGTAAGATTTGCGTCACCGGTCAAAACGCGATAATTCTCATAGAATTTGTGAAATATATCGGCAAGTTCAATCAAATAGACCGTAAAATGATGCGGACTCATAGTTTTTTCAGATAAGGCAAGCGTATCGCAAAACGCCGCAAGCTGTTTTATTAAATCTCTTTCTTCTTTTGTGTTAAGTAAAGAAAAATTTATATTTTTGATTTCTGATGTAATACCGCTTCTGTTTTTACTCTCCCTTATAATAGAACTGCATCTTGCATTGACATACTGAACATAAAAAACCGGATTTTCGCTTGACTGTTTTTTTGCAAGTTCCAGATCAAATTCAATCTGTGAATCGGGAGCGCGCATTAAAAAGAAAAATCTGCATGCGTCTTTTCCGACTTCGTCTGCAACTTCTTTTAAAGTTATAAACTCGCCTGTACGAGTTGACATAGTTACGGACTGTCCGTTTCTTACAAGCGAGACAAACTGATAAAGAATAATATCTAGCGCTTCCTTATCAAAACCCAGCATTTGTACGCAAGCTTTTATTCTTGCGACATATCCGTGATGGTCTGCACCCCAAAGATTGGCAAGTTTTGTAAAACCTCGTTCAAACTTGTTTTTGTGATGCGCAGCATCAGAAGCAAGATAAGTATATCTGCCATCGCTTCTTTTTAAGACTCTGTCTTTGTCATCTCCGAATTTTGTTGAAGCAAGCCATAATGCGTCGCCTTTTACATAAGCGTTGCCTTTCGCAAGCAGATATTCGCATGTCTTATCAACTTCTGTTTTACCATTTTTATCCTTATCGGCAGTTATTTTAGTCTCTGAAAACCAGTCGTCAAACTCTACTGCAAAATCCTTAAGATCGTCCTTTATCCAGGACAGAATCTCTTTTACGGATTCATATTTAAAATTTACTTCATCAATATCTCTGTTTTCAGAAATAAGACGTTTTGCAATATCAATGATATAGCTGCCCTGATAGTGGTCTGCAGGGAAATCAATTTTCTCTCCCTTAAGCTGCCTAAAACGAATTTCCACAGATTTCGACAGAACAAGCATTTGGTTTCCGTAGTCGTTTAAATAATATTCTTTTATAACATCATATCCCAGATGTTTTAATATTCTTACAATGGAATCACCTATCGCGGCGCCGCGTCCGTGTCCGATATGTAAAGGTCCGGTAGGATTTGCCGAAACAAATTCCACCAGAATTTTCTCTTTATTGTTTTCAGGAAAGCTGCCGTACTTATCTTTTTCTCTAAGAATTGTCTCAAGTTCTTTGTAAAGAATTTCATTTTTAATACGCAGATTAATAAAACCCGCTCCGGCGATTTCAGCTTTTTCTATAAGTTCCGGAATTTCTTTAACCGTAATATCTATGAGTTCCTGAGCGACGGTTCTAGGATTTATTTTAACTTTTTTTGCTATAAGCATTGCTGCATTAAAAGCAAAATCGGCATCGATATTTCTCGGTGGAATCTCTAAGGTAAAGTTCAGTCTGTCCGTTATTCCCTTACCCTGTAAATATTTTGCGATTATAACTTTTAAACTGTCTTTTATTTTTTGTCTTATCATTTCCATACTTCATACTTAATCTTTTCAGGTTGCCAGCTGTTTTTCGGCGGATTGTTGTCCGCCGATTTTCCTATGACGGCGAGAGAAAAGGCTTTTATATTTTCGGGAAGATTAAAAAGTTTCTCCATAGCTTTTGATCTTTCTTCATTAGAGTAAACGCCGCACCAAACCGACCCATATCCTCTTGCAGTAGCCGCAAGGAGTATATTTTGGGTTGCTGCCGCACAATCTTGAGGCAGGTATCTTTCAAAAGCGGCATTTTGATCGCCTACGACCAAAATCGCTAAAGGAGCCTGCAAAATCATCTGTGCGGCGCGGTGTAGAGAAGCAATTTTTTTGTGCGTTTCTTTGTCTTTTATTACGATAAAAGAGTAACATCTCGTATTTCTCGCTGTAGGAGCAGACATGGCGGCGCACAAAATATAATCTAAATCCTCTTTTTTAACGTCTTCGTCTGTATATTTGCGGACGCTTTTCCTTTCAAGTAAAATATCCATTTAGTTTCTCCTGTAGTGTTTAATATTGTTTCCGATTCTTTTTGTTATATTAAGCAGACTTTATCTCTTGCATTCTGTCTTTTGTTCTTTCTTTCAGTATTCTTCAAAAGTAGTGCATTTTAGAAAAAGACAGACAATATAAAATTTTTTTTTTTGACTGGTCTATACCGTCCGAATATTACTTTTAATTAATTATATCAAAATTTTCATATAGGGGCATATACTTCTAGGATGGGCTGACAGGCAATTTTTTGCTATAATATAGGCACATTTAAATCCGTTGATGCAAAGTCTTAAGGAGACGGAGGGTAAAAAAATGCAAGCGCGGATATGAGAGTGTATAATTTCGCAATAAACATTTAATTTTTTCTTTTGTCTTTATGACTGAAGAAAACAGTGACGCGGTGAAAACATATAAGAAATGAAAGAAATGTTGACTAAAAATTTAAATCCTTCTCAGGCAGAAGCCGTTCTTTGCACCGAGGGTCCTTTGATAATCTTCGCTGGGGCAGGAACAGGCAAAACCAGAGTCATCACGCATAGAATTGCATATCTGCTTTCTTTAGGCGTTGTGTCGCAATCTGTTTTGGCTGTCACATTTACCAACAAAGCTGCTTCGGAAATGAAGAAAAGAATATCTGATCTTATCCCGGGGGTAGGGGTAAACGTATGGGTATCAACATTCCACTCGTTCTGCGCTCATTTTCTGCGTGCTGAAGCTTCAAGAATCAGCTTAAATCCCTATTTTTTAATATACGATTTCATCGATCAGAAAAGCGTAGTCAAGGATTGTGTAAAAGAACTAAGTATTGACGAGAAAAAATTCAAGCTTTCAATAATAGCAGATAAAATAAGTCGTGCAAAAGACAATTTAAAATTTCCGTCTGATATGGTAGCCGAAGCTGAATCTGCGGGCGATTTTTTCGGGATTACAGTGGCAAAAATTTACGAACTATATCAGAAGAAATTGGAAAGAGCAGACGCTATGGATTTTGGCGATCTGATAATGCGGACTGTTTCAGCTTTGCAGCGGCATTCGGAGCTGCTGGAGCATTATCGGGAGAAATACAAGTATATTATGGTGGATGAATATCAGGATACAAACCACGCGCAATATATATTTATAAAGCTGCTTGCAGGGAAATACCATAATGTATGCGTCGTCGGCGACGATGATCAGTCAGTCTATTCATGGAGAGGAGCTGACATAAATAATATTCTGGATTTTGAAAAGGATTATCCGAACGCTAAATCGGTGAAATTAGAGCAAAATTACAGGTCAACTCCGAAAATTTTATCGACGGCTAACCAAGTTGTAAAGTACAACAATGCAAGAATATCAAAACGGTTATGGACGCAGAATCCCGACAACGGATCCGTAACAGTTTTAAAAGCCGTAAATGAAAACGACGAGGCTGTAAAAGTTGCTGAGTTAATTTATTCGAATGCATACGACAATAAATGTAAATTTTCAGATTATGCAGTTTTTTACAGGACAAATGCGCAGTCCCGTACATTTGAAGACACGTTCAGATTATCCCGCATACCTTATGCCATTGTAGGCACGCTGCGGTTTTATGACCGTGCAGAGATTAAAGACGTCATAGCTTACTTAAAACTTATATACAACCCGAACGACAATGTGAGTTTTAAAAGAGTTATAAATATTCCCAGAAGAGGAATCGGGAAAACATCTATAGAAACTCTCGAAAATTTTGCTCAGCTTAAAAATATGTCTATCTGGCAGTCCGTACCTTTTGCGCAGGAGGCGGGTTTAACCAAAGGACCGGTAGAAGCTTTGAATTCTTTTGCGCAGTTTATAAAAGATTTTTCCACATTAAAAAACAGTGGTTCTGTTAAACTGATAGTCGAAAAAGTCATAACAGATTCCGAATATTTAAAAGAACTTGAGGCGGAAAACACGCCCGAATCGAAGATAAAAATAGAAAATATACAAGAATTGATATCCGCTGTTGATGACTTTGAAAAAAACCGTTCGCTTGATAAATCGCTTGCCGGATATTTGACGCAGATTGCCTTGATGAACGATGCAGATTCTCCTGACGAATCAAAAGGAAAAGTTACTTTAATGACTCTGCATTTAGCTAAGGGACTGGAATTTGACAATGTTTTCATCTGCGGACTTGAAGAGGGATTGTTTCCTATGGGGGAATCCGCTTTTAATGACAAAGAGCTGGAAGAGGAAAGAAGACTTATGTATGTGGGAATGACAAGAGCGAGAAAATGTTTGTATTTGTGCTGGTCGACAGAAAGAAAAGTTTACGGCAAGATAATATGGAATATGCCGTCACGCTTTATTGCGGAAGCGGGATTTAAAGACGAGTCTGCCGAAATGGAACAAAACCGAAAACAGAATTTTCAAAATAGATTGAGTCAAGGATTTAACAGGACAATAATACATAGCGACGGTTTCGGTCGTGAACAAAATTTCCGAAGTTTTAATAAAAAATCTTTTAAAGCCGAAATAGTGTATACAAACGCCGGGAGTTACGGTTATATGTCGTCCGGTGGGGAGATAACAAAAGCTGAACGGTTTGATAATCCCGCTGAAGATTTGAGTCCGTACAAAATAGGAACGGCGGTCTCGCATCCTGTTTTCGGCAGAGGTAAAATTATTGAAAAAAGCGGTGTGGGAAACGATTTAAAACTTGTAGTTTTATTTGAAACTGGACAGTGGAAAAAACTGCTCGCAAGAATAGCCAATCTCACTTTAATTTAATATTGCGGATTTCCATGCAAATCCCGGAGATATCGGGAGATTTTAAGGCTTAAAGATCTCATTAACTGTCTCCCGAAAGACAGCATAATTGCTTTGCTCCCGTTCCTAACTTTCGGCACATTTAGCAGTTTCAGGACGGATCTCTGCCCATAATTACTTTAAACTTCTGAAAAAGACTATTACCGTCGCCAAACGTATCGTTAATTTTTCTCCTGCATGATATATATATATCTTTGGCGGAGATTTTGTAAAATTTCAGCAATTTTATAAAATGTCTGCATGGATTTTAAAAAATATTTCTGTACTGTTGAAAAAAATATAAGACCAAACTGTATTATATGCCAGAGTTTTGATATTTCGACCTTTACAGACAAAACTTCCAGCGGGCTTTTTGTCAAATATGCAGATGCCGGCAATGCGACCATTATTGCTTTAAAAAATAATTTTCTTGCGGGAGACACAATCCTGCATTTAGAACACACAAAATGTAAAAACATTTTTCTTTTCGGAAGATGTGGCGGCTTTGGCAGCACAGAATACGGCGACTTAATAGCAGTTGACAAAGCCTATAATCTGGAAAGCTTTTCAAAGATGTTAAACTGTGATAAAAATCCCGAATATTACCGGTCGTCAAAAGGTTTGCTTTCTGATTTTTACAAAAAAAACTGCCGTGAAAATTTAATGGAAACAAATTCCGCCTGCGTTGGCTCTTTAGCACTGGAATCAAATTTTTCAGATTGGTTTAGAGAAAAGGAAATATCGGCTGTAGATATGGAATCTTCAATAATTTTGTCTGCGGCAAAAAGAATAAAGAGAAATGCCGTTTGTTTTATGTACGTTACAGATTTAGTCGGACGGGGCTTTACAACCGATATTGGCGCTGAATCTTTAAAGAGAAAAATAGTCGCGTCAAGAAAAAAACTCGCAGATATGATTTTAAGGTTCTGCAATGAAAAATAATACGGAAAATTTAAGTGAGGGCAAGGCTTTTAAAAATAGGTTTCCCAATTTCGGAGTCAATAAATCTAGAGAGATATTGCGGCTGTTAAGTGAAATATCAAAAATTGAAAAGGTAAAAATTGAGAGTCTTTTGAATGATTTTCACAGAAAAGACTATAAATCAGTCAAAGAGTTTCTTCTCAAACGCAGATACCCCGGGACTTTCAACAAAATTCCCTTAAGTTCTTTTTATCTGCCTGAATATGAAACTGATATTTTGTTAAAAGCTGATTTAAAATCACGGAAATTTTATCCGAAAAATATTTATTACGAATCAGACGCCGGTATAACTCCTCTTTTTGAAAGAGTTAAAACATTATTTCCCGATTCAGAGTATGCCGAAGTAGAGTCGTTAAAAAATTTTACAAGGAATAATTCTTTTACTGTAGAAGACTATAATAACCGCAGCAACAATTTGTTTATTGTAAAGGAAAAGTATGATTTTTTTAAAAAATGTCCCTGTACTTCCGGAGTTGTAAACTGCGGGTATTCGGTTATGAATTTGGGCATGGGTTGCATATACGACTGCAGCTATTGTTTTTTGCAGGGATATCAAAATACAGCCGGTATTATCATACCTTACAACATTGAAGATTATCTTTGCGATGAAAAAATTGAGGGTTCGATAAAAGAGTTTTTTAATTTTAAAAGAATAGGAAATGGCGAATTTACAGATTCATTAGTTTTTGACGATATTACAAGATTTTCAACAAGAATAATCGGCTATTTTAAAAAAAAGAATGATACCTTTTTTGAATTTAAAACAAAAAGCGCAAATGTCAAAAATCTGCTTGAAAGCGGAGGAAAAGAAAATATTGTTGTTGCATGGAGCGTAAATTCAATAAGAATCAGCAAAGACAACGAATTTAAAACTCCGCTAATTAAAGAAAGGCTCGAAGCAGCAAAAGAATGCGCTTTAAACGGTTTCAGTACAGCTTTTCATTTTGATCCGATAATTTATTATGACAACTGGAAACAGGGATATAGAGAAACAATAGATATGGTTTTTGACATCGTGCCAAATTATAGCATAAAATGGATAAGTCTGGGATCTTTGAGAATGCCGGCGACGCAGAAAACGGTTATTGAAAACCGTTTTCCCGGTATCGAAATACTCAACGGTGAACTTCTTTTAGAACAAGGACATAAATTAAGATATTTTAGAGATTTGAGAATTGAAATGTATAAATACTTAAGCCGGATTATTAAATCAAAAAAATCCAGAGCCGTAGTATATCTGTGTATGGAAGACAGTCAAGTATGGAAAGCAGTATTCGAAACTTAATTCTCAAAGAACTGAGTTTTTCAAATTTATTACCGGAACAGCAGATTTTTGATTGAAGTATTTCTTACGGTTCTTTCCCATTTATTTTAATGCACATAAATTTCTCTGCGTTCTAATTTTTACTTCTTACCGCGGATATGTCCGTCCTTAGGCATAGATTCGGTTTACCCGCGTTCCAATGTTATCACTGCTATTTCGCTTGTGTTAAATAACCTCATCGGTGGTCCCCATAAACGCGTTCCGGAAGTTATGTACATAACCGCATCGTTGTTATAATATAAGCCGTAATTGTATTTCATTAAATATTTTCTCGCTATTTCAACAGGCGGAATCTGTCCCGCATGGCTATGTCCTGAAAGTTGTATTATTTTTATATCGCTATGTTTTGAAGCTTCGTCAAAAGATTTCGGCTCATGGCTTAAAAAAATTACGGGATAATTTTTATCTGCATCGGCAAAAACTTTTGAAATTTTTTCAGATTTGTCACAGTCTATATAGTTTATACCTGCCACATTAACCAGATTTTCAACCAAAGTGCTTTCGTTCTGAAGGGCTTTAAATCCTAATTTTTTAAGCATTGAAAAATACGACTCAATACCCGCATAATATTCATGGTTTCCCGAGACGGCAAAAATGCCGTATTTTGCTTTTAATTTTTTAAAACCGTATTTAACATATTTATCGTCTTTGTTGAGATCAGTGTCTATTACGTCGCCCGTAATAACTACCATATCGGGTTTAAAAGACATAGCCTTATCAAAAATTTTGTTTATGATTTCAGATGAAGTGAACGAACTGATATGTATGTCTGAAAGCTGTACTATTTTCAAGGAATCTACAGGGAGCTGCGGAACTTTTATTTTTACTTCTTTTACGTTCAATATGAACGCAAAATTCAATAAAGACCAGACCGATGCTGCCATGCCTAAAATTACAGCTGTCAGAGTTGAATAATATCTCAAATTCCTGACTTTAAACACTAAATTAACCGAATTCAATATATCGCTTGCGACGAGAAAAGAGAACATTATTGCGCAGGTTCCCATGCATATAAAGCCGAAAGTCACTATTGCGGAAATAAATGGAATTTTGTTATGGCCGGCGGCAAGCGAAAGAATACTTATAATTCCGAAAGCAGCAAATGTCAAATATGAATAGATACTGTAAGATCTGCGTATATTTAAACCTGAATTCACGCGCCATGCAATATAAATATATCCGGTTAAGTATATTACCAGTATCATTAAAATGGACATCATGCCGTTCTCAATTGTTCTATAAGATCTTTCCGCGCTTTCAAAAGAAATTCCTTTGCTGTGTTAGAAAGGTAATCGGGATATGACCATGGAAGTTTAACAACTGCGGCTTTTTTATATATCGCTGTAACTTCTCCGTATATGCCGTCGGAGAGATAAATTCTGTGGCTGTAATCTTTTGTCGTAGCGAGAATAACGGTTGCAGGAGTTATATACCCGGGATCAATATTTATCTGTCTTTTGTTGTTTACAGAAAAGCTGGCTTCAGTTGAGTTTGTAAAAATTTTTATTCCGGCAATATCGGCAGCAGTTATTAATTTTTTAAACGAAATCCAAAAACGTTTCAAATTACCGCCCATTTCGGGATTATAGTAATCCGAAAAGTCAAAAGGTATAACAGTGCTTGTCAAATCAATTTCACCGAATTTTTTTTCAAGTCCTGCAAGTGATTTTTGTTCTATTTCTGCACTGGATGAAATTATACCGCAGAACAATTTCGCTTTTTTCGGTGCGCTTATAACGCCCATTCTTTCCACTCCTCATCATTTTTATTTTGTACAGATAAAGTTTACTATAAAGCATTAAAATTGTAAAATATGTATATTAAGATTAGATTATATATTTGAGGAGCTGTTAAACGTTGCGTTGATAAGTACTCTGGACGACTTAAGAAAAGTAGTTAATTTATTTGTGATAAAAAGATTTAATAGTATTTGTAGAGGTATAGCCAGCAAGATAGTAGGAAAGTGAAGAGGACAAAAAGGATGATATACTGAATGGAGAGGTGGATAAAAGTAGACGACATCAACTCTATTTCTCTGTGTCTGCGTAAACATCTACCTATGACAAACCTGATAATTTTTAAGAAAGAGCGGCGAAAAGAAATTTAAAATGTTTTTATGAAACTAGTTATAAGACCGTTTAGGCGGACTTGCTTTCTGTTGGGTCTTATCACAGTTGGAGAAGTGAAATGCAATGTCCTCAATGCCGCGCGACTTATTAAGACTGAAAAAGCAATCTATTTTGACAGCGATAAGATTATGTTTGCTGAAGTTATAAAGACAGGCAAAGAAAAAGGAACGAAAGATAAGTGTTTTAGCTTACACGTTCCGAGCATAAAGCTGAAAACTAAGTTCTTTTAGGAGTTAAGAGACGGGGAAATATATCTAAAATGAGGATTCATTCAAATGATAGAAAAAAAGAAGAATTAAACCTGCTTATTCAAAATATATAAACATAATTACGTCTGTTATTAAAGCAGCTATTTCTATGCCGGTACACAAGCTATAAAGTCCTTGAATATATAAAGTGTCGCATTGAAGCATTTAGACTATGTTGTAAATGATGGTATACCAGACAGCAGAGAGAAGAGCCAGAGACTTGCTTATTTTGTCTGCTAAGCAGAAAGAAGAACAGAGAGAGTATAGTGCGAAGAGTATGCAATAGACACTGTAAAGCCTGAAAGCGACATAAGTATATTATTCTTAAATAATCAATTTATTGAGTTGACAAAAGATTAAAAGTGAAAAGATTAGTATGTTGTTTTGTTGCACTATGTTTTACTACGTTTTGTGTTTTTTCAGTCGTGATAAACTTATAAGAAAGAAGTCTGACGCTAACGCTATCCCCCATAACGGTTAGTTCTATTAATGAACTGTGGTACGTAGAGAATAATGAATCAACTGGAAATACAGAATTGGAGAGCTATGAATATCTTAAAGGAATATCGACTATGCATATCCTTAATACTGTGATGACGTCTTTCTCATGAAAAAATAATCTAAATAAAAAATGAGTTTAATAAGGTATTATTTGTAAGATAAGAAATTTTATGCTATTACATTGTGTTGTCTATATTGTTTTGTCTCGCTTGTTATATATAGAGGATAGAGGGTATTGTTGAAAATAGAACCTTGTGAAATATCATATAATCTCAAGAATTAAAGAACAAGGTAGTGATGTTCTTCTTGAATCTTTGACTATAGCTTTATCCGGACGGACTAATTTATAGTTTTAGTATAGACAATTAGTTTTGAATAATGTTTTATTTAGGTACTGGTGCAACAAGATAATGACCGAAAAGCGGTGGAATTCTTTTGCGGTAGGGTAGTGCCACTTTTGGAAGATTCTTGAAAAAATTAAAGCTATTCACGATTGTTTCTAAAGTTTATAGTACGTATTGATTTCAAAGATTTACAATGAAAAATTTTTTTTTTACGGTATCTTTTACATTAATCTTTGCGACAGATATTTTTTGTTTCGTGAATTTTGCCGAAAAAACTGACTATTTTGTAGAGTTTCAAGAAAAATCGCCAGGCATGCTGGCAATACTGCATGTCAATTTTATAAGCGTTATTCCGGAACCTAAAGAAGCAGAAGAAATAGTGAAACAACAGTTAAAAATATACGGAAATATGCCAGCGGCAAATAAAAAAACGACTGAGAGCAAGAATATTATCGGTTCGGCATGGCATATAAATAAAGCGGCTCCTGCAAACCCCGTAAAGATTAAGTTTCAGAAAGACTTGGCTGCTTACGTGTGGCTTGGCAAAGCAAGAAAAATTGTAGCGTTTCCTGATTATATATCTTTCTTAAAAAAAGAAAAAAACATCGAAAAGCTTAAATATAAAGAATCTAAAAAGCGCTTACAAGAGGCGGAAAGCTGAGCCGGTATTTGCTTTGTTTATTCGTCTCTCATAGCGCAGAACTCTCCGCACATTGTGCATACATCTTCCTGTTGCGGTGGAAGTTTTTCTCTTTCTCTTGCAAATTTTACGGGGTCTATACAGAATTCTTTTTGTTTTTCCCAGTTTCTTGCTTTACGCCATTTGGACATTTCGGCATCGCGCTCGCTTGCGCCTTTAACTCCTTTAACAATATCTGCGGCATGTCCGGCAAGTCTTGCGGCGATAACGCCCTCGCGGACATCCCCAACGTCAGGAAGCCTTAGATGTTCGGCAGGAGTAACGTAACAAATAAAATCGACTCCATAAGCTGCCGCTAATGCACTGCCGATTGCAGAAGTTATATGATCATAACCTGCACCTATATCGGTTACCAGAGGTCCTAAAAAGTAAAGCGGTGCTCCGTGCCCCAATCTTTTTGCAATAGTTACGTTTGCTTCAATTTGGTTCAGAGGAACATGTCCTGGACCTTCTATCATAGACTGAACGCCAGCTTTTCTCGCTCTTAAAACAAGCTCGCCTAAAACTGAGAGTTCGGCAAGTTGCGATCCGTCTGAAGCGTCAAACGCACAGCCTGGTCTGAATCCGTCGCCTAGACTCAGTGTAACATCGTATTTTTTTGCTATTTTCAAAAGTCTGTCGTAATTCTCAAATAAAGGATTCTCTTTTCCAGTCGCGTTTATACACTTAACCAAAAAAGATCCACCTCTGCTTACAACACCCGCAAGTCGCTTTTGACGATTTAATATTTCTACGGTGTCTTTATTAATTCCGCAGTGAACGGTAATAAAATCCACACCTTGTTGCGACTGTTCCTCTATAACGTCAAATAATAACTCGCCATCTATTTCAGATATTTTTTTGCCTTTTGCAACCGTTTTACAGGCAGCTTCGTAAACTGGCACTGTTCCTACCTGTACCGGCGAAGCCTCAAGAATTTCTTTTCTTATCTGTTTTAAGTCGCCGCCTGTTGATAAATCCATAACAGCGTCGGCGCCGGCTTTGACGGCGGCATCAAGTTTTGCAAGTTCACCCACAATATCAATATGATCGGGCGAAGTACCAATATTAGCGTTAACTTTTGTTTTTAAGCCCTTTCCGACGGCGACTATTTTCCGAAGTTTTCTATTGACATTTTTGGGTATGACAATGCTCCCGCCAGCAGTGCCGGCTCTTATAAATTCTTCATCTAAATTTTCGGCTTCCGACGCTCTCTTTATCAGACCGTTCGCTTTTTTATTTTGAGCATCTTCTATCAATGTCATTTTTCCTCCGTTTATATCTTTGTAGCGTACCTGAGAACTTTCCGGCACAATAATATATAAAATATTATTCTCATCTATAAAAAAATTCCCTCAGAAGAGAGACAAACTGTCGGTGACAATTTTGATGGGTTATTTACAGCAGTAACAAAGTCTTGTTTAATTGACGAAATATACTCTTTTGTAATTCCGATAATATTTTCGTTATCTTTAACTCCAAGTAAAATGGCTCTGCCTCTCGCGTTCAAAAATGCATATATAGTTTCATACACTGTATTTGATATGTCGTGTATGCATTCTTTAAACTCTATATTTGATCTTTCGCCCCCGCGGAAAGCATTTGTTTTATTTTTTTATTCACTGTAGAGAACTTCTTTGTCATAGTGCCACCGTCTGCAACAAAAACTTTCTATATTTTAAATAAACAGATTTTTCGGCATCGTATGCCGCATATCTCTGTTTTTTAAAATCTGTAGATGCTTTTGGAAAAAGAGTTTTTGAATATTCTTCTAAAACTCTTAAAGATTCCTGCGTCCGCTTAAAATTTGCAGTTATTATACCTGCCAGCTCTTTCTTTGATATTTCCGGCATCTGTCTGCCAGAATCGTCAAAAGACTCTCTTTCTTTTATAAGTTCGTCATAACTGCTTCTTAAGATTTTATCGACGCTGTGACGAATCCTGCGGATTTTTTTATAAAGAAAACTATCGTTGAGAACAAAACGCAGACCGTCTTCAACGACTCTTAACCCTTCGCGGCAGCGGTTTAAATTTGCATCTATTATTCTTAGAACAGATTCCCGGTTAAAATTTTCAGGAATTACATTTTCCGTATATCTGAGAGCATCAGACGAAGAAACTTTTATTTTATTCTTAACTTCGCTCTCCGCTTTACATTTTTTTATAGCCATAACGGTTTACTATCAGATTTATTAAATTTGTTGTTGATTTTCCTTTTATAAAAGGGAATCTGCAAACTTTCTTCACACATTCTCTTCCGACTATTTCAGACAGCTTATAGTCGCCGCCCTTTACAAGAATATCAGGTCGCAGCTCGCTTAAAATTTCTTTCGGTGTCTGCTCGTCGAACACGACTACATAGTCTACAGACTTTAAAGAGAGAAGCTGTTTTGCCCTATCTTTTTCCCATGACAAAGGTCTTTGCGGACCTTTCAGGCAACTCAAAGATTTATCCGAGTTTATGGCAACTAGTAGAACCTCTCCCATACTTTTTGCTTTTTCAAAAAGATTTATATGACCCAAATGAAGCAAATCGAAACAGCCATTTGTGAAAATCACTTTTTCCCGGCTTTTTGGAGTTTTTTTACTTCTTTCTGCATTTTCTTTATAGAAGAGGCTATGCTTTTTTCCATTTCAAAACCGGATTTCTTGCCGCTTCTACCTCGTTTAATCTTCTGACAGAAGTATTAAACGGTGCCTCTTTAAGTTTCTGCGGCTCTTGCGTTGCTTCTTCAGAAATAATTTTAATAAGAGTATCGATAAATGCGTCCATAGTTTCTTTGGATTCCGTCTCGGTAGGCTCTAGCATAACCGCTTCTTCAACAATCAACGGAAAGTATATGGTCGGAGCGTAATAGCCATAATCCAAAAGTCTCTTTGCGACATCTAGAGTTTTTACGTTGTTTTTAAACAAAGATTTAGGAGAGAGAACAAACTCGTGCATACATCTGCTTCCGGCAGGGACATCAATTTTATCTTTAAATCTGGCAAGCATATAATTTGCGTTCAAAACAGCCCATTCGGAAACATTTTTCAAACCTTCTGCACCTAATGATTTTATATATACGTATGCTTTTAATATCACGGGAAAATTCCCCAAAAATGCTTTTAATTTTCCTATGCTTTTCGGTTTTTTATAATTTAAAACAAATTTAGATTTCCTGCTTTCTATTTTCGGAACGGGCAAAAAAGGCTCTAAAAACTCTTTTACGCCGACGGGACCCGATCCAGGACCTCCTCCGCCGTGCGGAGTTGAGAAGGTTTTATGAAGATTTATGTGCATGACGTCAAAACCCATATCGCCGGGTCTTACTATGCCCATAACGGCGTTCAAATTTGCGCCGTCATAATATAAAAGGCTGCCGTTTTCATGAACTATTCTTGATATTTCGGGTATATTTTTTTCAAAAGCTCCCAAAGTGTTGGGAACGGTAAGCATAACTGCAGCAATCTCTGGAGTTAAAATTTTTTTTAATTTTTCAGGCAATATGCTTCCGTCGGACTCCGATTTTAAAGAAACAGTTCCAAAACCCGCAAGAGCAGCCGAAGCCGGGTTTGTCCCATGAGCGGTGTCAGGAATGATTATTTTTGTCCTTTTTTGTTTTATTGATTTAAAATATTTTGCGATGATTAAAAGCCCCGTAAACTCTCCGTGTGCTCCAGCTGCCTGCTGAAGCGAGAAACAATCCATTCCGGAAATTTCGCATAAGTCTTTTTCAAGTTCGTACATTATTTTTAAAACGCCCTGCATGCTTTTTCCCGGCTGATACGGGTGTATAAAATTAAAAGCTTCGTTTTTTGCAACGCGCTCGTTTATTAAAGGATTGTATTTCATCGTGCATGATCCAAGCGGATAAAAGGACGTGCTTAAAGCATAGTTTTTTCTTGAAAGGTTTGTAAAATGCCTTGACAAATCGTTTTCCGTAATACTGGGGAGACCTAAACCGGAACTTCTTTTTAAATTTTCGGGAATTTGCGCATCAATTTCAACGTCGGAATCCACGCTGTAGGCCGGTCTGTTTTCGGAAGACAACTCATTCAATAATTTTTCCATTTTTATACCTTGCCTTTTTCAATTATATTACACACTGTATATAACTTCTTAATCTTAATTTAAATCAGGGCTTTTCCCACAAATAGCAATGCTTTTTCGCAATGGCACTCTTCCAAATTTTTTCATCTGCTGACTGCTGTTGCCCTTTTGTTGTTTCAAAGAATATACTTTTATGGGATTAAAACCAACTTGTTCCGCTAGTTCTGTTGAGATAAAATCTACTGGAATAATCTCGCCGCCGTAACGTACATTATCATTGACAAAAGCCACTTTGGATCCATGTTTTGACAAGCGAAATATTTCTGCAAAAATAAATGACAGTTCTGTAAAATATCCATTGACCATTCGCAGTATGCCCTTGTTGTTTATGTCTCCGTTGAAACTGCGTTTCATCAGAGAACTGTTTACTTCATTTAGAGCCTCGTTATTAACAACAATAATCAGAATTTTATTGTAGTCAGCACGAAACATTAGGTACGCGTATAATCATACCGATTACAATAAGGAGGCGATGTTAGTTATTACTCCGTCCAAAATATTGCTTTCAAGTTTTGGTAATTCAAATAATGCACTGCCTTCAACAAATTTTAATGTCGAGTCCGTAGGACGGTTTTTATCTCTTTGAATAAAAATAATATTTCCCGTAACGCTTCTTAGTTCATCTAACAGTATTTCTTTCAAAGACGGAATCTCTCTTTTATCTAACCTGATAATTAATGGAGCTTTTCCTTTTTGCTTTCTGTACTGCACGGATTTGAGCATTTTTTTATTTCTATAATCCCATCTTAAATACTGACCGTCTTTAGCGGTATAGCTGACTTTTTCCAACGAATTTAATATACAGAGGCTAACAAGGTTTTTAGTGATCGCCGAATATCTGGAATTTTTTTATTCCATTCTGTAAAAAAGGATATTTCTCTCTCCGTTTCATCGGGATATGCCCCTCCGTAATATTAATATAAGTTGTTCTCTTGGTATAATCTGTTGGAAGTAATAAATTTTCAATATCTTTTATCAGTTCGGATGTGCAATATTTGTAAACTGCTTCTTTAGCGCTGATAGCAATTTTTGACATTGGCAAAATATCAAAACCTATACTATTAATGCCTTTCATTTTGTACACTGATAAAGTTGTTCCAGAACCAATCTAGAATAGTATATCCAGGCTTAATCTTAAACTCTTCCAGTAGCTGCTCTACTAAATCTGCTGAAAAACCCTCTTTGTATTTCAGCCATCTGTGGATACAATCTTTTTTACTTAACGCTTACGCTTTGCCGGTTGAAATCATTTGAAATTTCCGTTATATTAATAAGTTTTTGTTCAAGATTTAAGCGAGCGATCTGTTCTCCGAAATTATTCGCAGAAAAACTGTTTACTTTCCATTTCTCAATAGCTGGAGGAGTGTCTAATAAGTTAAGCTGTTTCATAGTCATAATTTTAATAACCAATCGCAATAATTAACTAATTGGGAATCGATCGTCAGATTGGCAGCATAGGAAAGAGTCTTAGTTTTTAGTTGGGAAAATATTTCATTTGCCATTCTCTTTTCAATCGTCGCTGCAACAAATGAAGTCAATATTTTTCGGTTCATCTGCAATATTTCCGTATTTGTAAAAGCAGGCATCTGATTTAAACAGGCATATATCTACATTATTGCTCACAACGGGAATATGCAGATTGAAAACCAAAATGCGTCTTTTGCCTTTTGAATTTATCCACGATAAGGCTTTTAAGTTTTCCTCTATAGCAAAATCATCCGCAGGTTTATTTCCCCAATTTTCAGTTTTATTGCTGAACCATTGATAGTAAATACCTATTATCGACAAGTTGGAAAGCAATGTTCTTATTAATTTTTGTCGCGCAAGAGTTCCGACAATATTACGCATTGAACCGCCCAGAGAATCGTCTTTATTTAAAAGATTACCTATAAACCGCTTCATCTGCAAAATACTTGCCTGCAGGTTCAAGAAAATTTTTTATTAAACTTAATATAGCTTTATTCTTATCTTTTTCCGTAAAGTAATTTAAAGCTTTATCAGATAATCCGGATGCCGCTAGCAAAGCTGTCCTGATTTCTGGAACTTTCAGTAAGGATTTTGCTATTTTTACATTTAAAAGCAGTATTTTGAATGATTTAGCGCTTTCTGTAACAGGCGTAGATCGACGGTTTTTTTCTAATGCAAAAGAAATAAATCCAGCTCTCGTTTGTTCGCGAGAAGTTACTAAATCCTCAGGAGTTTTAATATTCATCTTTCTGCTTTTATTAACTTCTACGCTTCTGCTAAAATTTCAGTCAGCCTGTTAATTTCGGCTTTAGTTCTCTGCTCCGTTACGCAAAACAAAAGACAATTCTTAAAATTTTCATTTATACAGGATAAATCCAAAGGACCGAGAATGCCGTTTTTAAGCAGAATGTTCTGAATTTTCTTAATATTTTTTGACGTTTCAATGACGAATTCATTAAAAAAAACTTTATTTTCAAATTTTGATTTAAATCCTTTCAAAGATTTTATTTTGTTAAAAGCATATCTTGCTTTTGATATATTAATTTCAGCAAGATTTTTAAAACCGTCATTCCCCCAGCCTGATAAAAAGACGCAGCCTGCCAATGCGTTTAAAGACGCACTGGTACATATGTTAGACGTTGCCTTTTCTCTTCTTATATGCTGTTCTCTAGACTGCAAAGTCAGCACGAATCCTCTGTTGCCGTTTTTGTCAGTAGTCTGCCCTGCGATCCTTCCGGGCATTTTCCATTCTAAAGCTTTTTTTACAGCCATAAATCCGAATGTCGCACCGCCCGCTCTCATAGCAGAACCTAAAACCTGTCCTTCGCCGACGGCAATATCTGCTTTGTATTCGCCCGGTGATATAAAAACACCAAGCGATAAAGGATTTAACACTGCGACAAACAACGAATTCCTGCTTTTTATGACAGTGGACAAAGCCTGCATATCTTCAACAACGCCGAAAAAGTTTGGCGATTGTATTATAACAGCCGCCGTATCGTCGTCAACAGATGCATCAACGGCATCTTTTTCTATCACGCCGTTTTCTGAGATGTTCAAAGTGACGATCTCTGCCTTGGAATTTTCAAGATATGTTTTTACGGTTTGCATATATTCGGGATGTAAACCCTGCGAAATCAATATTTTATTTTTACCGCTTGCTCTTAAAGCAAGCAAGACAGCTTCCGCTGTTGCAGTTGCACCGTCGTACAAAGAGGCGTTTGACGTGTCAAGTCCGGTCAAAGCGCAAATTAAACTCTGGTATTCAAAGATAGACTGAAGAGTACCCTGACTTGCTTCGGCTTGATAAGGCGTATATGCAGTCCAAAATTCTGATCTTCCTATAACTTCGCCTACTAAAGATGGTATATAGTGATCGTAAATTCCAGCACCTCTGAAAGAAATAAGCACTTTGTTTTCAGATGCAATATCCGAAAAATAATTTAAGAGTTCCTGTTCCGTTTTACCGCCGGAGATATTAAGTTTTTTTGCTCTTAAATCTTTAGGAATTGTGTCAAACAATTCGCTTACGTCATCGATACCTATTGTTTCAAGCATCTTTTTTTTGTCTTTTTGATTTTGAGGTGTATAATCCATAGAATGGTATCTCTTGTTAAATTAAATTTTTATAGCTGTCTGCTTCAAGCAGATCGGCAATCTCTTTTTCATCTGTAAATTCAATTATGAATAAATAGCCGTTTTCATACGGCGACTGATTTATGACTTCGGGACTTCTCAAAACACTGTCGTTTACCTCAAGTATTTTGCCACTTAACGGACTGTATATGTCAAAAGCGGATTTTACGGATTCTACAACGGCTGCGGGCTGTGCTTTTTTAACCTGTTTGCCTATCTCAGGGAGTTCCACGTGTACGACGTCTGTAATTTCATATTGGGCAAAGTCAGTTATGCCGACTTTAGCTTTGTTGCCGTCAATTTTTACCCATTCATGGGTTTTAGTATACTTTAAATCTTGTGGAATATTCATTATGTCCTCCCCCCTTACACCAATACGGTTATAAGTAAAATGAAAAAAGTTTCTTTATAATATTTTTTCTCTTTACTTAATCTGGTTAAATCTATTGCGGGCACTCTCCGCTGCCCGCGTTGCAGGAAAGTTTACCAACACTTCGTTAAAAACTTCCGCCGCCTCGTCTTTTGAGCCGGAAAGAATATAATACTCAGCCAAATTCAGATAAATATCCCTTGTAAGAAAATGGTCGGGGTATTTGGCGATAAATTCTTTTGAAACAAGTGCGGCGTTAAGATAATCTTTTTTAGAGTCATAAATGTAAATAATCCTTGCGTGTGCAAGCGATTTTATAGCATCGGATTTTCCGTTGTTTACAGTTTCAGTTAAAATCTTTAGAGCTTCATCATATTCGAGAATTTCAGTGAGAAAATCAGCTTTAATAAGTCTTGCATGATAGGCGGCGGAAGTTTTTGGAAACTTCGCTATCATTTCGTCTATAAGAGCAGTTCCGCTTTTTTTGTCACCATGCATAAAAGATGCGTAAGCCGCAGCCAGTTTTGCAGATGACGCTTCTTCAAACGCGTGAAGTCTCAAAATAAATATTCCTATAAAAATTATTGTCAGAGCAAAAGCTACAACCGCAAAGAATTTAGTTTTATTTCCTTTAGCCTGTTTTACGACAAACCCCGAAATTGTTCCTCCGATCGATTTTCTGTCTGATATAGAATGCATTTTCATTGAATCCTTTTGCTTTCAATAATTTCAAGAGAATTCTTTTGCATAATGTCATAATAATTAGACGACAGACCCGCATCCGACAAAACCTTCGCTATAAGTTCTTTACTCAAAAGATTTTCTGGACTGTGAGTGTCGGTATTTAAAACAAGTTTTGCTTTTTTTTTAAGTGCAACTTCCGCAACTTCCTTATTTGTTACATTGTGTCCTTTTCTTGAGGTGATTTCTATTTTGACGTTATTTTCAGCCGCAATACCGGCTTCCTCTTCGGACAAATGTCCCGGATGCGCCAATATATCGACGCCTGCTTCAACAGCGTATATATTTGTTTTCGGAGGCACAGTTTCAGCTACGGTCTCACCGTGAACGATGATAATTTCAGCTCCTAGTTTTCTGCATTTGGCAGCGGAGTCTTTTATAAGTTTTGGAGGAATATAGGTGAGCTCTGCTCCCGGCAGGACAAGAATATCATAGTTTTCCGTCAGTATTTTTGCAACTTTAGTTATGCCCGCAATAACAGTTTTCATGTTGGAACAATCGATATGATCTGTAAGTGCAATGGCAGTATAGCCTTTGTATTTTGCTCTGTAAACAAGTTCAGAAGGACTTAAAACGCCGTCCGAAAAAAAAGTATGTGTATGTAAATCTATCATTTAGTTTAATCCCCAAAAAATTATAACAAAGATACAAATAACAGTCAATTCTTTTTCTAATATGAAAGTCTTTCTTTGTCATGTTAAAGGATATGAAGTTCCCGAAACATCCAGTCTTTTTTTTGGTCAAAGACAGAGGTTCTTATTTAATGCTTAACGACGGACTTTCAATATAGGCGTTTACAAAAGAAAGAAAAAACGCATTAGTGCATATTAAACATGCAGCGAAGCACAAATAGTTGCTTTAAAAGATAAAAGATATAATAAAAGTAAAGAATGCGCGGGAGAAACAGGACAATTGCATAGTTTTGTTATAGGCTAATAAATAATAAATACAATAATTTGTTTGGCAGTATTGACTAAATTATTGTTGTTTGCCTATTTGCTGTCAAACGCGTTTGTCGTGCTTTTTATATAGTAAGAGTTGACTGAAAAGTTGATTCATAAATGGATGGAATAAGAGAACATTTGATTGATAACGGAATCAATATAAAGAATTCAATGATAAAGTGGGCAATAGATCGTTCGGGAAAAGATCAAGGTTTTTTTACGAAGTCTTTCCCTAAACTTTCTCTTTGGGAAAAAGATGTTAAACCTACTTTAAAACAGCTTCAAGATTTTTCTAAAAGAGCAACGATTCCATTCGGTTATTTATTTTTGAAAAAACCGTTTATTGAAAAACTGCCGGTCCCTGACTGTCGCACTGTTGATGATAAACTTATAATAAGAAGTCCAAGTCCTGAATTGATTGAAACAGTTTGCTTTATGCAGAGAAAACAAGATTGGCTGCGTTCTTATCGAATTGAAAATGGCAGTAAGCCGTTAGATTTTGCCGCTTCTTTTTCAAAATTAAGTGATGTTGAAATTGCAAAAAATATAAGAAAAACATTGGGGCTTGATTACAGTTGGTCGGAAAATTGCGGGAAGTAGAGAGAGGCTCTTGATAAGCTAAACAATAAAATTGAAGATGTTGGAATTATGTTGATTTTTGATGGAATTGTTGCAAATAACACAAAAAGGGAATTGCTTGTGGAATAATTCAGGGGATTTGTGTTATATGATGAATATGCTCCTTTTGATATTTGTTAATAATTCAGATGCTAAATCAGCGCAGATATGTTTACTATTGCCCACGAACTTGCTCATTTATGGTTGAATACAGGCAGGATATTTAATCTCGACAAAATGCATCCCGGCAAAGAAGAAATCGAAATAAGATGCAGTAATATTGCAGCTGAATTTTTAGCTCCTGAATCTGAATTTCGTAAATTGTGGGAAGAGAATCAATATAGGTTTGACAGCATATCGGAGAGTTTTAAGGTAAATCCTATAGTTTGCGCAATCAGATAATGCCGATCCGTATTTGATAGCGTTTGCTTTAGCAAATGGATATAATTGGTTACAATGGAAAAACTTAATTTGCGTATAAAGAAAAAAGTGCTAATCCCCAATGTTTGCAAAACTTTCAAAGTTGAATGCATTAATACATTTGATATGTTGAAAGAATTAAAAGAGTCTCTTTAACGGCGTAAAATAACATGAAAAAAATAGCTTCAGCGATCTTTTCTTTTTTTTTGTTTATACCCGCAGTTTTTGCAGGTGTGTCTGTAACTCCCTATGGAGCGGCTTCGACCGTTTCGGGCAGCTGTTTTCTTTTGGAGACGGAAAATTCAAAATTCCTTATCGACTGCGGTCTTTTTATGCCTGAGGAAAGCGGTTCTGCCGGCGGTGAAACTGCAAAATTAAAAAATCTGCGGATTCAAGATGAGCTTATTGAAGCAGAAGCGCTTTTTTTGACGCATGCGCATTTAGATCACAGCGGCAGAATTCCGCTTTTAATACACAGGGGGTTTAAAGGTAAAATTTATTCGACTCAAGCTACGAAAGAACTTGCTTTGACTCTTTTCAAAGAGAGAAATGGATTTGATTTGATAGAGCGAAAATGGTTCTGGTCGAAAAGTCAAAGAGAAAAAGCGCGCTACGCTAACAACGGCAAAGTTGTAGCGCACTGGACCGACGACTGTAAAAAAAATATAAAATCCGCTGAGTATTCTGACACTGAGATTTCTTTAAAAGACTTGGAAGCGAGAGAAAGCGTTGAATTTTTATTATGTAAAAACTGTTGTAAAGAAGAAACTGAAAAGATAGAAAAACAATTTGCTACAGTTAAATATGACAGGGATATCAAAATTTCCGATAACTTTACAGCAAAACTTATAAATGCCGGACATGTGCCGGGTTCCGCCTGTTTTGTTTTTACGATTGACAATAAGAAAATTTTGTTTTCCGGAGATTTGGGAAGCGGTTATTCGAGGTTTAACGGCGAGTTTGATATTCCGGAAAAGGTCGATTTAGTTTTTATGGAGGCGACTTATGCTGAATGCCGGCATAAAGTAGGCATGGAACAATACGAACTTTTCAGAAATGATTTGAAAAAAGCTCTCGCAGCAGGAAAAACTGTCTGGATACCCGCTTTATCTTTTAACAGAACGCAGAAAGTTTTGTACGAACTAAAGCTTATGCAGGATGACGGCAGCCTGTCAAAGAAAATACCGGTTTATTCTATTTCTCCCTGCGCAAACGCCATAACGGCTTTATACCAGAAAGAAGCCGCAAAAAAAAAGGATGAATCTGAAAAATCGGCGATTAGCAGCTACTGGTTTTTAGATGGCGTGTATAAGAATGGTTCGATTCTCCCTAAAAGTGTAAGGCTGCAGACAATGGGGAATTATGCTTCTAATATAATTTTAATTTCCTCCAGCGGCGATATGGATAAAGGAAGATCAGAACATCTTGTGCCTACAATGTCGATAAGGAAAGATGTTTTTATAATAATAGTAAATTACGTGAGTCCCGAAAGCAATGCAGGACTTCTGCTTCAAAATAAAAAAACCCGTTCAGGAACGAAGAGTTTTGCAAAAATAAAAAAATATGATGTTTTTTCAGATCATGCTGATTTTGAAATGTTGCAGAAATGGCTTTCAAATCAGGATAAAAATAATGTTAAAATATACATAATACATTCAAATGATAAAAATACACAGAATATGATAAAACTCTTGAAAAGTAAAGGCTGTAAAGGAGTAAACGGCGCAAAAGCCGGAGAATCGGTAAAATTAGGATTTTAATATGTTTTCAAGACCGTCCGATAATAATAACGGCGTGTTTTATTTTTGCGTCTACAGGAATATACATCGACGGAAATTTAGGTTATTCCAAAGACGTTATCTTTCAGAAGGCAGACGAATATTATGCGGACGAACGGTATGCAAGATTTTAGTAAAGTCGTAGATTTAAACGCTTTAGGCACAGAATTGTACAGAAATTACGACACTTCTCTTTTTAGATTGGGAAATTATAATTTTGGCGGTAAAGTATTTTAAACTCGCTGTAGGCCTTGATTCCGACGATTCTGATAACTACTATTGTATAGGAGTCGCTTTATATTAGTGAGGCTTCCGAATATGATAGTAGAGAAAAATTTTTACAGGCAGTCCGCTATCTTGAAAAAACTATAAATCTGGATTCATATTCCTAAAAGTCATATTTGCTTAGCTTATAGGGTTGTGTTTTAAAAGCTGCGGACTTCATGAAAATGCGAGGATGTTTTAAAAAAACTCTTTTGTCGAAAAATTTCAGCAACGCCGGTTTTTACAATTTAATTGGCAATACGTTTAGAGAAGAGGGCAGATACAAGGAGGCACTGTCCGTATTATGAAAAGGTAAAAGAAAACGATAGTTTGTTTGTCGCCGCATAACTCAGCGTTGGCGACATGTATTTGAAATTAAATAACCGTGCCGAAGCGTTATTTAATTACCGCAAAGCAATAAAAGCTGATGAAGATTTTATAATTCCGTATAGCTGATATCTATCACGACAGGAACAATTTCTCTGAAGCGGCAGAATGTTGTTAAAAGCTCTGAAAAAATAAATCTTGACAGTGACACAAAGCAAGTTATATTCTCGGTATGTCGTAAAAAGGGGGGGGAGTATTTAAAGAAAGTGGCGTTCTGCGGCAACGATGATGCTGTCGGTGGACTTAGAAACATAGGAATTGATTTGAGATAAAAAAGTGCTGTTTTTTGTAATTGTTTATTTGATGAGCATACTGCTTTACTGTTTTGTCGGCAAGGGCATAATGTCATGTTTTATTTTGGGATCGCTTGTGATTTTCGGTGTTATTGTAGTATAATTATCCCTTATACTTCGCTTTTGTTTAAATACTCTCATCTGACGTGCTGCCGGGTATTTAAAATAGAGAAAGCTGGTTTTTCTGAGTTTTCAACAAATTTCTAGATAATTTTTTACGGGGCTTATTTATTTGATAACACTTATTGTTTTTCTTAAAGTTACGGAATATTAAATGAAATATCAATCTGCCGTAAAACTGCTTTTTAAAAAATTGCCCGATAATTTAGTTTTTTTAGATATCGAAACTACAGGACTTGATCCCGAAAAAGGCGCGAATATAGTTGAAATCGCAATGCTTAAAGTGTGTGGCGGTATTGAAGAGAGATATGAAAGTCTTGTAAATCCGGGTCTGCCAATACCTTCGGAATGTTCTAAAGTCCATGCTATTTACGACGATATGATAAAAAATTCGCCGTCTTTTGACGAGATTGCGGGGAATGTATTTTCTTTTATCGGACACAGCGTTGTCGTATGTCACAACGCTCCTTTTGATTTACTTTTTGTCTGCAGAGAACTTTACCTGGCAGGAGTGCCTGTAAAAAATATCCGCTATATAGACACTTTAAAACTTGCAAGACAGTATTTCAGTTTTGATTCAAATAAACTTGGCAATATAGCGGATGCTATAGGCATTGAAGCGGAATTGAGACACAGGGCAATGGCAGATGTTTTGACAATGTTTTCGGTCGCAAAATATATATTTGCAAATATGTATAGAAAAGATATAAATATGATAGAGCCTTCCGTATATAAATACAATCCTGATTAAGCAAATGCCCATTACTTAACCAACAGAACGGAATATATGTTTTTGTGATTTTTTTTCTATATATTACATTGACCCCTCATAATTATTACATGCAGTAAAAGTTAGAATATGTTGAAAAAAACTTATGTTTATTTTTCAACAGGTATTTGTTTATAGACAGAATTGATCCATAAGAAATAGCGGTAAAGGATGCAGAGAAGTTGGTACAAATGTGGGACGGATGGAATTTAAACAAACGGATGAAACAATGAAAAAACTAATTGCAGGATTGATGTGTATGTTTATGGTATCACAGGTAGCATTTGCAGGAGAGGGTTTGATACAGGAACAGGAAAAAGAAGTCATATCTAATGTTTAAGGAAGTGTTTGCCGAGCAACTGTTAAAAGTTGAAAAGGAAATGATGAGACAAGGTCAGTACCCAAATCCAGAAGTCTGGCAAAACACAATAATTCTTTTACGTAATGCAAGAGAAAGATTAGCGAATATCAAAAGGGAGTTCAGTCGACTATTCTTGATTATCACCCATACGTTGACTGTATGATAGCTATGATTAATAGTGTCGAGTCCTCGATAAGAGTTACCTATACCCTTTTAGCCCAGCTAGCACCATCTTGATGGAGGAAAGGTAAAATGACAAATGAATCGTTCGCCTACAAAAAGGTGATGGACATGCTAGTAGAATCTTTAAACGACTTAGTCGAGCCAGTCAAGATAGATCTGGTTGGAAAATCAATGTTTAACCTCATTGACAAATCAATAGCTTCGAGGTTGAAGTGTAATGTAGATTAATATTAAAAAATTAATACTTAACTTGACTTGATATGATCAAATTTATGTAATTTCCTAGCATGTAAAAATTAGTGATATCGAAGAACGAAAGTTAAAAATATACGCGGCGCATAAAATAAGCAAGTAATGGACATAAAAAACTTTCTAAGTGTTTGTTAATTGGGAAATCTAAAATATAAAGTTTGAGTAAGTATGAAAAAAATTCCAGCTTTAAAAATTATCAGACAATTCAGATTCTCTAAAATATGTTGCCGACTGTCTTAAAGATAAAATGATTACAAAAAAGAAAATATGTCAGAGAGAATAAAAACCAGATAAAAAGCGGTCGGTTAAGTAGATAAAAAACATTTGCGCCGAAAGGAGGCTGCAATGGCAGAAAAAGTACAGAAAGTAGGTGTGGAAAGAGAATCAGGTTATCTTTATTTTGTCGATAAGCAGGGCGATGTCTCAAGAGCTTTGATGGCAAGAGGCGGAAAGAAGGGCGGTAAAGTGTCAAAAGTAAAAAAAATCGGCGTAGACAAAGAAGCAGGATATTTTTATTTTATTGACAAGCAGGGCGATATTTCAAGATCGTCCATGAATAGAGGCGAAAAGGATAAAACGAAAAAAACAGTAAAGAAAGTTGTTGAAAAATCTGCAAGAAAAGGCAAAAAGAAATAGGCTTAAAAATATAAATTTTTTTAAATACCCCTGTACTACCGAAGGCCTTTGCAGCCGATAACAGAAATAAGATTACTCTCTCTGTAAGCGGTGTGAGTCGCCAGTTAATTTTTCCTTTGTCATTTTAAAGTATTTTTGTTATAGTATCAATGTAGTTGGCTTATTATTCCCCGGGATAAAAAAACGCTTATCCTGCAAGGGAAGTTTTTTGGATTTATTGATAATGAAAAATTTTTCGGCAGTAATACTTGCGGCAGGTGCAGGTGCGAGAATGAAATCCTCTCTGCCTAAGGTTATACATAAACTTTCAGGCAAGCCGTTGGTGAAATGGGTTATAGATTCTGTTTCCGCCTTAAAACCTGACGGCATAGTTCTTGTGCTTGGACACGGGACTGAAGTTGTTGAAGAATATTTGTCGGAAAGCGGCATAAAAATTGTCTATCAGAGAGAACAGCTTGGATCGGGACATGCACTAATGCAGGCAGAAAAAGTTTTAAAGAATTATAAAGGTGGTATTTTGGTTGTAAGTGCGGATGTGCCTTTGGTTAGATCTTCAACTCTATCGTCTTTGGTGAGTAATAATAAAAAAACCGGTGCTTCGGTTACAGTTTTGGCTGCGAGAGTTGAAAATCCTTTTGGGTACGGCAGAATTGTAAGAAACGGCGGGTTTTTAGAAAAGATAGTTGAAGAAAAAGATGCGACTCCGGCAGAAAAACGCATAAAAGAAATAAATTCGGGTATTTATTGTTTTGATAAAAATTTATGGAAAGCTCTTTCAAAATTAAAGTCCAATAACGCAAACAAAGAATACTATATAACCGACACTGTCGCCATACTTAAAGAATCCGGCAGAAAAACTTCTTTAGTTGTGGTTGAAGACAATTATGAGGTTAGAGGCATAAATAACAGATCGGAGCTCTCACGTGCGGAGAGCATAGTAAATAACAGAAAAATAAAAGAACTTTTAAGCAACGGTGTCAGTATTGTCGATGCCGATAATGTTTATATATCTTACGATGCGAAAATCGGCGGCGATACTGTTGTTTATCCCGGTGCTTTTATAGATGTGGGTGTTTCAATAGGCAAAAATTGTATAATAAGAGGTGCAAGCTATATATCTAATTCTAAAATCGGTGACGAAAGCGCTATATTGTATTCTTATATAGAAGGTGCCGTTATAGATAAAAAAGTTACGGTAGGTCCATTTTCTCATATAAGAGAAGGTTCCGTTTTGAGGGAAAATGTTAGGATAGGCAATTTTTCGGAGACGAAAAAAGCTGTAATAGCAAAGAATTCTAAAGTCAATCATCTTTCTTATATAGGCGATGCGTTGGTAGGGAAAAATGTCAACATAGGAGCTGGAACGATAACCTGCAATTATGACGGAGCAAAAAAACATCAGACGATTATAGGCTCAGAATCATTTATTGGTTCTAACGTGAATTTTGTAGCTCCGGTTAAAATAGGGTGTGGCGTTTTGGTTGCAGCGGGTTCAACTATAACGCATGATGTTCAGTCGGGAAAACTTGTGATAGCAAGGGTGAGACAAGAAGTTAAGCGCAGAAGAATTGACAGGTAAAATATCAGCGTGTTTTATTTATCTGCAGTGCCGGACGTGGATTTACTTTCAATGAACATTAAAGAGGCATTATGAAGCTTAAAGTTATTTCTGGTAACGCCAATGTTAAACTTGCAAAACAGATTGGACAGCAGCTCGGTGTTGAATTAAGCGAAGCGAAAGTGGAGCGTTTCAGCGACGGCGAGGTACAAGTCAAAATTATTGACAATGTAAGGGGAACGGACTGTTATATAATTCAGCCTACAAGTTTTCCTGTCAATGAAAATTTAATGGAGCTTTTAATTATTGCAGATGCATTGAAAAGAGCGTCGGCTAAAAGAATAACGGCGGTTGTTCCTTATTATGGATACGGCAGGCAAGACAGAAAAGCCGAGCCGAGAGTTCCGATTACGGCAAGACTTGTCGCAAATCTTTTTGCTACGGCGGGCATCACGAGAGTTTTGACGATGGATTTACACGCAGGGCAGATTCAGGGTTTCTTTGATATTCCTGTCGATCATCTTTACAGTAGGCCGGTGATTTTAAGTTATCTTAAAGAAAAAAAATTGAACGATGTTGTAATTGTTTCGCCTGATGCGGGCGGTGTGGAAAGAGCAAGATCTTTTGCTAAGCATTTTAACGCTGAACTGGCGATCGTCGATAAAAGAAGGCCGCGTCCCAATGAAGCTTCTATTATGAATATTATTGGCGCAGTGAAAGATAAAACCTGTATAATTTTAGATGATTTAGCTGATACTGCGGGAACTTTGACGAAAGTAGCCGAGGCGATAAAAGTAAAAGGAGCGTCAAGAGTTTTTACGGCGGTCTCGCACGGAGTTCTTTCCGGAAACGCAAAACAGAAAATCCAGAATTCATGCATAGAAGAACTTATCATAACGGATTCGATTCCGTTGCTAAAAGACGGACCGACGGAGAAAATAGTTGTTTTAAGCATTGCTCCGATTTTGGCGGAAGCTATAATGAGAATTTCAAACGATGAATCAATAAGCGCCCTTTTCTTATAAGAATGGAAAGCTGAGATTCATCTGCGGGTATTTTTGCTCTTGTTTGTTGCTTTATGCAGAGAGCGTGTCTCTATCTTAAATAACGGTGCGATTGTAATGACAATGGAGGATTTAAGTGAAAGAAGTGATTTTGGATGCACAGGCAAGAACGGTGGGATCGAAAGGAGATCTTGCGTTTTTAAGGAAAAGCGGAAAAATTCCCGCGATATTTTACGGAAAAGGTATCAAACCTGAAGCTATAGCCGTTAGCTCAAAAGTTTTTGTTTCAATAATGGAAGCGAATGGAGCGAATGTCATCATAAATTTGAACTTTAAAGACGAAAAAAAAGCGGCGATAGTAAAATCTCTGGACAGAGATTTTTTAACTCAGCATACAATACATATAGATTTTCACGCAATTTCGCTTGAAGATAAAATTGAAGTTTTGGTTCCCGTTCATATTGCCGGTGTTGCCGATGGAGTTAAAAACTTCGGCGGCGTTATGGAATTTATAGTCAGAGAAGTTAAAGTGGAAGCGATACCCAGAAATATTCCCCAGAAAATAAGTGTTGATGTCAAAGCTTTGCGTATAGGTCAAGGAATAACTGTCGCGGATTTACCTGAGTTAGATGGGGTAAAATATGTGCAGGATTCGTCAACGCTGATAGTTCACGTTATAGCTGTTGCGGCGGTTTTTGAAGAGGAAAAACCTGAAGCGATGGCTGGAGGAACGGCTACTGTGGTGCAGCCTGAGGTAATAATAAGCAAAGGTAAGAAAGATAAAGAAGATGAAGAAGCTGAAAAAGGCACGTCAGTGGCATCTCCGACTACTGCGACAGGCGGAACAAAAAAATAATTCGGTTCATTGATTATATAGTATTGTTGCAGGAGTTGTTTTAATTTATGAGCGGGCAGATTGAGATTAAGCTTTTTATAGGGCTTGGCAATCCGGGACAAAAATATGAAAATACCCGCCATAATCTGGGTTTTATTATTTTAGATGAGATAGCGGACTTAAAACATCTGAAATTTAAAATGTGGAATGATATGGCTGAGGTCTCTTTTTACGGCGAGCCGGATTTTAGAGTATGGTTCTTAAAACCTGTGACTTTTATGAATCTTTCAGGAATTGCGGTTTCTTCTTTTGCAAAGTGTTATAAAATTAAACCTGAAGAGATTTTTGTTTTTTATGATGATTTTTTAATACCTTTCGGCGAATACAGAGTAAAAATGTCAGGTTCTTCAGGTGGGCATAACGGGATGAGTTCCATAATAGAAAGTCTTCATAGCGATAATTTACCCAGAATGAAACTGGGCATAGGTCCGCTTCCAAAATTTATTCCAGCGGCAGATTTTGTACTGTCAAAGTTTGCGCGGGAAGATAAGGATAGAATAAGTTTAATAAAAAAAACTGCTGTCAGTCTTTTTGATGAAGTATATGTATCCGGACTTGACAAAACAGTTTCAAAGCTTGCAAATATAAAATGACAATGACGGAAGAAAAGCAAAACAATGAGATCTTAAAAGAATTGCGTCCGAAAACAGGATGTGCTAAAGGGTTTGTCAACGGTCCCTGTGGTGGAGAGGTCAACGGCAAATGTGAAACGGATAAAACAAGAGACTGTACATGGGTTTTGATTTATGAAGGGCTAAAAAAGAACGGAGAATTGGAAAAGTTTCTCAACCAATATATAGAACCCAAAAAGTTGTCATTCAAAAGCTGAAGCAAAACGCCGTTATAAACATAATTTTCTCTCTTTTTAAAAATTCGCATATTTATATCTAACTGTCACAATGTATAAGGTATTCTAAAAATTGAAGTTTTTGATATATATGGATAGAGTTGTGTCTTATACGACGTAATATTGCTGGGCTGTTTGTTTGCGGCATCCTGAATTTTTCGGGATAAGTTAGGAACTAGAGCCGATTACCAGAGCTTCGCTATAAGAAAAAAAATGAATGAAATGGATAATTTAATATTGGGATTTATGTTAATCGAATCAAGTGCATTGACGACAATATTAACGGTTTAGTGTGTGAAATTGAAGGATTAAGAAAATAAAAAATGAACTGTGTTTTTTACAATTATCGTATTAATAGTGTTGGGATTTAGAAGCGGTTTTTTAGCAAGCCAAGCCAAGATGTGGGTTATTTCAATGGTTTTGCCGATGGGGGAATCAGAAGTAAAAGCTGAAGGATTCGACATTTATATGTACGAACTTGCGAAATAAAGGCAGAAAAAATTCGATCAGGGATGCTGTCGGTTATGATAATGGCTTCCGTGTAGTATCGAGGTATTACTATAGGTTGGTTATATCTGCAAAAAAATTGAATTCGTTTCACAAACATATCCACTTATCCACAGCAGACTGCTAAAGATATATCATCTCGCTTTTACTTCAGCATGTTTGTAAGAATAGTGATAGTAGGTTTGGTCTCTTAGTTAAAGTCTTATAATAAATGTAAAGGAACGTGAGATTGAAATTTAAGGAGAAGTTAAAATCAGACAAATTTTTGATAACAGCAGAGTTGTTTCCGCCTAAAGGGGTGGATATATCTTCTTTTTTGCGTAGAGCAGACTGTTTGTATGGACTTGACGCCGTAAATGTTACCGACAATCAAAGAGCATCTATGAGAGTAAGCTCTCTTGCTATGAGCAGAATCCTGATAGAACGTGCAATAGAACCCATTTTGCAACTTACTGCAAGGGACAGGAACAGAATTTCGCTGCAGTCTGAACTACTTGGTGCGAATGTTTTAGGTATAGAAAATGTTCTACTTTTAAGTGGCGACCATCCGTCTATAGGTGAGTGCTCTGACGCAAAAGCAGTCTATGACTTAGATACTATACAGCTTATAAAAACCGCAAGACTCTTAGAAACCGGTGTGGACATTGCGGGGAAGAAATTGCAAGGAAGTCCGAAATTCTGCGTCGGAGCGGTTGTGAATCCGTCGGTTCAGTCAGTCGATTTACAGGCTTTGATGCTTGAAAAAAAAGTAAAAGCCGGAACTGAATTTTTTCAGACACAGGCAATTTTTGATGTGCAGATATACAAGAATTTTTTTGATAAGGTAAAACATTTAAAAGTAAAAATTTTACCCGGAATGATTCTCATTAAATCCCCAAAGTTTCTGCAGTTTCTGAAGTCTATGTCCGGAGTAAATATACCAGATGAAATAAAAGACAGAATAAATTCCGCTTCTGACCCTTTGGCAGAAAGCATAAAAATTTGTTCCGCGACAATTAAAGAACTTCGTTCCTTTGCAGACGGTGTCCATATAATGGCAATAGGTACGGAGGAACATATACCTGAAATGATAAGAGATAGTTTATAAACAAGTATCAAGTATTTAAATGTTTATGTTGTCGGTTATGGTAAAGGCGAAGAAAATTGCGGCCGTTTTATTGATTCCCATCATTTTTAGCCACGATGTTATCTATGCGGAAATAATTCTTTTAAATTTCTAAAAACATACTAAAATGCAGTTCAGTCGTATTTTGCTGCCGTAGCTGTTTTTGATGCAAAGCATTTTTTTAACACTGCAGTTGCAGATTTTGTTGGTAAAAGCGGTATTTCCGACTTATGTATAATATTCCCGGGACAGCGGTTTTACAATGCAGATTTAATCATTTTTTTTTGATGGAATAATTAGTTATTATGATATAATATAAAATTAAAGAGGTTTTAAATGCTTTCGCTTATTTATTCCGCGGCTATTAACGGCGTAGAGGCGGATATAGTTGAAGTTGAAACATATATTTCATCCGGAATGCCTGTTTTTTCTATAGTGGGGCTTCCTGACGCTGCGGTTAAAGAGTCTCGCGATAGAGTGACAGCCGCAATGAAAAATCAGGATTTGATTTTCCGTCAAGAAAAATCACCGTTAATTTAGCTCCCGCAGACATTAAAAAAGAGGGTGGTATTTTTGACTTGTCTATAGCTTTGGGGATACTTGTCGCAAACGGTAAAATAAAAAAAAGAGAATTTACGTAGATTTTGTGCTGCGGCGAATTATCTTTAGACGGCAAAACAAGGAAAGTTAAAGGTGTTTTGCCCTCCTATATCCTTGCGTTTACAAAAAAACAAAATAAAAGATTTTATAGTGCCTGTCGCAAACAGGGCAGGAAGCCGCTGTCTCAGGAAAAGTGAATATATTTCCATTTAGGCCTCTTGCAGAGATTGTTAAATTTATTAACGGCGAACTGAATCGCGAGCCTTATATTTATAACGATGTGGGCTGTGATTTTGCTGACGTAAAAGGTCAGAAGAATGCAAGACGGGCAACTGAAATTGCGGCTGCGGGAAGTCATAACATAATAATGTCGGGTCCTCCCGGTTCGGGGAAAACCATGATAGCAAAACGTATTCTCGGCTTCCTCCGATGACTTTTGACGAAGCTGTCGAGACTACCAGAATATGGTCTGTATCGGGTCATGCTTTTGTGGGCGACTTGATAAAGCGGCGTACTTTCAGAAGTCCGCACCATACTTCTTCAGCTGTAGCTTTAGCGGGAGGCGGAACGTATCCCAGACCCGGAGAAGTAAGTCTTTCGCATAACGGAGTTTTGTTTTTAGATGAATTTGCAGAATTTAGAAGAGACGCTCTTGAAGTTTTGCGTCAGCCTTTGGAGGATAAAAAAATAACCGTTTCGAGAGCAAGGGTCAGTTTTATTTTTCCGGCTTCTTTTATGCTTGTTGCGGCGATGAATCCCTGTCCGTGCGGGAATCTGGGACACAGGGAAAAAGAATGTGTTTGTAATCCTTATCAAATCAAGGAAGTATCAAAGTAGAATTTCCGGTCCTTTAATGGACAGAATTGACATTCACGTTGAAGTGCCGGCTTTAAAATTTTCTGAACTTTCGGCTTTGAATGACGATTCTGAAAGTTCGACAGGCATAAGAGAAAGAGTTGTAAAGGCTAGAGAAATTCAGAATGCAAGATTGCTAGGAAGCGGCATATATGCAAATGCCCAGATGGCAGTCAAAGGAAATAAAAAAATATTACATTTTAGGTGGCAATGCTTTTGAAATGCTTAGACTACGGTTGAAAAATTAAATTTTTCGGCGAGATCTTACGACAAAATTTTGAAAGTTTCAAGAACAATTGCGGACTTAGACGGCAGCGATGTAATTAAAACAAACCATTTAGCGCGGAAGCTGTGCGATATAGATTTTTTGATAGAGTATAACTAAGAATAATTTAAAAGAAGGATGTCTGGAGAGGAAACGAAGTAAGAAGGTATATGAAAAAGTATTTAAGGGAATTCGATAAATTGATAAATATATTTGTGACTCTGCGCTCTAAAAACGGATGCATGTGGGACAGTAAACAGACGCATGAATCTCTTGTGAAGCATTTGTTTTCGGAAGCGGAAGAAGTAAAAAAAGCGGTTAAAAACGGTGATATGGACAATCTTGAGGAAGAATTGGGCGATATTCTGCTTCAGGTTGTATTCCATGCGCAGATTGCGAAAGAAAGCAAAAGTTTTAATATTGCTGGAGTGATAGAAAAGCTGAACAAAAAACTTGTCCGAAGACATCCCCATGTATTTGGTGAATATAAAGTTAAAAACACAAAAGATATTGAAGTTATATGGGAAAAAGTCAAGGCAGAAGAAAAAACTTTTTTGAAAAAATGTAAAATTGAGAAATAATTTTTTGGAGGTAGTATGTTAAACAGAGTCTTTTCATTGAGAAAAGTCGCGGCGGTTTTTGCTTTTATAATTGCGGCTGTCAGTCGTTCTTTTGCAAGCGAAGCGAATTTGATTATTCCAGATTTGGCTTCCATCGGATTTTTTGGAAATGCGATTGACGGCAAAATGCTTTTGATGTCCGGTTTTCTCATCTGCATTTTCGGCTTGTTTTTTGGACTTTATCATTTTGTAGGCATTAAAAATCTGCCGGTTCACAAGTCAATGAAATCAATTTCAGAACTTATCTATGAAACCTGTAAAACATATCTTGTAACTCAGGGAAAATTCATATTTATACTTGAAGTTTTGCTTGCGGCTGTAATAGTTGTATATTTTGGACTGTTGCAGCATTTTGGAGCGGTTAAAGTCGTTACAATAGTGCTTTGCAGCGTTATAGGAATTCTCGGAAGCTGCACTGTGGCATGGTTTGGCATGAGAATCAATACTTTTGCAAATTCAAGGACTGCTTTCGCAAGTTTGAAAGGGAACCCTTTTCCTCTTTATGCGATACCGCTTCGCGCGGGTATGAGCATAGGAATGCTTTTAATAAGCATTGAACTTTTTATAATGCTTATAATTCTTCTCTTTATTCCTTCAGATTTTGCAGGTGCTTGCTTTATAGGATTTGCAATCGGCGAGTCGCTTGGTGCTTCGGTTCTTAGAATAGCGGGCGGAATATTTACAAAAATTGCGGATATAGGTTCGGATTTAATGAAAATTGTTTTCAATATTAAAGAGGACGACGCAAGAAATCCTGGCGTTATAGCGGATTGCACGGGCGACAATGCCGGCGATTCTGTAGGACCTACCGCGGATGGTTTTGAAACTTATGGCGTCACTGGCGTCGCTTTGGTGACATTTATAGTTCTTGCCGTAAAGGAGCCTGTTTTGCAGGTTAAACTTCTTGTGTGGATTTTTGTAATGCGTTTAATAATGCTTATATCAAGCGCTCTTTCTTATGGAATCAGCTCGGCAATCGCAAAAGCGAGATACGCCACTGCAGATAAAATGAATTTTGAAACTCCACTAACATTTCTCGTATGGATAACGTCGATAGTGTCAATTACTTTGACTTTTGCAGTTTCTAACATTATAATCGGTGATTTGGGTGACGGAACTCTTTGGTGGAAACTTTCGCTTATTATAAGCTGCGGGACGATAGCGGGTGCAATGATACCGGAGATCGTAAAAATTTTTACTTCCGTAAAAAGTGCTTTTGTACAGAATGTTGTTACTTCTTCAAAACACGGCGGAGCATCACTTAATGTTCTTGCTGGTCTTACGGCTGGAAATTTCAGTGCATACTGGCTGGGCATTGCAGTAATAGTTCTCATGGGTATTGCTTATGCAATCAGTTTGCATGGGCTTGGCTTAATTATGATAGCTCCCGCCGTATTTGCTTTCGGTCTTGTTGCTTTCGGGTTTTTGGGTATGGGCCCTGTTACCATTGCGGTTGATTCTTATGGTCCTGTAACCGATAATGCACAGTCGGTGTATGAACTTTCACTGATTGAAAGTATTCCCAATATCGGCAAGGAAATTGAGAAAGATTTCGGATTTAAGCCTTCTTTCAGTAAATCAAAAATATTACTTGAGGAAAATGATGGTGCGGGAAACACTTTTAAAGCTACGGCAAAGCCCGTTCTTATAGGAACTGCTGTCGTGGGCGCGACGACGATGATATTCTCGACAATAGTTATGCTTACCGATAGTCTTACGACGGGGCTTGACAAGTTGTCACTTTTACATGCTCCTTTCCTGCTTGGTTTGATTGCCGGCGGAGCCGTAACTTACTGGTTTACTGGTTCTTCTAATCATGCTGTGACAAGCGGCGCCTATAAAGCCGTCGAGTTCATTAAAAATAATATAAAACTTGACGGAAGTTCAGATAGAGCTTCGACAGAAGATTCCAAGAAAGTTGTTGAAATATGTACGAAATATGCACAAAAAGGTATGGTAAATCTGTTCTTAGTTATTTTCTTTACAACGCTTGCTTTTGCGTTTATAGAACCTTATTTCTTTATAGGCTATCTTATTTCAATAGCGTTGTTTGGTCTTTTTCAGGCAATATTTATGGCAAATGCCGGCGGAGCATGGGACAATGCAAAGAAATACGTTGAAGTTGATTTGCGTGAAAAAGGAACTGAACTTCATAAAGCTACTGTTGTCGGCGATACGGTTGGAGATCCATTTAAAGACACTTCTTCCGTTGCAATGAATCCTATAATTAAGTTTACGACACTTTTCGGGCTTCTTGCATTGGAACTTGCGTTGGTACTTGCTAAAAAAGAGTGTTTAAATGCTGTTCTTGCAGTTGTATTCTTTTGCACAGCGATTATATTTGTAGTGAGATCGTTTACGGATATGCGTGCTAAAGACGAAGGAAAATGATGTTCATTTATTTCTTTTGTCTGTTTTAAAAATAAAAGATAATCTGTAGAACTTAGATTTACGCGGTATGATACTTCCTCTTTAATAATCAATTATTACGCAGTTCGGTGGATAATACGGCTGATTAGCAGGCTGTAAATAAACAATCTGGTTGGGGTTTATAATAGAATATTTTGTGTTGCTTGTGTTGGCGTCTCTTTTCTTTCTTATTCGGAAGTGTAATTTTGCTGAGACCGGGCTGGCTTTTAGTGCGTTGGTGTTGTCGCATTTGATTACAGTTGTATGTCCTTTTATTCTTGTTACCAAAGAGGAAGTAAGATTTAGTCGCTTGTGCTATAATAGCAAAACAGATAAAAAAATGTCTTTATTGTAATAAAATTCAGCTTTTTAAGATTTTAAAGCATTTTTGAACTTTATATAAAACCGATGCCGGGCTAAATATTCCAGTTGGAATGAGAAGGGGAATGCCCGTTATTTTAATTTTTAAAATTTATCCTTTCTGCAAGTTCAATCTTGAGAATTTTTTGTATAAAGACGGTAAAATGAAGTTTTTAAGAAATATTTTTGCATTTTTATTGATCCCGGCAGTCGGCGGTACTGGATATATATTTATTAAAAGTTTTCTGTATTTTACGGTTTTAAACGTAGATCGGTATATTCCGTTTTGGATAGGAATTTTATGTTATATTGTATTTCAAGTTATCCTTTACAAACCGATGAAAACTTATATGTTTGGCCATGAACTTTCTCATGCGATAGCCGGAATTTTAAGCGGTGCAAAGATTAAAAAATTTGATGTCGGGAAAGAATCCGGAAGCATAGCTTTAACTAAAGATAATATTTGGATAACGCTTGCTCCGTATTTTTTTCCGATATATACTTTCGCAGTAATAATAATTTATATTTTTCTGGGCTGGTTTATCAACATAAAACAGTTTTACGGGTATTTCCTTTTTCTTGCAGGTTTTTCAATAGCTTTTCACGTTGCCCTTACGATATATATCCTTTCTATAGAACAATCCGACCTGAAGATTTATGGAACATTTTTTTCTTATGTTATAATTTTTATGGTAAATATCGCAGTATTTGTTTTACTTGCGGCTTTGGTTTTTCCAGACGATATAGATGTAAAAGATATTTTCTTGCGGATTTTTGATAATATAGCAGACATCTATAAATTTATTGGGGTATTGGAAATATGGTCGACGAGCTGAGGGACGAGATAAAGAGAAAAGGGTTTCATTTGCTTTCTCTTATATATGTGTTTGGATATTGGTATCTCCCCAAAACTGCGGTTATCTGCGGTCTTGTCATTGCGATTGTCATTGTTGTTTTATTTGAGTATTTGAGATTTAAAATTCTCAGACTTAATAATTTCTTTAAAAATAATTTTAAAGGTTTTTACAGACCTGAAGAATCTGATAAAATCAGCGGTTTAACCGGTACATTATCCGGAGCTTTGCTCGCTATTCTGATGTTTCCGAACAGATATATGGTGTTTGCAAGTTTTCTTTACTTTGCGTTCGGCGATTCTGTTGCGGCTTTTGCGGGTAAAATTCTCGGCAGACATAAAACTTTTGCGGGAAAAACTATGGAAGGCAGTTTGGCATGTTTTGCGGTTTGTTTTATAGCGGGACTTTTTATCTTTAACTGGCAGTTTGCGCTGGCAGGGGCTTTTATAGCGGTGATAGTTGAAGCGATACCATGGAAAATAAGTGACAATTTTTGGATGCAGATAATTGATGCGGGAGTTTTGACGCTGTTGTCATATATAACGTCTCCTGTGAATTATATCAGATAAGTTTTTGGGGAGATTTTGTCTGCTTTACATGTAGGAAATTCGAAGCGCCGTGAAATATTTGTAAAATGAAAAAATTGCTGTTTTAGTACTTCTTTTTTTTGCAAGTGTATGTTTTGCACAGGTGAAAACATTTTATTCAAACGGATCTGAATATATCGGTAAAGTTGCTTTAACTTTTGACGACAGTCCCAGTAAATCGACTGAAAAAAAATTGGAAATACTGGGAGAGAAAAATAATGTTAAAGCCTCATTTTTTATGCTCGGCATAAACGTGTGGAAAAATCCTGCCAGCGCAAAGGCGGTTGTTGAAGCGGGTCATGAAATTGCAAACCACACTTACAGACATATAAATTTCTACACTTACAAAGATAAAGATAAAACAGGTAAGATAGAAAAAGAACTTTTGCACAGCGGGAATATAATAATAAAAGAAGTGACCGGCGTTGAACCGTTTTTAGTCCGTTTTCCGTACGGTTATTCAAAACCTGATGCTGAAAAAGTATAATTGTTGCATAATAGGCTGTGATTGGAAAAAAATAACAGCTGGAGAAATTTATGATAAATATAAAAAAGCCATAAAAAACAGTGCAATATTTTTAATGCACGATTTATATGAAAATGAAAAAGTATTGTCGTTTTTAAGCGATTTTATAGACGATATTAAACAGATGGGTTACGAAATAGTTTCTGTGAGCGAACTTTTAAATTTAGAGCGAGACAGATTGCATAGTATAATATCGCGTGTACCTGTATTTTACTGAACTATAATATTTATCGTTTTAATATTGGTTAAAGCTATTCTGTCATTTTTGTGTAAAACGATTTAGATGGTCAGTTTCATAATATATTTGACGGCAAGAATGATAATCGCACCTACAAACAGCATAATGGGTGCAAATCTGTTTTTGCATTTATGAGTTTCTGGAATTAAATCTGAAGCGGAAAGAAAGATAAAAGAGCCTGCTGTTAAACCGAGCAGAGCGCCGAGAACGGACGTAGGTATATCTTTAAACAAAAATATTCCTGAAATTGTGCATACCGGGGTAAAACATGCTGTGAGAAGCGAAAAATTAAAAATTTTCTTTTTGGAAACACCGTTGTGCAGTAGAATTCCTGAAATTGTTATTCCGTCGGGCAGTTTGTGCAGCAGAATTGCAATGGTTGTGAGTGTTCCTATGTTGTCGTTTACTTCAAACCCTACAGCAATTATAAGTCCGTCAATCATAGAATGCAGAGACAGTCCTACAATCGACGTTATGCCCGTATGCTTTGAGCATTCTTCGTCGTGGCACGGATGAAATAAAACAACAAACTGTAGAAAAAACATGATTAGAAATCCCAGCAGAACGTAAATCATTGTTTCGGCGTTCAGTTCCAGCCCTTCCGGTATCAAATGAGTAAATGCAAGTGCGAGCATTACACCTGCCGCAAAATTTATTATTAGAAAAGAATTTTTTTCAGACCATTTATGAAACATCAGTACTATAAGAGTGCCCAGCATTGCCGTGCTTGCGACTATAAGTGAATAAATAATTTCCATTTTTTCTCCAATTTGTTTTCATCTTTTTTATAATATTGAATTGCAGTTTTTGCGAATTACAGACAGAAGAGTCTCATTTATTTTTTAATATTTTAAGAGAATTTTTAATTAAAAGTGCTGAGTTTATCGTAATTAAAACGGCAAAGAATATGCTTAAATAAGAGTCTAAAAGAACTGTTTTTTTTAGGACAGGAACTGAAAATCCTGTTATAATCAAAAGGGACATCAGAGCTGTAAAAATGAATTGCCCGTAAATGAAGAAACAGATGACAAGTCCAGCAAATACTATGGATGTAGTTATTTCTGCAAGCGATATATTTATAATTTTGGGCAGTGTTATCGCATTAAGAGTTCTGCTTATCATAATCAAAGCCAAAATAAAAAGAACCGATGCGTTTAAAATAACTGAAATAAACTGTGCTTTTCTAAACCCCTCATCTGTACCGTTTAAGTTTGCAAGTTTTAGAAGCAGCGAAAAAGCATCTAAAATGATTAGTCCCGCATAAGCGAACAAAGCGAAACTTTTAGAATAAAAAGCACCTGCTGTTTGCAAGAATATCAGAAAAAGACTAATACTTAAAATGACAAGCGGCTTTACAGATTCTTTCATTTTCTAAGCGGCATAGCAGATTTTATTTTGTTTCATCAAATATAGAGTTGTTTTCCTCAGTAAATTTTATAATGTTTTTCATTATTTCTACAACTTTATCAGGATACTTTCCTATGGCTGTTTCTGCTGAGAGCATAACGTAATCGGTTCCGTCTATGATGGCGTTTGCGACATCGCTTACTTCAGCTCTTGTTGGTATAGGGTTTTTAATCATGCTTTCAAGCATTTGAGTTGCAGTTATTACAAATCTTTTGTACTCTGTACATTTCTTTATTATGTATTTCTGTGTTGCAGGAACTGTCCATAGAGGTATTGAAATTCCCATATCGCCTCTTGCAACCATTACGCCGTCGCAGGCTTCAAAAATCTGTATAAGATTGTCGATTCCTGCTTTGTCTTCAATTTTTGCGATAAGTTTGCAAGTAGTATTTTTTCCCGATTTTAAAATGTCTGCCAGCGGTTTCATGTCTGCAGCGTTTCTAACAAAAGAGTTTGCAACAAAACTCACATTATGCTTTACCGCAAAAAGCATATCTTCATGGTCTTTTTCTTCAATCAGCGGGAATTTAAGATCAGCCTGTGGAATATTTACGCCTTTATGCGTTTTTAAAACGTAATCCATTTGGACTTCTGTAACAAGCTCATCTTTTTTTGAAGATAAAACTTTAAAAGTGAGGTTGCCGTCATCTATAAAAATAGTAAATCCTTTTTTAATATCGGTTAGAGAATTGCGGTAGTCTATAGAAATCTCTTTATTATTTCCGACAATTTTTTTGTTTGTAAGAATAAGTTTTTGTTTCTTTTTTAATTCTGCTTTGCCGCCTTTAATTTTCCCGATTCTTATTCTGTGACCTTCAAGATCAGCAAGAATTTTTACATTCTTTTTATATTTCTTGTTTAAAAGCTTTATTAAAGAAAGATCTTCTTCGTGTTCATCGCATGTCCCGTGCGAAAAATTAAGCCTGACTACCGTCATGCCACTGTCGGACATTTTTTTTAAAACCTGAAGGGAACGTGTTGACGGTCCCATTGTACAAATAATTCCTGTCTTAGTCACTTTACCGCTCCTTTGATATTTTACTTTTGTCAGTTTAGCAGTGGCAAATGCTCCAAAACTTCTTTGAATCTCCAGTGTATCTAAAAACTTTTCAGAGGTTTGCAGTTCTTATCAGCGTCGATGATCTCCAGATTTTGTTGCCGAATGTAATCCATATGGAATATAAATAAATCTTGCCGTAATAATTTTTCCGTTTTGCTTTCTTTTGGAATTGGAAAAATAATTTCTAAATCTTAGACCGCTGGAGATATTCTATTCTGTTATTTCAAAAATATGAATATGAATAGGAGGAATAGACAAATCTGACTGTATGTTATACCACTGTCCCAGCAAGTACTCTTTGTCTGAAAAAATTGAACAATTTCCTAAAACATATTTTTTGCAGTTTTATTTAGTGATAGTTCATTTTTTTTGCTGTCAAAAGTCTGGAAACTTACAAGAATTGTTGAGTTGAAAACAGTAAAAATCATTTTCTTTTATAATTCAACACATAACAATAACAACAATAAATGGGAAATAATATAAATATATAATTCACAATTATTATAATAAATTATAATATTAAAGTCAATTTTTAATGGTCAGTCGCTGTCATCTTGATGTAATTGTCGCACAAGCAGAGGTTATTTCATCAGTATTATTACGTTGTCCGGTCGGGAGTATTACGTAGCAAAACTATTCTTTAAGGTTAAATGTAGCTGAGACTAGGAAGAGGCCAATACCGGTGTTGCATAAAATGTCTGGTGTGAGGAGGGACTTTAAGGTTTTCGTTAATTATTCGGCGAGAAAAGTTTTGTTGTTTTATTTTTCTGTTAACATTTTGGTGACCGGCTAAAAGCGTTAAGAATACGGGTATTTTTAAATCTTTTGTAGTGACGCTGCTTTTTTTGCCAGAAAGTCAGCTTTATCATTTTTGGGATTGCCGGTATGGCTTTTTATATACCGCCATTCAATTTTTATTTTCGTTTTAATAATAAAATCCACATATTCTCTTGAGACATCATTGCCTGCTTTCCATTTGCCTGTTGCGAATTTTTCTATTCCCTGATAATCGTAATTAATTCTTATTTTTTTTACGTCGTTGGTCTGGCACCATTTTATTGTTTCAATGACGGATTTCAATTCGCCGCCGAATTGTCTAAACTGCGTATCTGCGACAGTGCCTGAAATTTCAGCTTTGATCTCATCTCCCAGATAAATGATTGCCCCGTAACCGATGACGCCTGAAATATATGAGCCGTCGACAAAGGCTTCGTAAGTGCCGGTTTGGGCAGTATAAGTTTCGAAACGATTTATTTTATTCCATGCTGAATCAATAATTATATCAAGTTTGGAATTATTTAATTGTTTTTTCAGAGAATAGGTGTTTTTTGTGGGTTTGTAATAAATTGAAAGATTTCCACCGGATATGCTACCGGCGTAAAGCTTGACAAGATAATCTCTGAAAGAATTATCGTCAAAAGAAATTTTTATTTTTTGTTTTTCAAGCGCACTTTGCAGTTCTAAGGCTTTACTTTTAAGTTCATTTTTATACAGCGTCATTTTTATCTCCGTTTTTTAAAAGGTCTTCAGGTATTTCTTTTTTTGTCGGAGAACCGAGATCTTTTAATCTCTGCGCTTTTGCTATAAGACTGTTGCCTTTTTTATCAGATGCCGAAAGTCTTTTTATGGCTTCCTGCGTTTTGCTTTTTGCTTCTGATATTTTTTTGTCAGCTTCTCTTAGAACTTCAACAAATGTTACAAAATTATCGTAAAGACTGCCGCCCTGTTTTGCTATCTCGATCACGTTTTTCTTCTGGTTTTCCTGCCGCCATATATATTGTATGGTTTTTAACGTAGCCAAAAGCGTTGACGGTGTAACGATCGCTATATTTTTTTTAAACGCATATTCGATAAGATCCGGTTTGTCGTCGAGCGCAATGGAAATCGCTCCGTCTAAGGGTACAAACATCAAGGCATATTCCGGCTGGTTGAGTCCGGGCAGACTGATATAATCTTTTGTAGCAAGTTCGTCGATATGTCTTTTTACACTTGAGGAATGCTCTTTTAAAGAATTTTTTTTATCGTCTTCATTTTGCGTATTATAATATTTTTCGTAAGCGACGAGCGAAGTTTTTGCGTCTATTACGATATGTTTCCCGTCTGGCAATTTTACTATATAATCGGGAATTTTCTTTCCGTCGTCAGCTTTGAATTGTTTCTGCGATTCGTAATGTACATCTTTTGTCATTCCCGCATGTTCAAAAATTCTCTCAAGGCACATTTCTCCCCATGTTCCCTGAAGTTTATTGTCTCCTTTCAAAGCGTTGGCAAGGTTTTTTGCTTCTGCGCTTACACTGTTGTTGATACTTATCAATTTTTCCAGTTCTTTTTGAAGTCCGGACATTTTCTCAGCTTCGTAAGTCTGAAGATTGTCGATCTTATTTCTGAATTCGTCGATTTTTTCTTTAAACGGAAACACAATGTTTTCCAGAGAAATTCTGTTTAAATCCGTAATTTTTGCGTTTTTTTCTTCTAATACTTTTAACGCGATATTTTCAAATTCGGTTTTTAGATTGCTGCTGAGCTGCGTCTGGTTTTCAATATTTTTTGATGCGATATTTTCAAATTCGATTTTTAAATTGTTACTGAATTGCGTCTGATTTTCAATATTTTCCTTTAGATTGTTTATTTTCTGCTCTTTTGCGGCATTGTCTTTTGACAAGTTTTCAATATTTTTCGTTAAATCATTTATTTTCTGCTCTTTTGCAGCATTATCTCGCATTTGGTTTTCAATATTTTCCATTAAATCGTGTATTTTCTGCTCTTTTGCAGCATTATCTTTTGACAAAGATATATTTGCGTTTTTTTCTTCTGATACTTTTGATGCAATGTTTTCAAATTCGATTTTTAAATTGTTACTGAGCTGCGTCTGGTTTTCAATATTTTCCTTTAGATTGTTTATTTTCTGCTCTTTTGCGGCATTGTCTTTCGACAAGGGTATATATTTAAATGCAAATAAACATATACCCGCTGCAATTCCGGATAGAAACAAAAAAATTGAAATTGTTGTATTCATAAATTTCCTTTTCGGAGTAATAGCAATAAGCAAAACGTAAAAATGCAAAAACGTGTCTGTAATATTTTTGCACTTTAACGTCTGCATCCCGGGCAGATTTCTTTGTAACTGCAGTATTTACATAAAAATTTATTGTTGTTCAAAGGGAACTCTTTTTTATCTTTAGGTATGTTTTTTTCTATGTCAGTAAGGTATCCGTACATATCTTGCGTTTCGGTTGCTACGGTTTTTGCGAATTCTGTAAGCGAACAGTCGTTAATTTCAACGCTCTTTTCGTCGTACTGCGGGTAAAGATAAACTATTATCGGCAGAATATCGCCAATTTTTTTACCAAAGTGGTAATTTGCCCAAAGCGCATATCCCGTAAGCTGTTTTGAATGTTTTTTTTGGTTGGGTTTGCCTGTCTTCCAGTCCATAATGTATATTTTGTCAGCGACCGGAAATAAAAAATCTACTTTACAAAAAGCTTTAAGGTCGTTTATTCTGGTTTCCCCGAAACCTTCGGGTTCTATAATCCATTCGGAACTTTTAGAAAAGGCGTTTTTTTCAATCCATGTAAATCTTGAGCTGTTAATAAAATTCTCTAATATGTTTTTTACTTTTGCATATATTTGGGGAACTAAAATAATTTCACTGTTGTAGTGATGTTCAAAAAAAGTTTTTGAACTGCAGTAATTTTCGGTTATGTAATAAGAATATTTAAAAAATCTATCTTTATTTAAAGGTTTTGTGCTTTTTTGATATCTTTTGAACATGTCTCTTATAATATCATGTACGATATTTCCAGTTTCCAGATCTCTGGATGTCAGACTTTTTAAAAATCGTATTTTTTCAAGAGGTGTATCTTTATCAAACTTTGGGTAATAATCGTAGAAATACTGCCTTTTACAGTTTGAAAATCTGTCGTATCTTGACGCAGACCATCCTAAGATGCTGGTATAGTTAAATTTTTTTATATATTTCATTGTTTATAGGGGGGCCCCTACCGCTGAAACTACCTAACGGCTTTTTTAATATTTGTTTTTTCCATCACGACGGTTTTATTGTGACGAAAACGTCTGCACATATCATGCCAACTGTCGGCGGTTGTCAAACAAAATTAAAATGTATTTTTATAATTTATTGAAAAAATCATTAAGCATTATGTCGGACAAGATTTTGCAGCGCATTCCGGGAATTAAGTAAAAAATTAGCGTCGGTAAGAATAATTTATTCTACATTAATAGAATTTCTTAAATCAAATAAAATGTATCGATGTCACCTGCCACTAAATATCAGCAGAAAAGATGGAATAAAAAATGTATTTCGCATGGAAGTTTAACCGTAAGGTGTCAGTAGTCGGTACATATTATTTCTGATGCGCTTTAGAAGCGGTAGCGCTTTACATTCATGAACCGTAGTAAATTTTGCTTTTCTCTTTTTCAATTCGGCAATGGCGATAAGTTCTTTTGCCAAATTTTTGCTGAATATTTCTATATTGGACTCAAAATTGAGCTTAAAACTTCTTACATCCCAGTTTGCCGAACCTATAAAAACCCATTCGCTGTCAACTACGAAAATTTTGCTGTGATCTAATGGAGGCGGTGTACGATAAATTTTTACGCCGCTTTTAACTAAACGCATGAAATTGGGTTCGACAGCCCAGTCCATAAAACTATAGTCGCTTTTATCCGGAATTATTATATCGACATCGACGCCTCTCATTGTGGCCATTTCAAGCGCCGCTAAAATGTTATTTTCCGGCAGGAAATAAGGCGTTACTATAAGAATTTTTTCTGTTGCGACGTTTATTGCTCCATGCGCAATGCGTTCAATAGTCCCACTTTTGTTGTCGGGTCCGTCGGGAATTATCCTTGCGGGAATTGTGCCTGCTTCAGTATCGGACAAATCTTTAGATAATGACTGGAACTTTTTACCGGTAGCAAATTCCCAGTCATCTTCAAATACATACGACATCTGGTTAATGACGTGTCCTTTTATCTTAAAGGTAATGTCTAAAATACCGTTTTTATGGTCGTCAATTAAAACATTTTTCTTTGAAAGATTCATTCCTCCGAAAAAGGCTGTTTCTCCGTCGATTATCATAATTTTTCTGTGGTTTCTTAAATTTACAAAAGGTATTGTCACAGGAATATACGGCGGCAGAAATATGCTGTACTCGAGACCTTTGATTAGGGCAAGTTTTTTTTCTATTGAGCGGCGGAAAAGTTTTAAAGTGCCTATGCCGTCAATCAAAATTTTTACCGTGGCGCCGTTTTTAATTGCAGTTTTAAAAGCCTCCAAAAATTTATCTGTTTCGCTGTCGCAATCAAAAATATAGCTTGAGATTAAAATCTCCTTTTTTGCGGTTTGTATGGTTTTTATCATTTCGGGATAGGCTTCGATGCCGTTTTGCAGAGGCTCTATGGAGTTTCCAAAAATAAAATTTTGAGGATATACATTATATCCGAAAGTTATAAACTGCCTGTACTTTTCAGATAAATTTTTAGGGATATTTTCTGTGAGGTATTTTTTATAGACAATGCCCTTTTTTCTTAAGCGAGTGCCTTTTCTTTTTACTCTGTTAATACCTAAGAATATATACAATATAGTGCCTAGAAAAGGAGATAAGAAAACAAGTGCTATCCATCCTATTGAACTTTTGACGTCATCTTTATGTAACAATATATGAACGGTCGTTCCTACAGATAAAGCTACATAGATGCCGGGTGCAAGGAAAGTCCGTATATTGGAATTAATAAAGTTTGAAAAGGTATTTATAATCATTGTAATGGCAGCAGATACATATTTATAATATATTATCAAAGTTGGTTTATTTTAGCAAAAAAAAGTGTTTATAGTTAATGTCAATTATGCGGTTGTTGTCGTGATTTGATAATAACTGGACTTTATTGTAGAATGTGATAGATTTAATACGCACAGAGGTTGAAATGCTGAATACCGAAACAAAATTGTTTGCGATTCTGGGCTATCCGGTAAAACACTCCTTTTCGCCGCAGATGCAGAACAAATGGTTTGAAAAAGAAAATTTGAACTGCATTTATCTTGCTTTTGAACCAAAGCCTGAAAACCTTAAAAAGACAATAGAATCTCTAAAAGTTCTCGGATTCCAGGGCGTCAATATAACAATTCCGCATAAAATTGAAGTAATGAAATATGTTGACTTTATAGATAAAGCCGCAAAAAAAATAGGAAGCGTAAATACAATAGCTTTTAAAGGCGGTAAACTTTACGGATATAATACTGATCACTTGGGATTCAGTCAAGATTTGGCTGCAAAAAAAGTCAGCTTAAAAAATAAAAATGTTTTAGTAATCGGAGCTGGCGGCGGAGCGAGGGCGATAGTATATGCTCTAAAAGAAAGTAAAACAAAAAACATATACATAGCAAACAGAACACTCAAAAATGCCGAACAGCTTGCAGAAATGTTTAAAATAAAAGCTGTTGACATAAGCAAGGTTGGAGAAGTGCTTCCGGTGGCGGATCTTATTGTAAACACTTCTTCCTGCGGAATGAGAAAAACTGATGTTCTTCCTTTTAAAGCTGATAAAATCAAAAGCAGTTTAATAATATATGATTTAATTTATAATAAGGCAACGCCTTTTACAAAATTTGCAAACGATAAAGGATTGGAAGTATTTACGGGCGTAGGAATGCTTATACGGCAGGGCGCCTGCGGATTTAAAATATGGACCGGAAAATATCCTGATATAGAAATTGCTGGGCGGCTTTTAAAGGAATTTATTGGATAGGCAGAGCGATTATATCTGTCTGGTTTTTTAGAAATCTTATTGTTTCGCCGGGATTCTGACCGTTTTTTATTCATGGTGCCAGTGGAGTGTTGTTTTAGAAGAACTGGTTCTTTTGCAGAAAAAATGTCGTCTTTAAGACCGCGTCTGAATGATATTTGGGAAAAGTTAAATGAAAAACGCCGCAATAATAGCAGCAGCAGGATCCGGTAAAAGGTTTGGTAGCAGAGTTTCAAAACAATTTTTAAATCTCAGTGGCAAACCAGTGTTTTTATGGAGTGTCGAGGCGTTTGCTTCAATAAAAAGTTTTAAACAGATAATTGTAGTTGTGCCATCTGATATGGTTGAGTTTTTGTCTTTAAAATATAAAACAGGTTTTGTTTGTGCGGCGGGCGGAAATGAAAGGTTCGATTCAGTGAAAAATGGTCTTGCTCTTGTCGGGGATGATATTGATTTTATCGCTGTTCATGATGCCTCAAGACCGCTTATATCAAAAAAAGATATTTTATTGGTTTTAGAAAAAGCCGCAAAGACAAAAGTGGCTGTTGCAGTTGAGAAAGCAAAAGATACCGTTAAATTAGTATCCGCTGATGGATATATATTGAAAACTTTAGACAGAACGATTTTGAGGAATGCGCAAACGCCGCAGATTTTTAAAACAGAACTTCTTAAAAGAGCTTACTCTAGAAAAATGTCTGCCGGTACGACTGATGACTCTCAGCTTGTAGAAAATCTTAAAATTAAAGTTTCTGCTGTTGAGACAAAGTTTCTGAATTTTAAAATAACGACAAAACAGGATTTTGAATTGGCAGAAAAAATATTAAAATCTTAAGTTTTGTCTTTTATGACATTACTATTTGTCGCTGTCGTTGGTTTTTTATACCGGACATCTGTTCATTGAAAATGAAGTAGATAAGATTTAAAACAATGATTTTTCTTCTTCCTTAAAGGGGAAAAAGTCGGGTGTAAGGGTATGGAAGGTCAGTGTAGAGGCGAGGTTATTTGTACCGTTGAAAGTGATAATATGATTCCTTAATACCAATAGAAAAAATTATAGAAACGCTGTTCCTAATCAGAGTGGATTAACTCCTCTGCGGTTTGAAGCTTCAATTAGCTCTGATTTCAGATAGCGGCGAAAGGCGATGGAAAATGTATATCGGTTTTGGATATGATGCTCACAGATTAAAAAAAGGAAGAGAACTTATTTTGGGTGGGGTTAAAATATTGACTTCTGAAGGGCTTGACGGACACAGCGATGCCGACGTTCTTATACATGCTCTGATGGATGCTCTGCTTGGTGCTGCAGGATTGAACGATATAGGGTATTTTTTCCCAGATATGGATCCGAAATATAAAAATGTTTCCAGCATTTCTCTTTTGGAATCTGTTTATAAAGAGTTAAAAAAACAAAATTTCTCTGTTAATAACGTCGATATTACCGTAATAGTCGAAGCGCCAAAAATATGTCCTTTTATTGCCGATATGAAAGAAAATATTTCAAGAGTGATTGAATTGAAAAGAGAGAGAATTGGAATAAAAGCAACTACAAATGAAAAAATGGGTTTTGTCGGACGGGGAGAAGGCATAGCAGCGGTGGCAGTTGCTTCTATTAGTCAGGAGAAAAAAAGATGACGATAAAAATCCATAACACTCTTTCAAATAAAAAAGAAGAGTTTTATCCGCAGAGGAGAAATTTTGTATCTATGTATGTGTGCGGCATAACTCCTTATGATGAAGTGCATTTGGGTCATGCAAGAGTTTATGTAGTGTTTGATATTGTAAAAAGGCATCTTTTAAGAAGAGGTTATATAGTAAAACACATACAAAATTTTACGGATGTTGACGATAAAATTGTTAAAAGATCGCAGGAAAAAAATATGAAACCTTCAGAACTTGCGCAGATTTACATAGAAGATTATTTTGTCCAAGCTGGCAGATTAAACATTTTAAAAGCTGAAAAATATCCGTGTGTCACGCAAATGATTCCGGAAATAGTTAATTTTATCAAAGAGCTTGTCAATAAAGGTTTGGCCTATGAAATTGGTGGCGACATTTACTTTTCTGTTGAAAAGTTTAAAGATTATGGAAAACTGTCAAAAAGAAATCTCAAAGATTTAAGAGCTGGTGCAAGGGTGGGTGTATGTAACGGGAAAAATTCGGCATTTGATTTTGCCCTGTGGAAAAAAACGAAAGAAAATGAACCGCGTGAAGTTACATGGGAAAGCCCCTGGGGCAAGGGTCGTCCGGGCTGGCATATAGAATGTTCTGCAATGTCGTCCGAACTGCTTGGCGACACGATAGACATACACGGTGGCGGACAGGATTTAATATTTCCGCATCATGAGAACGAAATTGCTCAAAGTGAAGCTAAAACCGGCAAAAAATTTGTTAAGTATTGGATACATAACGGTTTTGTTACTATAAATAAAGAAAAAATGTCAAAATCTTTGAACAACTTTTTTACGTTAAAAGCAATTTTTGAAAAATATAATCCTCGTGTTGTGCGTTATTACCTTTTAACGCAGCACTATTCAAGTCCGTTGGATTTTTCTGACGCTGGTATTGAGTCCGCAAGAAATACTTTACAGGGAATGGACGACACCTATCTGAGACTTATTTCGTCAGTTAAAGAATCTGATGTAGAAATAACTGATAAGGATTTATCGGATTTACAGGAAAATTTTTTAAGCGCTCTTGACGATGATTTCAACTCCGAAAAAGCCCTGTCTTATCTTCACGAACTGAAAGGTCTTATATCAAAAGGGCTTCTTACTACAGGCAGAGAAAGACTTTCGCAGCTGAAAAAACTCTTTGAAGATTTTGCCGGAACATCTTTGGGTATTTTGTTGCCTGAAGAACAAAATGCGGACGAAAGTTTGCAGAATCTTTTGAAAGAGAGAAATGATGCGAGAAAAAATAAAAACTGGGCTGAATCTGACAGAGTTAGAAAACTTATAATAGATGAAAGAGGTTATAAAATATTTGATAATAAAGACGGCAGTTCTTTGCTGGTGAAAAAGGTTTGATTTGTTTTCTGCTTTTACCGCGAATCGGTAAAACAGATAAAACAATATATATCGACTGTGAATCGAATAGCCGTGTTGCTGAAGTTTTATCTTGTAGACAGTAGCAGAAAAAAGAACTTTAAATGTACAGCAAAAATAATAGTAGGTCATCGGAAAACGTTGTTTGCGGGCGTAATCCTGTTTTGGAGCTTCTTAAAGCCGCTAGACGTACGGTAAATAAAATAATGGTTTCTAGGACTGCAAGAGGAGCGGTGATTTCAGAGATTATTAATCTTGCAAAGCAAAAGGGCATAGCCTTGCATAGTGTTCCGCCGGAAAAACTCGACAAATTCTCTGAAAGTTCGCAAGGGATAGTCGCGGAAGTTTCTCCCGTGCAATATACAGAACTGTCGGATTTAATTGAAAGGTCAAAAAAATCTCTAAAACCACTGCTTGTAATCTTAGACGGCCTTGAAGATCCGCACAACTTAGGTGCAATTATAAGGAACTGCGTAGCTTTCGGTGCGGACGGAGTTATAATACCTAAATGGAGAGCTGCTGGAGTAAATGAGACCGTGTCGAAATCTTCTGCCGGAGCTGTAGAACATATTTCAATATCGAGGGTTGAAAATACAAATCAAGCTATAGGTTTATTGAAAGAAAACAGTTTTTGGATAGTTGGTGCCGAAAACGGGGGACGGATACTTGAAAAAATCGATTTGCCGTTCCCGCTTGCGGTAATAATAGGAAGCGAAGGTTTTGGTCTCCATAGTTTAACAAAGAAAAACAGCGATTTTTTAATATCAATTCCGCAGGAAAATATAATATCTTCATTAAATGCGTCATGTGCATCGGCTGTTATTTTATATGAAATAGCAAAGAAACGGAAAATAAGCTGACGGCAATCAGTCCGGATTAATAAGTCTTTCGGACTATTTTCTTTTTCATTTGTGTATGAAATGTTTATTAAGATTGCTTTTTTTGTATTTAAAAGTGTATAATGTCACGATAATTATGACTGTTTAACAGTCAGGCGATGAAATGCGATTTGGGGCGGTTATAAAGATTTGGTTGATTCTATGGTTTGGAATTTTTATAATGCTTGTCTATTTTGTCGCGGCAGTAAAAGCGGTATAATTTTTATGGGACAGGATTTTGAAAGATGAATAAAAAGACTTTTTTACCGAAACAGGATGCAATTGAAAGAAAATGGCACTTGATAGATGCCGACGGAAAAATTTTAGGAAGACTTGCAGTTAAAATATCGGAACTTTTAAGAGGGAAAAATAAAGTTTTCTATACAAATCACATAGACTGTGGTGATTTCGTAGTTGTAACAAATGCAAGTAAAATTGTTCTTACGGGGAAAAAACTCGACCAGAAAACATATTTTACCTATTCGGGATATCCCGGCGGAGCAAAGCTGACTCCTTATTCTGTTTTGATGGCTAAAAGTCCTGAAAAAGCTTTGTTTGCTGCAGTTAAGGGAATGCTTCCTAAAAATAAACTTGCGGATAGACAGATTACAAGACTTAAAGTATTTAAAGACGACAAACATACGCACACTGCACAGGTTGTGGCATCGGTAAAATAAAGAGGAGAGAGAATGAGCAACGTTTCTTATGCAAGCACGGGACGTAGGAAAAATGCGGTTGCTAGAATAAAAATTTTCGACGGTAACGGCAAAATTGTAATCAATAATAAAGATATAGATGAATATTTTGGCGGTTTGGAAAGACTTAAAAAAGTAGCTTTAAAGCCTTTTGATTTTTGGAACGGTAGAGGAAATTATAATTTTTATGTCAATGTTAAAGGTGGTGGAATAAGCGGTCAAGCTGGAGCTATAAGCCACAGCTTAGCAAGAACAATTTTAAAACTTGATGAACCGTCAAGAGCGGCATTGAAAAGAGAAGGTTTTTTATCCAGGGATTCCAGGATGGTGGAAAGAAAGAAAGCTGGAAGACCAAAAGCGAGAAAACGTTTTCAGTTCTCAAAGCGTTGAGAACTGGTTCTTTTTGCATAATTGACGTCAGTCTTAATAAATATATATGGGCTAGTCTCATTTCTGTTATGCTGAAAATCACAAGATTTGTTATAGGCAAAAGCACTTTTAATGTGTGTGTATTAATTCTTACGTCTATTATGTTAAGAGAATGAAGTTCCCGAAACATCTAGTCTTTTTTTAAATTTTTTTAGAAACAAAAGACCCAAAAGGTGACATTCCCAAAAGAAGCCGCTGAAGTTAAAATGCTTTTTTATTTAAAACTGTAAACGTAATTTTTCAATTATTGCATAAGATTACAAAGGATATCAAAAGAGATAAAAGAATAGTATGACTTCACTGACAGCAAAACCATATTTTTATCTATAGCGGTTGCTGCAGACATAAAAGGAAGAATTTTATTACAACGGCTTTGCAAGGTTGGAGTGTTCTTTTGCAAGCCCACGGGAAAATATGCTCAGAATCGCACTATATAATAAAAAAATGAGATTAAGTCATCCCAAGCGTATTAAACTTGTCATTATCCATGTTGCCATTTAGAATATGTGTTGTTAATACTTTCCGCCGGAATAATTGCTTTCTTCTTTTGTTATGAAAATATCGTGCGGATGGTTTTCTGCAAGACCTGCGGCGGTTATTTTGACGAATTGTCCTTTTTCTTTAAGTTCTTGTATGGTCTTAACACCGCAATATCCCATAGCAGCTCTTAATCCGCCGATTAATTGGTAAACAACGTCAGGTACTACACCTGTGTAAGGGATACGTCCTTCGACACCTTCCGCTACTAATTTTTTTGTGTTATCTTGAAAGTATCTATCGTTGCTTCCTGCAGCCATTGCGGAAGAAGAACCCATTCCGCGATAAGTTTTGAATGGGCGTCCGTTGTAAATTATATCTTCTCCCGGACTTTCTTTTGTTCCCGCGAATAAAGACCCCATCATGCATACATTTGCACCGGCTGCTATGGCTTTAGGAATGTCGCCGGAATATTTAATTCCGCCGTCGCATATAACGGGGATGTTGTATTTTTTTGCAACTTGAGCGCAATTGTAGATTGCCGTGATCTGCGGAACTCCTACGCCTGTTACAACTCTTGTAGTGCATATTGCTCCGGGACCTATGCCGACTTTAATTGCGTCAGCTCCGGCTTTGATTAAATCTTGTGCGGCTTCTGCCGTAGCTATATTCCCCGCTATTACCTGCTCCTGCGGGAAAGTTTCTTTTATTTTCTTTACTGCATCTAAAACTCCCTGACTGTGTCCGTGAGCTGTATCTACGACCAAAACGTCGACGTTAGCATCAATTAGAGCTTTCACCCGTTCAAGCATATCTTTTGTAATGCCTATTGCTGCTCCGGCGAGGAGTCGTCCTCTTTCATCTTTTGAGGAATTTGGAAAACAGATGGCTTTTTCTAGATCTTTAATCGTAATAAGTCCTTTCAAAATGAAATTTTCATCGACTAAAGGAAGTTTTTCTATTTTTTTGCCTTGTAATATTTCTTTTGCTTCTTGAAAAGAAGTGTCTACTTTTGCGGTAACGAGATTATCTTTTGTCATTATTTCTGAAACTTTTTTGTTATTATCTGTTTCAAAACGCATATCTCTGTTGGTGATTATGCCTATAAGCCTGCCGTTGTCTTCAATGATGGGAACGCCCGAAATTTTGTATCTTGCGACAAGTTCTTTAGCTTCCTTGAGAGTGTTGTATTTTTTTAAAGAAAAAGGATCGTATATGACGCCGTTGTCGCTTCTTTTAACATAGTCAACTTCTGAGGCTTGCTCTTTAATAGACATATTTTTGTGTATTATTCCTATACCGCCCTCTCTTGCAATGGCAATAGCCATTTTAGATTCTGTTACGGTATCCATACCCGCGCTCATAAGTGGAATGTTCAATTTAATTTTTTTAGTAAGATTTGTGGCTAACAGAACATTTTTTGGAAGTATTTTTGAGTATTGTGGAATCAATAAAACATCATCAAAAGTCAAAGCCTTTTGTGAAAATTTTGTGTCCATTTTCCATCTCCACTATTTATTATAGCACATTAGTACAGGCGGTTTTCAAGGTAAAACAAAAAAATCCTGCTATTTAAGCAGGATTTGTATATCTTGGAATTAAAAACTCCGACGGCTGGACTCGAACCAGCAGCCGATCGGTTAACAGCCGATTGCTCCACCATTGAGCTACGTCGGAACTAAGCGTCTTTTCTATAATCAATTATATCTATTTTAAAAAAAAATTCAAGTCTCCGGCTAGGCTAAATATATAATATGCGTAAAATCGGGACGTAAATTTCCGGACTTAAAGAAATCGGATTATTATTAATTTAGATATTTATCCTGTTTTTTTACTGCAAGTGCCGTAAGATACAAATATAAATGGCAGCAGAGCATGTTAAACTACTTCCTTTAGTCCACAAAGTTTCTGAAAAAAGAATATTCACACAATGCTACAATAAAAGAGGGTAAAGAGTAAATATACTGAGTTTATTTTTTGTGTTTTTTAAGTAAAAAATTAAATCCGTTTGATGCATATGCATTATGCATAAAGATTTGATATAATACTCAATAAAATGTCAATTATACATAATATAGATATCAAATCGAAAAGGCAAGAAGACAAGAATTTTGTAAATTTGTAAAATTAAGTAAGAAATGGAGTTTTAAATGAGAAGCGATCAAATAAAAAGAGGTGCAGTAAGAGCGCCTAACAGATGTTTATTGTATTCTACAGGAATAAGTCCAGGAGATTTAGATAAACCTTTTATAGGTATTGCCTCGTCATTTACGGATTTAGTTCCGGGTCATGTTGCAATGCGCGATTTGGAGAGATATGTAGAAAGAGGCATTGCCGCCGGCGGGGGAGTTCCTTTTATTTTCGGCGCTCCTGCGGTATGCGATGGTATAGCTATGGGACACAGCGGCATGCATTATTCGCTTGGTTCAAGAGAAATAATTGCCGATTTAGTGGAAACCGTTGCAAACGCACACATGTTAGATGGTCTTATTCTTTTGTCAAATTGCGATAAAGTTACGCCGGGAATGCTTATGGCTGCTGCAAGACTTAACATACCGGCGATTGTTGTTACCGCAGGTGCTATGATGACTGGGATGTATGATAAAAAAAGACGTTCTATGGTAAGGGATACTTTTGAAGCGGTTGGGCAATTTCAAGCTGGTAAAATTACCGAAAAACAGCTTTCAGAGCTGGAAATGGCAGCATGTCCCGGAGCTGGCGCATGTCAGGGGATGTATACCGCCAACACTATGGCGTGTTTAACTGAGACAATGGGAATGTCTATGCGAGGCTGTGCGACGACGCTTGCTGTCAGCGCAAAGAAAAAGAGAATTGCTTATGAATCGGGTATAAGAGTTGTTGAACTTGTAAAAAAAGATGTAAAGCCGCGCGATATTTTGACGCTTGCTGCTTTTAAAAATGCAATTGTCGCGGATATGGCTTTAGGAGGTTCTACAAATACAGTTTTGCATCTTCCTGCTATAGCTAATGAAGCGGGAATAGAACTGCCTTTAGAATTATTTGACGAGATTTCTAAGAAAACTCCGCAGATTGCCTGCTTGGAGCCGGCGGGGGACCATTACATGGAAGATTTAGATAATGCTGGTGGAATACCTGCGGTGCTTTTTGCAATTCAGAAAAATTTGGCGCATTCTAAAACAGTATCAGGATTTGACATAATTGAAATTGCAAATTCGGCTGAAATATTGGATGAATATGTTATAAGAGCGAAAAATCCTTATAAACCTGAAGGCGGCATCGCGATTTTGAGAGGAAATATTGCTCCGCGCGGATGTGTTGTTAAACAGGCTGCCGTAAGCGAAAAAATGAAAGTCTTTTCGGGCAGAGCGCGCGTATTTAATTCTGAAGATAATGCTATGAAAGCAATACTTGATAATAAAATTGTTCCAGGCGACATTGTCGTTATAAGATATGAGGGACCCGCAGGCGGTCCGGGAATGAGAGAGATGCTGAGTCCTACGAGCGCATTGCACGGTATGGGGTTAAGTGATTCAGTTGCGCTTCTTACCGATGGACGTTTTTCCGGCGGAACAAGGGGACCCTGCATAGGACACATTTCTCCTGAAGCAGCGGCAGACGGGGCAATAGTCGCGATTAATGAAGGCGACACGATAAATATCAACATACCCGAAAGAACGTTAAATGTTGAATTGACGGATGATGAAATAAAGGCAAGAATTGGCAAGGTTATAAAGCCGGAACCTAAAATCAAAACCGGTTACATGGCACGTTATGCTAAGCTAGTGCAATCAGCAGATACCGGAGCTGTATTGAAATAGAATAAAATATCTGTCGTTTGAAAAAACAAAGATAAACTCTGGGTTGTTCCCGTAGTAAATGATTTCTTTTGTGTAATTTATTTATATAAGGTAAAAAATAAGGATTATAGTATGGAAAAAAAAACTGGTTCGCAGATTTTAGTAGAGAGCTTGTTAAAAGAGAAAGTTGAAGTGATTTTTGGACTTCCCGGCGGACAGGCTTTGCCTATGTTTGACGCAATTCACGGATCGGGTTTAAACTTTATTTTAACAAGGCATGAGCAGGGTGCTTCGCATATGGCTGACGGTTATGCTCGTTCTACAGGTAAGCCCGGCGTATGTTTAGTTACATCAGGTCCTGGAGCTACAAATATAGTTACGGGTCTTGGTACTGCATATACAGATTCTGTTCCTTTGGTTGCATTTACAGGTCAGGTTGCAACAAGCGTGATCGGACAAGATGCTTTTCAGGAAGCGGATACCATCGGCATCACAAGGCCTGTAACAAAACATAATTTTTTGGTTAAGGACGTAAAATATTTGGCAAATACCATAAAAGAAGCGTTTTATATTGCAACTAGCGGCAGACCCGGACCTGTTTTGGTTGACATTCCGATTGATGTGCAGCGCGGACTATGTGAATTTGTTTACCCCGAAAGAGTTGAAATACGTTCGTATAAACCTAACTATAATGGTCATCCGGGGCAGATTAAAAAAGCTGTTAACATTATAAATAAAAGTGAAAAACCCGTGCTTTATATAGGAACCGGCGTTATCATTTCTGAGGCGGAAGATGAAATCTTGAAAATATCAAAAAAAGCCGATATTCCCGTCACAAATACATTGCTTGCCATAGGCGCATATCCTCATGACACGAATTTAAGTTTGGGCATGCTCGGAATGCACGGGACTTTTTGTGCAAACAGAGCGATACAGGCGGCGGACGTCATTATAGCTGTTGGCGCAAGATTTGATGATAGATGTACTGGCAAGGTCTGCGATTTTGCAAAAAAAGCAAAAATAATTCACGTTGATATAGATCCTACAGCTATATCTAAAGTTGTTGACGTTGATATTCCCGTTGTCGGCGATGCAAAGGCAGTATTGAAGGAAATGTTGACGTTGATAGATAAGAAAGAAAGAAAAGGCTGGATTAAAACAGTTGATGCATGGAAAGCGGAACATCCGCTTTCTTATGACAGAGATGATGATAAGCTTCATCCGCAATATGTAATTGAAAAAATTTCGGAATTTACAAAAGGCGAAGCAATTGTTACGACGGAAGTCGGACAGCACCAGATGTGGTCGGCGCAGTATTATAAAGCGAAATATCCGCGTTTATTTTTGAGTTCCGGCGGACTTGGAACAATGGGTTTTGGGTATCCTGCTGCTATCGGAGCAAAAATTGGAAATCCGGATAAAGAAGTTATAGTTATAGCTGGGGACGGTTCTTTCCAGATGAATATGCAGGAAATGGCAGTATCTGTGTTAAATGATGTAAATGTTAAGGTTGTTATATTAAATAATCAATATCTCGGAAATGTGCGCCAATGGCAGGAAATGTTTTATGGTAAAAGATATTCGCACAGTTGTCTTGCAAGACGCAAGGAATGTCCGCAGTTGTGCAATACGCCAAACAGGGATACTTGTCCCGTTTATGTCCCTGATTTTGTAAAGTGGGCACAAAGTTACGGTGTTTTAGGAATACGCGTGACAGATAAAAAGGATGTTGACTCCGCTTTAAAAAAGATGCTTGAAACAAAAAGCTCAGTCGTTCTTGATGTATGTGTTGAGATGGAAGAAAATATTTTCCCTATGGTACCTGCTGGCGCGTCTCTTGACGATGTTATTACACGAATGAGCGTATGATCTGAAATTTGAGGAATAAAGAGTGGAGATGTATGTCAATTTCCAAGCAGCAAGTATTTATTTTTTAATACCTTTGCACTGTTTTATCGTGTCTAAATGCTGAAAGTAAGAAAAGAATTAAGGTGTTGCCAAGAGATAAATAAAAATATAAGGCTTTATTGCTGCTTCATCATATTGAAAACTATGGCAAGGGCTTGCATTAAAGAGTTTACAAATGTTTTACCAAATCTGCCTATAAGATACTATAGGGGTACTTCGTGAATTAAGAGAAGAGAAAAAATAGAATTTAAAGGTAGTTATAGATAAGGTTGTTGGTTAAAAAACGCAAAATAAAATAAAGTAAATATATATGTATGTGTTAATTTACTGCAAGGAGACAATGTGCGCCATACGGTTTCAGTTTTAGTAGAAAATAAATTTGGTGTTCTTGCAAGAATATCTACTCTTTTTGCGGCACGCGGATTTAATATAGATTCGCTTAATGTAAGTGAAACTGAAGATCCTGCAATTTCAAGAATGACTATTGTCGTAAAAGGAGACTATTCTATTCTTGAGCAGGTTACAAAGCAGTTAAATAAACTGGTGGATGTTATAAAAGTCAATGATTTTAATAATGTTGAATATGTTGAAAGAGGACTTGCCCTTATAAAGATAAACATAAAAAAATCCACCCGCAATGAAGTTCTTCAGCTGATTGAAATTTTTAGATCAAGAATTATAGATGTGTCTCAGGATTCAATTATAGTCGAAATAACGGGTGACGGAGATAAAATCAGAGCTTTTATAAAAATGGTTATGCCTTACGGAATAAAAGAAACGTGCAAAACCGGTATTGTTGCTTTAGGTCGCGGGTAACGCTGATAAGATGATGAAAAAGGAGAAATAAAATGAAAGAAGCAAGAATGTATTATGAGAATGATGCGGATTTAAGTCTTTTGAAAGAGAAAACTATTGCAGTTTTGGGTTATGGAAGCCAGGGGCATGCGCATGCTTTAAATCTTAAAGATTCCGGTCTGAACGTTATTGTCGCACAAAGGCCCGGTGGAGATAACTATAAAAAAGCTATTGAAGACGGTTGGAAGCCGGTGAGCGTTGCCGAAGCGGTCAAGCAGGTGGACTGGGTTCATATTCTTTTGCCGGATGAAGTTCAGAAAAAAGTTTGGGAAGAAGATATAAAACCTAATATTAAAAAAGACGTAATTTTAAGTTTCGCGCACGGTTTTAATATACGCTTTAAACAAATTATTCCTACGCCGGATTTAGACGTTATTATGATTGCGCCTAAAGGTCCCGGACATTTGGTTAGAAGACAATATGAAGAGGGTAAAGGCGTTCCGTGTTTAATAGCTGTAGAGCAGAATGCGAGTGGTAAAGCAAAAGATTTTGCTCTTGCTTATGCAAAAGGTATCGGTGGTACGAGAGGCGGAGTTCTGGAAACGACTTTTGCCGAAGAAACCGAAACCGATTTGTTTGGCGAGCAGGTTGTTCTTTGCGGAGGACTTGTAGAATTGATAAACTCCGGATTTGAAACGCTTGTAGCTGCAGGCTATCAGCCTGAAATAGCGTATTTTGAATGTTTGCATGAAGTAAAACTTATTGTTGATTTAATATTTGAGGGCGGATTTGGCAAGATGAATTATTCAGTTTCCGATACCGCTGAATACGGCGAATATGTAAGCGGAAAAAGAATAATAACCGATTCCACCAGAGAAGCAATGAAAAAAGTTTTAGCTGATATTCAATCTGGCAAATTTGCAAATAACTGGCTTGAAGAGAACAGAACAGGCAGACCGTTCTTCAAAAAAGAGAGAAAAGATGTAAGCGAGAGGACGGTTGAAAAAGTTGGAGCAAGACTGCGTTCTAAAATGTCGTGGATTAAAAAATAACTTCGGATTTTGACTAATACATCGTGTTTATGTATGCTGCTCCTGATAAAATAATGATGGAAATTTGCTTTTGCCATTCGCCTGAGCGGCAAATATAGTTCCTAAAAATCTCCGAGATAGTGTTTGTTTTTCATCATCATTTCAGGGCATATCTGAAATATGCGGTTGCATTTATTTTTTAGAAGATATATGCTAAAAGTAAGTTTCGGTGCACCCCGGCAATACGTGCCGTTTTGCGGTTAAAGCATTTGAGTATAAATTAGCGCGGTGCGATTGCCCATTCCCATGAATATCAGAAGCTGATGTTTTGGAATAATTAAATAGTATCATGAAAGTTGTGGCAATCTGTTTATTAAAACTTGATATGGGCTGGAATTTTGTTGGAAAGGCTTTTTAAATTATTTATTATATTGATAATTATAGGGATAGTTTTTTATTTTGCTTTTAACATTATTATGGGTGCTTTAGTTCATAATAAAAAAGAGGTTGTGTTGCCGAATGTGGTCGGAAAAAGTATTTATAATGCAGTGGAAGAACTCTCAAATGCGGGATTCGGACTTAAAAAAGATGGTGAAGAATTAAATCAAAATGTACCTGCCGGAGTAATTTTGCGCCAAAACCCTTCTGCTGGAATGAGTGTCAGGGAAGGAAAATTGGTTAGAGTGACAATAAGTCAGGGTGGGGAAATGATTTATGTCCCAAATCTTGTCGGGCAGACTGTCCGTTCGGCGGATATTTCTTTAAGATATTCAACTTTAGTCATGGGCGAGGTCTCAAAAAAGTATTCTCTTAAAATGGGCAAGGGAACAGTTCTTTCGCAGGACATTGCGGCGGGATCTTCGGTGGATAAAGATTCTGTTGTAAATATTATTGTTTCGGACGGTCCTCCACCCGAAGGAGTTGTTCTTATGCCGGACTTTGTAAATAAAAATCTTGAAGAAGCGGGAATATGGGCGGCGCATTGTGGTATAGCTCTGAACATAGCGGGCGAAAAATTTTCTGGTATTAGAACAAATATCGTTTTAAGACAGTTGCCTGAAGCTGATACTGATGTGACGGATTTGGAAAGTGTCAGTCTATGGTTGAGTGCATAGGATTACTCATCCGTTAATATAGCGGTAAATACTACTGTTTGGAATAAAAAAATGAAAAAAATTATTATTATTCCGTCAATTTTGTCTGCGGATTTTGCAGCTTTAAAGCATGATTTAAAAATGATAGAAAAGTCCGGAGCGGAATGGGTTCACATTGATGTGATGGACGGACATTTTGTGCCCAATATCACTGTAGGTCCAGTGGTCGTAAAATCTTTGAGAAAGGAGACTGAGTTATTTTTTGATATACATCTTATGATAACGAATCCGGAAAAATATTGGCGAAAGTTTAAAGAAGCCGGAGCGGATTTAATAACTTTTCACAGCGAAATTTCAGCCGAGAAAAAGAAACTTGTAGAAGACATAAGATCATCGGGTATTAAAGCTGGAATATCAATAAAACCTAAAACCTCAGTTTCTGAAATAGAAGCTTTGCTTCCTTATCTTAATTTAGTTTTGATTATGACAGTCGAGCCGGGATTTGGCGGACAGTCTTTTATGGATAATATGGTTGCGAAAATCAAAGTTTTAAGAAAAGTTATTGATGAAAACAATTATGACTGTCTTATAGAAGTTGATGGCGGAATAAATTCCCGTACCGCTTCAATCTGTATTGACGCCGGTGCAGACGCATTAGTCAGCGGCAGTTACATTTTTGCAGCTGAAAACCCTCTTGAAGCTGTTAAATCCTTTTTTGTATGAGAAAGCTATCTGTTTTACTCCTTTCACTGTTTATGCTGTTTTTTACCGTTTATTCGCATGCGGAAAAAAAAGCTCCCGTTGTTTTGTCAAAAGCTATTAACGTAATTATTGACGGAAAACCTTTACCGGGTGTAAGAATTTATAAAATATCCGAGCGGACGAACTATTTTTCTGTAAGAGAAATTGCCAAAATATATAATGCGTCGCTTGAATGGAAACCGGTAAGTTCGCAGCTGACAATGCATTTAAACAACAAAAAAATACATATTAAAGCAGATGATTTCGGAGTTGCTTTCGGGAATAAATTAAAGAAAATGTCTCTTCCGTCAAGACTTATAGGAAATGAGATGTATATTCCGCCGGAAATTCTTAAATCAAAAGAATTTACGGAAATTGTAGAAGCCGATACCGTATGGAATCCCTCGTCTTTGCTGTTGAGTATAAAACATCGCGTAAATATTTCAGCTGTGAAATATTTTACAAAACTCGAGAGTACGCGGGTGCTTATACAGCTTGAAAAACCGCTATCATATACTGTTTCAAAAACTTCCAGACGTGTGGCTATAAAGATACTGGAAGGAAAAGTGCATCGCGATGTTTTAGTCGTGAACAACGGCATTGTTAAAGACATTTCTTACGATATGAAAGGAGGGTCTGCGTTAGTAAAAATTAATCTCCAGCAGATGCCTAAGATTATTAAAACTTCAATACTTTCCAAACCCTATAGAATAGTTGTTTGTATTAAGCATTCTAAAAATATTGATACGTCCTCAACAAAGAAGGCAACTGTAATTCCGGTGGCGGAAGAAAAAAATGTCAAACTGCCTGAAATCTTAAAAGAATCCGATTTAACAACGCCTGAAAAATACAAAGAGGCACAGATGAGCGGGATTATACCGATGATTGAAAATAACAAAGATCTTGAAAAAGTGCCTGTTGTAAAATTTGAAGATAAAAATATAATTGACGATACTGCTAAAGATGTTGTGACTAAACAGGAAAAAGAGAAAGAGGCTTGCTATAAACGTAAAAAAATTATAGTTCTTGACGCCGGACACGGGGGAGAAGATCCGGGTGCAGTAGGACCGAACGGTACAAAAGAAAAAGACGTAAATCTTGAGATAGTTTATAAACTTAAAACAATTTTTGATAATGATGACAATTATGAGATAATTCTTACCAGAAAGGATGATACTTTTATTCCTCTTTCTAAAAGAACAAATATAGCAAATGAATGTAAAGCAGATTTATTTATATCTGTGCACTGCAACGCAAGTTTTGACAGGAACGTAAACGGTTTTGAAATTTACTTCTTATCGGAAAAAGCTACTGATTCTGAAGCTGCTTTAACGGCAATTCGTGAAAATTCCGCTTTGGGACTAGAAAAGCAGCCCATCAAGCCCATCGAAAAAAACACTGCGCTTGAGAGTATGTTTTGGTCTTTTGCTATTACTGAATATATAAACGAGTGTTCGGAATTGAGCGGTTTTATATATGCCGAAACCATCAACAGACTTAAAATACCGAATAAGGGTGTAAAACAGGCGAGCTTTTGCGTATTGAAGGGAGCGCAAATGCCTTCGGTGCTTGTAGAAAGTGCTTTTATAAGCAATTATATGCAGGAATCTGAGTTTTCTTCAAAAAAGTTTTGTGTGGACGTAGCCGACTCCATATATGAGGGAGTGGTAAAGTATTATGCGAGAAAAGACAAAAAGCGGAACAATAAATAATCATCCTATAGGAATTTTTGATTCGGGATTTGGCGGGCTTACAGTGATGTCTGCAATAACCAAGATGCTTCCTTTGGAAAGTCTTATTTATTTTGGGGATACCGCTCATGTGCCTTACGGGTCAAAATCAAAAGATATCGTAATCAAATATTCAAAAGAAATAACATCTTTTTTAATGAGATGCAAAGTTAAGCTGATTGTTATAGCGTGCAATACGGCATCGGCTTTTGCGCTGTCTATTTTGCAGAAAACTTTGAAAGTGCCTGTAATAGGCGTGATAGAACCGGGGGCAAAAGCCGCAGTATATGCGTCAAAAAATAAAAAGATAGGTATTATAGGGACGGAAGGAACCATAAATAGCAAATCCTATCTGCGAGAGATAAATAGAATTTCCAAATCTAAAGTATATCAGCAGGCATGCCCGCTGTTTGTTCCGCTTGTGGAAGAGGGTTGGAGCAGTGGAGAAATTACGGACAGCATAGTAAAAAAATACATAGAGCCTCTTTTAAACAAAAAAATCGATACTTTGGTTTTGGGCTGCACGCATTATCCGCTTCTGAGAGAAACTTTAGAAAAAAACGCGGGCGGCAACGTCGTGTTTATAGATTCTGCAAAAGCTGTGTCACAGGAAGTTAAAAATATTTTAAAGAAAACATGCATCCTTGCGGACGTGAAAGGCAAGAAATTTTTAAAATTTTACGTAAGTGATAATCCTGAAAAATTTCAAACAATAGGTAGCCGGTTTTTTTCTAAAAAAATATCCGGCGTCAAAAAAATAAAAATGGTCAGTTAAACAGAGTAAAAATGAAATACAAACTTTCGGTTACAAGAAGTTTTTCTTCAGCACATTGTTTAAGAGAATATAAAGGCAGATGCGAAAATCTGCATGGGCATAATTGGAAAATAAGAGCTGCTTTTTACGGCACAGAACTTGATGATACTGGCGTGCTTATAGATTTTATGGATATTAAGATGCATCTTAATAAAGTTATCAATTATTTGGATCATAAATTTTTGAATGAAATTGTTCCTTTTGACAGGGTCAACCCGACAGCGGAAAATATAGCTGCATTTATTTTGGGACGGCTTAAAGATATAGAGACGAAAAACGCAAAAGTTTGTGAAGTAGAAATTTGGGAGAGTGAGTCGTCATCGGCAGTTGTGTGTATATAAGCGTTTCAATAGTAAGGTTTATCCGGTTCGGCAGTGTAAACTTTTGGGGAGAGAGGCGCAAATATTTGTGTGCGACGAGGCTGATAATGTTTGACAGATGATAAATTGGGAAGTTTGTCCCAAAATATTGAAAAGAGAAAATGAAGCTTTGGATAAAAGTCAGGATGTTTTCAGCACTTCGTTTACCTCAGCAGGACATATTTAAGAGGATTAAAGTGAAAATGGAAAAAAGAGCGGTGATTTTATTTTCAGGCGGACGGATTTTAGACAACAGTCCTGTTAAAAGGATATAAATGCACCTGCTTGATGCTTGATTGCGGGCAAAAACATAGTAAAGAAATTTTGTCTTCTGTTAAGATTACAAAATCTGTCAAAACAGAATATTCCATTATAAAAATAAATCTGCCATGGTTCGGTGATTCATTGACAAGCAAAAACAAAAAAATTCCGGTTCATAAACATTTGCCAAAAACCATTCCCTCTACTTATGCTCCGAGAAGGAACATTAATTTTCTCTCTTATGCGTTGTCTTGAGCGTGGTCTGTGACTGCCCAGTTGATTTTTTATTGGCGTTACTTCTGTGGATTTCTTAAATTACCCTGACCGTCCGCTGGAATTTATAGAAGCCTACAATAATGTTTTAAAAGCGCTTAAGACAAAAATAATCGTTCAATTTCCGCTATGGATGAAAACTTGGTATAAAATAAATAAAGATACGTGGACTTGTTATAACGACTATAAAAAACTGTGCATGGAATGCGATTCGTGTAAATTGAGAATAAAATGTTTTAAAGATGCGGAAATAAATGACACTGTTCTTGCCTGAAATACAGTCGCCGATTTGTAAAATTTTTTTCGTTTCAGGGTAAAGATTTATATATAGAATTTCCGCAGATTTTCGTGCGCTTTACAGGATGTACTATTCAATTTGGTTATTGCGATAGTTCTTATTTCGTCGCTAATATCTGAAAAAACAGAATATTATGTCGCAGATAAGCTTCTTGCGACAGGTTGCAAACTGTATGAAGATAACAAAAAAGTTTTATCTTTGGGAAACTGTCTGTTGCTTTAACCGGAGGATATAATAAAAACATTTCAAAAAAAGTGCCGCTTATTTTATAAACGTCAATCGATAAAAATATTCCTGCAATACAGAATCTATATAAATTTTATGGTGATGCAAAAAATTATTCCTAGAGTATATCTTATGGTGCAGATGCATAAGATTTATAGGATAGTTCTGTATTTGTGTAATATTCTTTTGATAGTCTGGTCATGACAGAAAGACTGCTTCTTTCCGGTAAATCCGCGTGCGCGGGAGTATAAAATATAAAAAGAAAAAAAGATTAAAAAAGTTAGAAAAAGCTGATGTAGCGCAGTATATTGACAAAAATTAATTTAATTTTATATAATAAGCAGTCGTAGGGTGACAGTGCTAAAGATAAAAAGAATAAACGATAAAACGATAATAAAAGTTCAAGGAGGAAGTAAGATGATTAGACCACTAGGTGAAAAGGTTTTAGTTAAGCCTGCAGAACCCAAAGAAGTAAAAAAAGGCGGCATTATTATTCCTGATACTGCAAAGGAAAAACCACAGGAGGGAGAAATTATCGCGGTTGGAACCGGCAAAAGAACTGAAGACGGGAAAATAATAGCTTTAGACGTAAAGGTAGGTGATAAAATACTTTTTGGAAAATATTCCGGAACAGAAGCTAAGATTGACGACGTAGAATATCTTATAATGTCGCAGGATGATATTTTGGGGATAATTGAATAATCAAATGAAATAAGGAGATAATAATATGGCAAAACAATTGATTTATAGTGACGAGGCTCGTAAAGCTATGAAAAGCGGTGTTGACAAACTTGCAAATGCGGTAAAAATTACTCTCGGTCCTAAAGGCAGATATGTAGTCTTGGATAAAAAATTCGGTGCGCCGACTATTACAAATGACGGCGTAACAATTGCAAAAGAAATTGAACTTGAAGATCCTTTTGAAAATATGGGTGCTCAGCTTGTAAAAGAAGTAGCTTCAAAAACTAACGATATAGCAGGAGACGGAACGACGACAGCTACCGTTTTAGCGCAGTCTTTGATAAATGAAGGACTTAAAAATATTACTGCGGGCGCAAACGCAAACCATATAAAGAAAGGGATTGAAAAAGCCGTTGCAGCAGCTATTGACGAGATTAAAAAAATTGCAAAACAGGTGAAAAATAAAGGAGAGATTGCTCAAATCGCCTCAATTTCTGCAAGTGATAAAGAAATCGGAAATTTGATTGCCGATGCAATGGAAAAAGTAGGAAAAGACGGTGTTATAACCGTTGAAGAGGGAAAATCTTCGGAAACTACTCTTGATGTTGTGGAGGGAATGCAGTTTGACAGAGGCTACAGTTCGCATTATTTTGTAACTGACACTGAAAGAATGCAGGCTATTTTGGAAGATCCTTATATAATAATTACCGATAAAAAAATAAGTTCAATGCAGGAGATACTTCCTTTACTTGAGAAAATTATACAGACCGGAAAATCTTTTATGATTATTGCTGAAGATATAGAAGGGGAAGCTCTTGCAACTTTGGTTCTTAACAAGATCCGCGGAACGCTTAAAGTTATAGCTGTTAAAGCTCCGGGATTTGGCGACAGAAGAAAAGAAATGCTTCAAGATATAGCAATTCTCACGGGCGGAACGGTTATCACCGAGGAAACCGGACTAAAGCTTGATAAAGCTACGATAGATCTTCTCGGGCAGGCAAAAAGAATTGTTGTCGATAAGGAAAACACAACGATAGTTTCGGGACTTGGCGATAAGAAAGAAATTGAAGCAAGAATAGCTCAAATCCGCAAACAGATTGAAGATACAAAGTCGGATTACGATAAAGAAAAACTTCAGGAAAGACTTGCGAAACTGGTCGGCGGTGTTGCAGTTGTAAATGTGGGTGCGGCGACTGAAGTGGAAATGAAAACAAAGAAATTTAAAGTTGAAGACGCTTTGAATGCGACAAGAGCGGGTGTTGAAGAAGGTATTGTTGCCGGCGGCGGAGTAGCTCTTCTAAAAACACAAACTGTTTTAGAAAAAATTAACGCTGCGGATTCTGATGAAAAGACGGGTATTGAGATTGTTCTTAAAGCTCTTGAAGGTCCTATAAGAATGATAATTGAAAATGCCGGTCTTGAAGCTTCCGTTGTGGTTGATAAAGTTAAAAATTCAAAGGATACAGCTTTTGGTTACGATGCGGACAATAACGAATATGTTGATATGATAAAGGCTGGTATTGTTGATCCTGCAAAAGTAACAAGAACAGCGTTGGAAAATGCCGCTTCAATAGCATCGCTTATTCTTACGACTGAAACATTGGTAACAGACATTCCTGAGAAATCTCCGAAGTTTCCTGGCGGCGGCGGAATGCCTCCGATGCCTGAATATTAAAATAGAGATGTTTGTTGAGATAAAAAAGCAGCCTCCGCGTTTTTGCCCGGAGGCTGCTTTTTTAAACGGGAACATTTATCAGCAACAAATAAATATTCGTTTTATTCATTTATTCTGCGTAGCGGTAATATAGATATAATTTTAATTTTATCTGTCAAATAAAAAATATTAGTATTTCTTAACTATATATAATTGTTCTTGAATATGTTTTTTTGTCTTGCTTTTGCCTTTGTTATTACTTTTAAATCTAAGATATTCAAATTCAACTAGTTCTACTGCTCCATAATCCTTTTCAATAAAATCGTAGTTATTTAATTTATTGATGCTGTTTTGACTAAACTGGTATTTTTTACCCTCAACATTTATAATTTCTCTGTGTCCAAAATCAATAAGAATTAAATCTGGTATATGAATGATTTTATCTTTATTTCCAGCCTTATATTTTTCTCTGTCAGAATATTTAGCAAGCGGTATATGTTCTCCCTTTGCCGTTATAAAGTATCCTTTTTCGCTTCCTGCATGGTTCTCAAAAATAGAATAGCCTTTTGTAAAATTTTCAACTACTGTATGGATAAAAATAGTTCCTAACTTTTCTCCAGTTTTTTCATAGTGCCAATAGTTGTGATAAAATTCTGTTTTTGGCAAAATTAAATATTTGAGTTGTATTTCTAATTTATTAGCTATCAAAATAAACTTATTATTTGCTTTTATATGCTTTTGCTTTAGTCCGTGCTTGGTACTAGATCATTTTTCCAACCTAATTTTCTAAGAACAGCACAAACTATGCTTAAAGCTCCTATATTTGGATCATGCGATAAACTGTCAGATTTTATCAGTCTATCGGATATTTCTATTCTGTTTGGTTTTTGCGCTAATGTAATAGGGACATTCCCTTTATGCGCACTTCTCATTTGTTCTTTGAAATCTATCAATTCTTTTATAGATGAAAAAGGAATAAATCTGTCTGAATCAAGTTGCTTTCCTAGTGTCAAAAGCATTCTTGTGCCAAAAATATTTGTTTAGCTTTGTTTTTCTCTTTTGACAATATGCAGATTATAAAGCATTATCATTTTTACGGCAGGATAATAATGATGTAAAAATACAAATTTAGAGCATCTTTGATAAATATCGCTGTTTCTGCTTCTTCAATGGCATAGACACTGGCTTATCTTTTAGAGAAGGTTCTTCATCTTGAAAAAAGACTAGGAAGTCGACAAAACTCGAATATCCGCTGACTGTTTTTATAAAAGCTTTATCTACTTTATTACATCTAAAATTTATGACTTCGTAGGTAAAAACAAATTTGTTGTTTTTCAAAACAGGCAAAATTCGCAAGTTATCGATAAAAGCACAGGAATTTCTATCTGTTGCAAATTTATTTAATATCTGCTTTAAGACTTCTATTTTTGGACGTTCTTCTGTTAATATCCAAATATTCATAACAGTATACTTACTTATTTTGATAAACTATTCCGACTTTTTTTTATTTGCTTCTTAATGCTTTCAGTCTTATTTGAATTTACCGCTTGTTTGGCTTGTAAAGAATCTTTATTAATTGACTGGTATAATCTTAATTTCGTCTTATGACAGCTATAATTCTTGAAGTTTCCCATTTGGAAAATTAATGTATTATAGTTTTAAGCTTCTCTAAAAAATTTCTTATATTTTCGTCGCGTGTATATTAACATCAGGACTAAAGTATTTTTGAGTACCTACATCAATTCTTAATTTTTTATCAAATATTCTTTTTGAAAAAGTATAAATGAAAATAATCATTAATATCTTTGTTTGATATCGCTAATGTTATATAAAAAGCACAAATTAACATCTTGAATTTTTCCGCATAATTTATTTTATATCGGATACATTAACTATATTTTCATCATCAGTCTCATAAGTTTGATATAAATCTCAATCTTATGACAATATAAATCACTTGTCATTTGGCTGAATTTCACTTATATTACACCTATTATTTTTCTGGCATTCTATCAATAATATCTGCGGCTTCCACTGCACTTTCGATATCTCTTAAAGATATCGAAAGTGCTTTTTTTAATGTTTATATATTTTCATTTCCCCATTTTTCATAATGAACTTCATCGTTTCCGAGCCATGCTGCTCTTTTGATTCAATTTAGAGAATTTTATGTATGGTTCTATTACTTTACTTAAAAGCATAGTTTTAATTTTATCACTGTCAGTTTCATTACTATATTTAATGGCATAATCTTTTACAATAAATTCCAATGCTTTTCTGTATCCTGCACCTGCGATATCTTTACATTTATAGTGTTAAGCTATTGCAGATTGTTTATAGATTTCAATAAAGTTTGGAGACAATGCGCTTATGATATCACTGAACACAGGTGATAAAAATTCATCTTTCGGATAATAATGGGGATATTTATAGTTATAAAGATAATATTCTATTTCTTTTATATATTGCAACTATTATTTTGCTGCAAGATACATCGCATTGAAAAATAAAGGAGAAGTATTTTTTTTCTTTTTTGTAGTCAGGCGTATCAATACTTTTTTCGGGGACTACAAGTAGAAGTTTTAACGATACCAGCTTCCCTGCAATGCGGACACTTCTGAGTATGAGTAATTATTTGAAGTGCAAATTAGTTTGATCATATATTAAATTGCTCCTTTGTTAGTGTTGTTTTATTTCAAAACTTAAATTTCCGTGTGCTGTCTAAGAGATTATGTAAAAAACTCCGATAATTTTATCCTTTAATAAGCGTTCGTAAACATTCAGATAATGTTGAAGCATAAATAAAAAACGCTTAATTTACCAGTGTATTATCTTTTTCCACCACAGCTGGCTTTTTGTTTCTAAAACTTTTAATTTGATGCCGCTCTTAATTTTTGCAAGACCTGTTATAGATGGTGCGTAATGCAGATGTATTTCAAAATCATTATTTTTAGAATATATTTTTTTTACCATTGGCCGGAAGCGGAATCATGATGCCGTTTTTTCTTCCGCCTGTCAGATGCGCAAGATAATGCGCTATATATAATGGACAGCACTGTATCGCTCTCCGCAATTTTTTCTGCTGGTTTGCCGCTGGGATCTTCCAGTATTTTGACGTCAAGTTTTACAAATCCTAAATCGTATCCTGCAAAAGAAATTTCATTTTGTTTTGTATTATAATCTGGAAGTTTTTTAAACTGTGTAAGATTCAATTCTTCATTTACGGTTTCCATTTCAATGGTAACGGGATGGAAAAAAGTTTTAATTATTGTTGAAATCTCTTCTTTTGATATAATGCTGGTTGCTTTAATTGACTGCTGCGTATGTATTTTTAAATTTTCTTCAATTTTTTGAGTGTAATTTTCCATTGCGCCTGCGTCTAAACGCGCTGAGAAAATTGCTTTTTCAAAAGAAAACCAGTCTATGTTTGCAGATATCTCGTATATGGCCGGATTGTGCGAAAATATCATGCGTTTTCATATTTACTGCTATATGTATAAGACCGTAAATGTTTTCTTTTGGAAATATCTTAAATACGGTGATAAATTTTAAAAGGAGTCCTATCGTATATATAGCTTTTTCAATGTTATTGCCGGAGAGGGAAAGAACAATTTCTGCTTCAGCTTGTTCATAGCCGGTTTCTTCTATTAAAAGTTTAAGCTGATCTTTTTCTTTCATGATTTTATTAACCCTCAAAAGTTTATTTCGGAGTTTGCAGTTTTAAAAAATAGACATAACGTAAGTTGCGTATATTTTTTTCTTCTATACTTGGCGGCTTTGTCCGTTATATTGCGATTATTTTGCTCTCGGATGTGTCTCTTTGTAGACTTTTTTCAAGCTTTCTATTGTCACATGCGTATAAATTTGCGTTGAGGAAAGATTTTTGTGACCTAACATTTCCTGAACGCTTCTCAAATCGCAGCCTCTGTCAAGAATGTGGGTTGCAAATGTGTGTCTTAAAGTGTGCGGGCTTACTTTTTTTGTAAAGCCTGCTTTGACGAAATATCTGTGTAAAATTCTTCTTGCGGTTCTCTGTCCGAGTCTTTTTGCGCGGTCGCTTAAAAATACCGGCGATCTTATATCATAAGGGAGACCGAGATTGCGGCGTTTGTTTATGTAATCTTTTATCGCGTGCAGACAGATATCTCCTACCGGGACAATTCTTTCTTTATTTCTTTTGCCTGTTACAGTGACGACATTTGATATAAAATCTATATTTTTTAAATCTAAACTTACCAGCTCTTCAATTCTCAAACCGCACGAGTAAAAAAGTTCAATCATTGCTCTGTCGCGCGGTTTTAAGTCGGGCAGGTTTAGGAGCATCTGCATTTCATTTTCTGTTAAAAATGACGGGACTTTTTTATCTTTTTTCAGACTTGCCGGCATGCTTTCTATGAAATTTTCTTTAATAATTTTATTGATTATTAGAAATTTGTAGAAAGAGTGCAGAACCGCAAGTTTTCTCGCGAGAGTCGCTCTGCTTAATTTTTTATTGCCGAGTTCTTCCAAAAATTCTCTTATATCGCGTTTACCGGCATGTGAGAAATTTAGTCGTTTCTTTTGTAAAAAGAGTGCAAAGTCAGATATATCTCTTTTGTAAGCCCTTAAAGTATGCGCAGAAAAATTCCGCTCGGCATTAAGATACTTTTCAAAAGAATCTATTTTTTCGTTGTTTTCTTTTCCGAAAGCTTTACCGTCTTGTATGTTTTTGATTTCGGAGTTTTGTTCGTTTTGATCCATTGTAAATTCCTACATTTCGGGAATGCCGAACAGGTGAGAAACGGTCCTCTTTTACCTATTTTTTTAAGCATTTCCGAACCACATTTATTGCATTTTATATCCGTATGCTCAGGCTCGGGATAGATTATCATGTTTCCGTCTTTATTAATATTGTATAAAGTTTTGCATTCCAGATAATTTTTACATGAAAGATATTGTTTCCCCGCAAATCCTGTTTTTTTAATCAGATGACTTCCGCACTTATCACATTTCATATCTGTTTCCCGTGGAGCTGCGGCAATTTTTCCATCTTTATCTAAAGACAATGTCGTTTTGCATTCCGGATATCCGGAACATCCTAAAAACTGTACTTTTCTAGAATATCTTATAACCATATTTTTTCCGCAGTTGGGACATATTTCAGAAGTTTGCTGTGCCTGAACTTTTTGCTTTTGCAGGTTTTTTTCTGCTTCGCTTAAATCTTTTTCAAACGGTTTATAAAAATCTTTTAAAACGTTTTGCCACACAGCTTTGTCTTCTGCAATTTTATCAAGTTTTTCTTCAACGCTCGCGGTAAACTCAACGTTAATTATGTTCCCGAAATGATCTTTTAAAACGTTGTTTACGACAATGCCGCGATTTGTAGGAACAAATTTTTTGCCGTCAAGATGAACGTATAATCTGTCCAGAATAGTTTTAATAGTAGGAGCGTAAGTCGACGGCCTTCCTATGCCGTGTTCTTCAAGAGCTTTAATTAAACTTGCTACGTCATAGAGCGGTGGTGGTTCTGTAAAGTGCTGCAAGGGAAGCAGCCGTAAGAGATTTAACTGTTCGCCGCTTTTTAAAGAAGGGAGCTTTTTTGTCTCTTTTTCATCGTCGTCCGCATTGTAAACTTTCAGAAATCCGTCAAAAATTAATGTGCTTTCTAACGACTTAAACAAATAGTCTTTTGCCAAGATTTCCGCTGTTACGGTATTATAAACCGCATCTGCCATCTGGCTTGCCAAAAATCTTTTCCATATTAAATTGTAAAGTTTTAATTCATCTTCCGATAAATATTGCTTTACCTCCGACGGTATCCTGTTTGGAGAGATAGGTCTTATCGCTTCGTGTGCTTCTTGCGCTCCTTTGGTTTTTGTTTTATAAATTCTAGGAATTTTGGGGAGAAAATTGCTTCCATAAGAATACTCTATGAATTTTAACGTTTCGCTCTGAACGCTTTTTGCAATATTTAAAGAATCGGTTCTCATATAAGTTATAAGTCCGGCGTTTGTGCTGTTGCCGATATGAACGCCTTCATAGAGTTTCTGTGCTACAGACATTGTTTTTGAAGCTGAAAAACCGAGTTTTCTTGAAGCATCTTGCTGCATTGTTGAAGTGGTGTAAGGCGCATAGGGAGAGCGTTTGCGCTGTTTTGTTTCAACCGACTTTACAATGTATTTTGCACCTTCAAGTTCTTTTAATGTTTCATCGGACTGCTCTTTGTTTTTTACTGAGAGTTTATCGAATTTTACGTCGTTTTTTGAAAAAAGTAGCGACTTAAAAGGCGTTGTGTTTTCTTCAAGTTTTGACAGTTCTGCTTCGATGCTCCAGTATTCTACCGGAATAAAACTTTTAAATTCTTCTTCTCTCTTGCATATAAGCATTACGGCTACGGACTGAACTCTTCCAGCGGAAAGTCCGGGCTTTACTTTTTTCCATAAAAGTGGAGAAAGTTTATAGCCTACGAGCCTGTCTAAAATTCTGCGCGCCTGCTGGCTGTTTACAAGCTTCATATCCAGATTTCTAGGATGTTTTACGGCTTTAAGAATTGCTTCGGTCGTAATCTCGTGGAACGTTATTCTTGAAATTTTAGATTCCGGAAGTTTTAATGCTTCTTTTAAATGCCATGCAATGGCTTCTCCTTCGCGGTCAAAGTCGGTGGCAAGATAAATTTTGTCGGAATTTTCAGCTTTTTTTTTCAGGTCTGATATAAGCTTTTTAGATTTTGATATGTTTTTATATGTCGGTTTAAAATTGTCTTCAATATCGATGCCGAGTTTATTTTTAGGCAGATCTCTTATATGTCCATAAGAACTTTTTACGGTAAAATCTTTACCTAAAATTTTTGATATTGTTTTTTCTTTTGTGGGAGATTCAACTATAACTAAATATTTTGACATTACTTTTATTCCCTTATCTTCTTTCAATATGCTCTCACGTATATTTGTCCCGGAGTTGTTTTAATAAGTCCGTTTATTTCAAGTTTTAAAAGCACCGGAGCGATTTCTGAAATCCCGATATTTAATTTCTGCGCAATTAAGTCTGGTGGCAGTCCCGCGCTGTCATTTTCTATCAGGCTAAGAACTTCCAGTTCAAGTTTGTCAAGAGAGGGAAGTTTATTTGTTTTTGAGATTTTATCTTTAGAAGTCCACTTAAGCTGATCTGCCATGTCATGCGGTCCTAACGCGATAAAAGCGCCGTTTTGTATAAGTTCATTTGTTCCTTTTGATATGCTTGAATATATGCTTCCCGGAACTGCAAAAACATCTTTTCCGTATTCAGCGCAGAATCTTGCCGTTATTAATGCTCCGCTTTTGAGTGCCGCTTCCGTAAGCAGAGTCGCTCTGGAAAATCCTGCAATTATCCTGTTTCTTCTTGGAAAAGTTCCCCTGTCGGGCTGTTTCCGTAGCTGGAGTTCGCTTATAACTGCGCCGCATTGCGAAATCTTTTCCTGCAGTTTTGCATTTTCAGGCGGATAGTTTACGAGCAATCCGTTTCCCAAAACAGCTATAGTTCTTGATTTATTTTCTAAAGCTGTAATATGCGCTTGACTGTCGACGCCTCTTGCCAGTCCTGAAACAATAGTTATTCCTTTTTTTGCGAAATAAGATGCGAACTCTGACGTAACCGTTTTTCCGTAATTGCTTATTCTTCTTGATCCGACTATTGATATGGAATCAAAATCTTTTTCTAAAATGTTGCCTTTAATGTAGAGAATAAGCGGTTTATCGGCAAAATCTCTTAACGGCTTTGGGTAATCGCTGTTGTAATAAAAAGTAATTTTTATATTGTTTTTTATTGCAGTTTCGAGTTCTTTTTCAGCTTTACCGGAGTCTGAAGAGTTAAAAATTGTGTCCGCGATTGCCTGTCCTATGCCCTCAACCGACATAAGATCTCTTTTGGATGCTTTGAGAATTAACTCTGTATCGCCGAATTTGTCAAGTAGTCTGAAAAACCTTATTGCCCCTATATCTGTTGCCGAAAGAAGCTTGAATAAAGATAACTCTCTTTCATTCATTAATGGTTTATTGTAAACAAATTATTGAAAAATTGTCAAAATTGGTGACAAAAATAACGTGATACTTAACCAGATTTAGTGAAAACCGCTATTTCTCTGTTTAGCCTACCTTGCGTTTATTTTTGTCCTACCACTTGCTCTTTTTCCGATTGACTTGCCGATTCAAAAAATTATAAAGTTTAAAATAGTGTGTTTCTTGTATTTTTGAAAAATTTGGCGTAAAATCTCTGATTTGTTGCTTTAAAACGACATGTTGATTTGGACGAACGTAACCGTTCCTAATGTAAATGTGAGTGCATAACTGTTGTCCAGATTCAATATTATTAACCTGATATGATGCATCTAAGATTGAAAAAGGTAATAACAGGTCAGGCAAAACATTGGGATAAAGGGTTTTCAAAACTTTTGGATTTAGAAGAGATAAAATAGTTTTTTATATGAAGAAATTTTAGGAGAATGCTAAAAAACAACATCAGTTTTATTGACGAATTTATAGTTTGATATATTCGGAAAAGCAATGGTGACAGCGCTGGGATCTAGTCGATGCACAAAACCGATACTGAGGATAGAGTCAAATTTATAACTGTTATCATATTTGAAATCGGAGAAGAAAATGATTAGAACGGGGATTGTAGGCATAACCGGATATACTGGGGAAGAGCTTTTAAGAATTCTTTCAAAACATCCGAATGTAAAAATAACCGGACTTTACGGCAGAAGTTCTTCTGAAAAGAGACATTTGAAAGACATATATCCACATTTTAACTGTTTGGATTTGAGAGTTGAAGCTTTAAATGTAAAACAAATCGCTAACATATGCGACGTAGTCTTCCTTGCCTTGCCGCATGCTGTTGCTTTTGAAGTTGTTCCGCATCTGATTGACGCTGGAGTTAAAGTTATAGATTTATCTGCAGATTTCAGGTTAGTCAGACCAGAAGTTTACGAGAGATGGTATAATGTGAAGCATACCGCAAAAGAATATATCGGGAAGTCGGTTTACGGATTGTCTGAACTGAATACAGAGAAAATAAAAAGAGCTTTGCTAATTGCAAACCCCGGATGTTATCCTACGACAGTTATTTTAGGCTGTGCGCCTGCTGTAAAAAACGGTTTTATAGACCTTAGAGGAATAGTTATAGATTCAAAAAGTGGTATTTCCGGCTCCGGCAGAAAAAGTGCGCAAGCATATTTTAAAGATGAACATCCAAATTTCAGAGCGTACAAGGTTGCAGGTGAACACAGACATATTCCCGAAATAGAACAAGAACTTTCGGTTTTGTCGGGAGAAGATGTGACGATAAGTTTTACTCCGCATATTATGTCCGTTGAAAGAGGGATGCTTTCAACAATTTATATAAATATGAAAAAACAGATTGCGACGTCTGCAATAATTGAAAAATATAGGAAATTTTATAGCGGTAGGCACTTTATAAAAATTCTTGATGAAAATGTGATACTGGGAATAAAAGATGTTTTAAATACAAACTATTGTGAAATAAGCATGAAAGTTGACGAGAGAACAAACAAACTTATTATAGTTTCAGTTATAGACAATTTAGTCAAAGGTGCATCGGGACAGGCGGTACAGAATATGAATATTATGTTTGGCTTGCCTGAAACCGCAGGATTATAGTCGGTTTTAAGGAGAAATTGATAATGCTTCCAAAGGGTTTTAAAATTGGTGGAATGCGTAGCGGTTTATCAAAAAAAGAAGGGAAAAAAGATTTGGCTCTTTTTGTTTCCGAGTCGCCTGCTAGCGCCGCTGGAGTATTTACAAAAAGTATTGTAAAAGCTGCGCCAGTTCTTATAGATATTGAAAGATTGAAAAAAGGAGGCAAATTTTCGGCTATTGTAGCAAATTCAGGGTGTGCAAATGCATGCACCGGCGACAAGGGGAAAAAAGATGCTGAGAATATGTGTTCGGCAGTAGAAAAATCCTTTAATTTTGAGATAGGGTCAGTTTTATGTGCTTCGACTGGCGTTATAGGACAATACTTAAATATTCTCCAGGACGACTTAAAAAAAAGTATTGATCTATTGAAAGGTAATATCGGCACATTATCAAAAAATGAAGTTGAAGCTGTCCTTGCAATAATGACTACGGACACTTTCATAAAGAAATCAGATATAGAAGTTGAAGTTAAAAGTGGCAAGATTAAAATATGGGGCTGCGTAAAAGGTGCGGGAATGATACATCCGAATATGCAGGGTCCTCATGCCACGATGCTTTCGTTTATTTTAACCGATGCTGAAATTGAGAGTAAAACTCTTCAGAAAATACTTGAAAATTCCGCAGACGAATCTTTCCATTGCGTATCTATTGATGGGGATACGTCGACAAACGATACCGTAATAGTCTTGGCAAACGGACAGAGTGGCACGGGAAAATTGTCGGAAGCAGATTTGGAAAAATTTATAAAAGCAGTTGACGAGCTTACTCTTGAACTTGCAAAATCTGTTGCAAAGGACGGCGAGGGAGCTACAAAATTTATTGAAATTGAAGTTAAAAATACTAAAACCAAAGAAGATGCTAAATTAATAGGTTCAACAATAGCTACGTCGCCGCTTTTTAAAACGGCGATTTTTGGTGCGGACGCAAACTGGGGAAGGGCTATTGCTGCCGCAGGCAGAGCGGGGGTAGAATTTGACCCCGATAAAGTTGATATATATATTGGGGGCGTGCATACTTTCAAAAATGGCATTGCATTAAATTTTTCAGAAGAAGAGGCAAAACAGTCGTTGCTTAAAAAAGAAGTTAAGGTCGTTGTAGATTTAAAAGCTGGTAAAGAAAACAGTAAGTATTATACGTGCGACTTTTCGTATGATTATGTTAAAATAAACGGTGACTACAGAACCTGAAAAACGGAATGAAAAATAAATATGTGTCCGCAAGAAACAAAAAGCGTCTATTCGCTTATCTATCTATGGAGTCTGTTCTGTAAATAAGGTAAAATGTATGGCTTTGAGGATTTCATCTAGGGATAAAATGGCGTATAAAAAGGTGGCAGAAGTCATAAGAAACGGCGGAATAGCGATTGTCCCTACTGATACAGTTTATGGTTTTGCCGTTGACGCTTTTAACATTGAAGCCCAAAAAGTGGTATATAAAATTAAAGGCAGAAGTCATAAAAAGTCGTTTATTCTAATGGTGCCGGATATTGAAAGCATAAGAATACTCGTTGAGATTCCCGAAAAAGCGTTGAAAATTGCCAAAAGATTCTGGCCAGGACAGCTGACATTGATACTTCCTACGACAGAAATGGGAAAGATTTTATCTGGTGGCAAGAAAGATTTGGGAGTGAGAATTCCTGACAGCAAGTTTATGTTAAAACTATTGAAAGAAATGGGCAGTCCTGTTTTTACGACTTCCGTCAATATGTCAAATAAAAAAAGTGCTAAAAATATAGACGAAACTTTAAGATTTGATGAAATGGTTGATATTGCAGTTGACGGCGGACAGTGTAGATTTTCTTTTGAGTCTACGGTTATAGACATGGTAAAATTTCCATATATGGTTGTCCGCAGAGGCTGTTTGGATACTGATAAGATATTAAAGTGTATATAAACTTGAAATATTTATGCAGGGGAAATAATATATAGAAAAAATGAAAAAAGAGATATTTGTAATGCTGTGTTTTTAAACGGGAAGTGCAGGCTAAAAGAGATTGAAGCTGAATCTGTTGACAACTCTTTATCTGATGGTTATCGCAGAAATAACTGATTAAAATACCTACTGGCGGCAAGAGCAGAAAATCGATAAGAATTTAAAGAAGAGTTTGCATAGTGCTATTGGCAAGATTTTATCACGGGAGGACAAACTAAAAAGATAATTTATGTGCTTGTATCGCTGAAGTAAAAGTAAAAGCAAGTTTGCCAGAACACCGTGAGTACTTATTAACAGAATATAGAGGAGAGTAAAATGGAAAACATAAAAAAAAATGATATTGAAATTCATGATATGCTGGTAAAAGAACTTAAGAGACAGAGGGAAACCATAGAACTTATAGCTTCCGAAAATATAGCTTCACAGTCGGTTATGGAAGCTCAGGGTTCTTGTCTTACAAATAAATATGCTGAAGGGTATCCGGGTAAAAGGTATTATGGCGGATGCGAAGTTGTTGATATAGCGGAAACTATTGCGATAGAACGGGCAAAAAAACTTTTTAATGCAAGATTTGCAAATGTACAGCCACATTCCGGCGCTCAGGCAAATTTTGCTATATTACTTGCCCTTTTAAAACCCGGCGATACTATTATGGGTCTTAGTTTATCACACGGTGGACATTTGACGCACGGCAGTCCTTTTAACGTTTCAGGCAAATGGTTTAATGTTATTTCTTATTCGGTGAGCGAAAAAACAGGCTGTATAGATTATAATGAAATAGAGAGTCTTGTGCTTGAACATAAGCCAAAACTTATAATCAGCGGTGCAAGTGCATATTCAAGAATCTGGGATTGGGAAAGAATAAGCGGAATTGCAAAAAAAGTTAGTGCTTATCACATGTCGGATATGGCTCATTATGCGGGTTTGGTTGCTGCGGGTATCTATCCGTCGCCTGTAGGATATGCCGATATTACTACGACTACCACTCATAAAACACTTCGCGGACCTCGCGGCGGTTTAATTCTTACTAACAATGAAGAGCTAGCAAAAAAAATTAATTCCGCAATTTTCCCCGGAGAACAGGGCGGACCTTTAATGCATGTCATAGCTGCAAAAGCCGTGGCTTTCGGTGAAGCTCTTAAACCTGAATTTAAAGAATATCAAAAGCAGGTTTTAGCCAATGCAAAACAGCTTGCTGAAACTTTGGAAGAGGGAAAATTGAAAATTGTTTCCGGCGGCACTGATTCTCACATGTTTTTGGTTGATTTGAGACCTTTGAACGTTAAGGGTAAAAATGCGCAGGATGCTTTGGAAAAAGCAGGGATAACTTTAAATAAAAACGGAATACCTTATGACCTTGAAAAACCGACTATGACGTCAGGAATAAGAATCGGTTCGCCGGCTGTAACTACAAGAGGTATGAAAGAGCCTGAAATGGTAAAAATAGCAGAAGCTATAATTAAAGTTCTCAAAAATATTGATAATGAGAAAATAATTTCTGAAGTCAGTACTGATATGTTGAAACTTTGTCAGGAATTTCCTATATACAGAGGGTTGGAATATTAGTCTTAATCATTAACCGTGATGATTATGTCTTTGGGCTATTTCTTTCTGCTAGTTGAAATATTGAATAAGCTTTGGGGATGTGGTGTAGCCTGGTTAACACACTGCCCTGTCAAGGCAGAGATCGCGGGTTCAAATCCCGTCATCCCCGTGTATTCTGAAAAAATTCCCGGATTTTTAAAATTTATCAGATGTGTCAAGTCGTCGGATAGGCTTAAGTGGAGAAATCACTGTTATGTTTGGCGTGTTATATTTTTTGCTTTGAGTACATGCAATAAATATAAATTATTTTGTCTGTCCGGAGAAAGTCAAAATTGTAACTTTTGCTGAAAATTAAGAAAATCCCGTCAGGAGAGAGACAAAAGCTTTTGTTTTAATTTTAAGAAGTTTTTGCGGTATCTATAAATTTTCTATTGGTTCTTAGTCTGTAAAAATTTTCATATTTGCTCGTAAAAATAAGCTTGATATATTATGGAATTTTAATATTTGCAAAAACAACGGTAATTGTGGTAAATTATTGCTGATTTTGGTGAAAATACTGTAGCGATTACCGCAAAATGAAAGTTCTTAAGATTTGTAAGTAAACAAAAATTTGTATGATGGATAGAAATGTGCGTTTAGGATATGAACCCGCTAGTGCTTGAAAATTTATATGTTTTGTTTCGAATGCGAGAGTTTTTGAAATAGAAAAACCTGTATAAAAATTCTGCTTTATTAAAGATGAAAAAAGATGATGTTTTACCTTTCGGTAGCAGAAGTGTAAATTTCTCGTCAAACGTTTCCCGCAGCTTAAGTTTAGATAATGAAAAGAATTTGATATTTTATTTTACAGATGGAAAACAATATAATTGAGAAACTTTATAATAGTGGTGATAGAATAAATTTATGACTGTATAAATTAAAAAGGTAAGGAACATGTATGAAATTTTCATCTTATACAAATACGGCTCTGGACGCCGCAAAAGCTGGAACAGAAGTGCTTCTTAAATATTACAACGGTATACTTAATGTTGAATATAAGGGGGAAACTGATCCGGTTACTCAAGCTGATAGAAATTCACAAAAAGCTATAATAAAAGCAATAAAAATCGTTTTTCCTCATCACGGTATTTTGGCGGAAGAAGATGGCGTAAACGAAGTAAAAGAAGATTATTGCTGGATTGTAGATCCTCTCGACGGCACTGTAAATTTTGTGCATGGCATGCCGATGTTTTGCGTTTCTATAGGATTAAAATATAAAGATGAGATTATTTCGGGAGTGATTTATTCTCCGGTTACAAAAGAAGTTTTTATATCAGAAAAAAATAAAGGAGCATGGCTTAACGGACAAAAAATTAAAGTCTCAAAGATAGAAGATACGATTCGCTCTTTAGCTGTTACGGGCTTTCCTTATTACGTCCGAAAAAACAGTGCGGGAGTAATAAAAAATTTCAAAAATATAATGCTTGAGTGTCAGGGAATAAGAAGACTTGGATCTGCGGCTTTAGATATGGCTTATGTTGCGTGCGGTCGTTTTGATTTCTTTTGGGAAGAAGGGTTGAAGCCATGGGATATCGCTGCCGGCGCTTTGTTAGTTGAAGAAGCAGGTGGGAAAGTATCAGATTATTGCGGTTCAAAAGATTTTATATTTAAAAATACAATGCTTGCATCCAACGGTTCTATAATGCACGAAAAAATACTTAAAATCATCAATGGAAAAAAATAAAAAAGAACATGTGGTAAGAATAATAAAAATTTTAGAAAAAGATTACGGGCATGTAGAATGCGCTCTTAATTTTTCTAGTCCTTTTGAACTTCTTGCGGCGACTATTTTGTCTGCACAGTGTACGGATGAAAGAGTTAATAAGGTAACAAAAGATCTTTTTAAAAGATATAAAAGCGTAGAAGATTATGCGAATGCCGATATTTTAGAACTTGAGAATTATATAAAATCTGCGGGATTTTTCAGGAATAAAGCAAAAAATATTATTAAATCCGCCCAGATGGTTATAAATAAATATAACGGAGACGTGCCGCAGACTATGAAAGAACTGCTTGAACTTAGCGGTGTTGCAAGAAAAACTGCAAACGTTGTTTTAGGAAGTGCTTTCGGAAAATCTGAGGGTATTGCTGTTGATACGCATGTTATAAGAATTACAAATTTGCTGAAACTTACAGAGTATGACGATCCGGTTAAAATTGAAAAAGATTTAATGAAAACAATTCCTAAAAAATACTGGATGAACTTTTCTTTTCTGATACAGACCTTGGGAAGAATAATTTGCAAAGCTAGAAACCCTGGTCATATAGTTTGTCCGCTGAATGAAATTTGTCCGTCATCACAGAAATAACGTATTTTTGAATTTACGATTGATTGTGAACAATTTGAAATGCCTGAAACCTCATTATTTTGTTATGTCAGCGCGTATAAAAACAGGTTGCGGAGATGTACTTAGCAATAAAATATTTTTTAATGTTTTTAACGTGAACTGCAACTGCAATAGAAGAGTGAAAAAACAAATAGATTTTCCGCAGTTGGTAATTTTGAATAAAGAGGGGTAAATATATTTATATAAATATTATAGAGGGGAAAATAAGGATAAGGATAGAAAAAGGGTTAGATTTTAAGAGGTAAGGGGTGGGGGGGGGATAAATGGCGTCAAAGATACAATTACAGAGTGCAAGGAAGAGGATAGATAAAGTTGATAAAGAAATAGCAAGACTTATAAATAGAAGGGCGGAGCTTGCGTTAGAAGTGGGTAAAGCAAAGGGCAGAGGGTATAAAGAAGGAGAGGGAGCGGTTTATGTGCCGTCGAGGGAGAAAGAAGTTCTGAAGAATGTAATCTCATCTAAGAGTATTTTGGGGGAGGAAGCGCTGAAGAATATATATACGGAAATAATAAGTGCGTGTAGGAATTTGGAAAGTCCGACAAAGATAGCATTTTTAGGACCGTGGGCGACGTTTACGCATCAGGCAGCGATAAAGAATTTCGGGTCGTCAGGATATTTTATTCCGGTTACAAGTCCTAGGGAAGTGTTGACAGAAGTTGAGAGCGGACGGGTGGATTTTGGAGTAGTGCCGGTAGAGAATTCGAATGAGGGTTCGGTGAATATGACGCTAGATATGCTTGTGGAGACGGAGCTTAAAATATGTGCGGAGATAAGTTTGAAGATAGAGCAGTGTTTTCTAGTAAAAGATAGGAAGAGTAAGATATTGAGGATATATTCGCATGAGCATGCATTGGCGCAGTGCAGGAATTGGACGCTGAGGAATTATCCGGAAGCGGAATTGATACCTGTATCATCGACGGCGGAAGCGGCGAAGAAAGTGGTGAAAGAAGATTTTGCGGCAGCGATAGCAGGAGAGGCGTCGGCGAAGATATATGATTTGTATATATTGCATAAAGGGATACAGGACAGCAGGGAAAATTTCACTAGATTTTTTGTTATAGGGAAAATATTGACAAAGGCGAGCGGGAAAGATAAGACGAGTTTGGTTTTTACAGTAAAGGATAAAGTAGGAGAGCTGTGCAATATACTGGGAATTTTTAACAGGAATGGAGTAAATTTAGCAAAGATAGAATCTCGTCCTACGAAGAAGAAAGCGTGGGAGTATATGTTTTTTGTTGATTTAAGAGGGCATGTTGAGGATGAAAATATAGTGAAGACGATAGAGAGTTTAAAACGCAGCTGTGTTTTTGTGAAGAGTTTAGGCAGTTATCAAAAAGCGTAAAGTGCGTAGAATTGAAATAGAATAAATGTTATTTTCCGCCTGTGCAAAATAAAGAAAAAAAGAATAAATATCAAATAATACCACCTCCAGCGCGGTCAGGTTGCAAAACGCAACAAAGAAAGGAAAGGCAGTTTGTATTATAGGGGATAATAAGTGGAAGACCGTTTTTAAGGATATGTTAAAAGAAAGTGATTGAAAAGAGTAAATAATGGATATAACAAAACTTATTAGAAAAGAGTGCGAAGGATTTAAGCCTTATGTTGCTGGGAAGCCGATAGAGACGATAAAAAGAGAAATGGGACTGAAATCGGTTATAAAACTTGCGTCGAACGAGAATCCGCTGGGAGCTTCAAAGAAAGCGATTGAAGCGATAAAAGAAAATTTAAAAGAGATATTTTATTATCCTGATTCAAATTCCTATGCGCTTAAAAAGGGCTTGTCTGAACATTACAGATTGGGGATAAGGAATATTTTTATCGGAGCTGGAGGAGATGAGATAATAGAGCTGATAGCTAAATTATTTTTTAATAAGGAAGAAGAGATAGTAATTTCGAAACATTCGTTTATAAGGTATGAAATGGCGGCAAAATTAATGGGTTCAAAAGCGGTAGTAGTTGCGATGAAAGAGGGATTTAAGCATGATTTAACTGCTATGGCTAAAGCATGTACGGAAAAGACAAAAGCGATTTTTGTGACAAATCCTAATAATCCTACCGGGACATATAATACTAAAGAGGAACTTTGTAAGTTTTTGAAAGAAATTCCTTTAAATAAAGCAGGACTTAAGCCAATTGTTGTGCTTGACGAAGCATATTTTGAATATGCGTCTTTAGATGAAGATTATCCCGACGGGCTTGATTTTTTAAAAGAGAATCCAAATCTGATAATATTTAGGACTTTTTCAAAGATATACGGACTTGCCGGATTGAGAGTAGCTTATGGTTTTGCGAGCGAGGAGATAGTAGATTATATTGAAAGAACACGGCCTCCTTTTAACGTTAATCGTTTGGCGCAGATAGGAGGGACAGCGGCAATAGGGGATAAGGAGCAGGTTACTAAAAGTCTGAAACTTGTCAAGGAAGGGAAAGAATACTTATATAAAGAATTCAGGGATCTAAAAATAGAATATATAAAATCGGCTGGGAATTTTATTCTTTTTAAATCATTTCCATATAAAGGGAAAGAATTATTTGATGCGCTTGTAAAAGAGGGAGTGATAATAAGGGCGCTGGATGAATACGAGCTTACGGATTGGGCGAGAGTGACAATTGGGTTGAGCGAGGAGAACGAGTTGTTTATAGATAAATTAAAGAAGATATTTGGCAGGGGTAAGAATAAGTAAAAATCGGCAAGAGAAAGAAAACACAATAAAGGTGAGGGGATATGATAATAACATTGAGGAAAGGAGCAAAACAGAAAGAAATAACAGCGGTGACAGAAAAGGTAAAAGGGCTTGGGTATAAGCCTCACGTTTCGAAGGGAGAAGATATTACGATAATAGGGATGATAGGAGACAGTGCGGAGAAATACAAGGAAGTTTTTGAAGCGATGGATGTGGTTGAACATGTAAATGAAATACAAAAGCCGTATAAACTTGCATCGAGAGAGTTCAAGAGAGAAAATACGGTGATTAAGGTGAGCAGGAATGTGGATATAGGAGGGAAGAAGATACATGTTATGGCAGGTCCGTGTGCGATAGAGAGCAGGGATTTGCTGAATGATACGGGAAAGATAGTTAAAGAGGCGGGAGGGACGATACTCCGAGGGGGAGCGTTTAAGCCGAGGAGTTCGCCTTATGCTTTTCAGGGGCTGGGAGAGGAAGGATTGAAATATATGGAAGAGGCAGGGGAAAAGCTGCATATGCCTACGATAAGCGAAGCGATGACGGTGGATCAGGTAGAGTTATTGTCAAAGTATTGTGATATTATACAGATAGGCGCAAGGAATATGCAGAACTACGATTTGTTAAAGGCGGCAGGAAAGCAGAAAAAACCTGTGCTTTTGAAGAGAGGGATGGCAGCGACAGTAAAAGAGTTATTGCTGTCTGCTGAATATATTCTTTCACAGGGGAACTATGATGTAATATTGTGCGAGAGAGGAATAAGGACATTTGAGGATTCAACAAGATTTACGATGGATTTAAATGCGGTGCCTGTGCTGAAAAAGTTTACACATCTGCCTGTAGTTTTGGATCCTTCGCACGGGATAGGAATAAGAGAACATGTAGGAACGATGGCGAAGGCGAGTATAGCGGTAGGAGCAGATGGGATAATAATAGAGGTGCATCCTCGTCCGGAGGAAGCGCTTTCAGATGGTCCGCAGAGTTTGCTGCCTGAGCAGTTTAGGAATTTGATGAAAGAACTTGACCTGGTGGCGAAAGCTGTTGGAAGGGAGCTGTTGGATTGATGCTGAAAGTGTGTATTGTGGGATTGGGACAGATGGGCGCTTCTTTAGGGTTAGCTTTAAAGAAAAACTGCAGCTTTTAACTCTCTAAAAAGAATTGCGTAAAAGTTATGGATATAACCGGAAAAATTAAGGGAATAAAATACAAAAAAGCGCTTGAGAAAAATCTGACTAAATTTAATTTGAAAAATTTTGATATAGACTCATCTCCGTCAAGCTCTTTGATTTTTGATGGACAAAATCTGTTTGCGATTTCGAAATGGGTATCTCCGAAAAGAACGCGTTCATATCCGTATGCAAGAATATATGATACTATACATATATCAAAAAAATTACTGTTATTCCGGTAATGAAAGATGAGGGTAAAAGCGGCGATAGGGATTTTCTGCAATGGGATACTGTTTCTATGATGTCTTTGCTTGATATTTACGTGATTTTTGCTTACTATTCAGATGCGAAGAAGTTAGAAAATAAGATTGCAGAACAAAAATTTGATAATGATTATATTATATCTAAAATAAAGGAAATAGAAGATTATCACAGTTCAGCGTTGCATTGGAATTTAAAAGAATTGACAGATTTGCATTTTATAGCAGATAAAATAAAGTACAGCTATTTAAGAATTGAGAAAAAAACAGGAGTAAAACTTCATGGTTTTAAAGGAATTGATGTTTTTAGGAATAAGATTAGTAAGAATATTAAAGATTTCGTGGAGTTTTCAAGAGAAAAAGCAAGGAAAGCACAAGTAAGAGAATACAAAACGATACAGCCTAAGGAAAGTTTGAATACATTATCAAAAGCTAAAATAACAATTTCAAATTATTTAGGCGGCAAGTATTTCTTTACGGTTGATGAGGTTGTGCTGAATAAAAATATTGTAAAGCTCGTGGAAAGTAAACACAGTAGAAATTCAGTTTTGCCGGGTGCGTCTGATATAAAAGATGGTTTGGTTAAAATGATTTTGTATCCCAAGTCGGTGCAAAAAGATGGTGATAATTGTTTTAAAACAAATAGTTTATCCGAAAAACAAAAAGAATTTGTAGAGAGAATTTTTAAAGAGGCAGAAGAAAATGACTTTATTGTTCAGATAGAGGGGATAAAGTGATAAAAAGCCCCTTGAGATATCCCGGCGACAAAAGCAGGGCTGTTGATTTAATATTAAAGATTATTCCGGATTTTAAAGAATACAGAGAACCGTTTTTAGGTGGTGGATCGACATTTATACGTTTAAAGCAAATTTTTCACGATAAATCTTTTTGGGTGAATGATTTATATGCTGAACTTTATGAATTTTGGCAGTACAGCCAAAAAGATATGAATAGGCTGGTCGGCAAGATTTATGAATGGAAGAAAAGATATGATGACGGAAAAAAACTTTATGAGTTTCTCAACGACAGTCTCTGCAATTTTACAGGTTTGGAGCAAGCCGCTGCTTTTTTTGTTTACAATCGTATTACATTCTCAGGTACAAGTTTAAGCGGTGGTTACAGCGATGCAGCTTTTAGAGAACGGTTTACTGAAAGCAGTATATTGAGATTGAAAAATATTGAAAAAATAGTTAAAAATACAAAAATAACAAATCTTGATTATGAAAAGCTGCTTGCAAAAGAGGGTAATTCTGTTTTTATCTTTTTGGATCATCCATATTTCTCGGCAAGAAAATCAGCGCTTTATGGAAAAAACGGGAATTTACATAAAAGTTTTGACCATAGGCGTTTTGCTGAAAATATGAAAAAGTGTAAGCATAAATGGCTTATAACGTATGACGATAGCGATTATATAAGGGATTTGTTCTCTTTTGCCGATATTTTCCCTTGGAATATGAAGTATGGAATGCGTAATGTATCTGAGTTTGGAAATCAGACCGGCAGAGAAATATTTATCTCAAATTATTTAACTGTTCTGCCTGAACAAAAATATTTAAACTTTTTAAAATATGTTGATTAATAAAAAATGATGATTGGAGATTCTGGTAGATTATGGAAATAAAACTTAAAAAAACTAACTATGTTTCAGGCGTGATTGAAGTTCCGTCTGATAAATCGATAACACATAGAGCTGTTATGCTTTCATCTCTTGCGGAGGGCAATTCCATTGTCAGAGATTATCTGCCGTCCGACGATTGCAACAGGACAATTGAAGCGTTTCGCCAAATGGGCGTAGAAATTAAAATTGATAATGGCAGTCTTTACATAAAAGGAGCAGGACTGAAACTTGCAAAACCACAGAACGGGAAATATAATATTTATGCTGGAAATTCAGGTACGACAACGAGGCTTCTTTCTGGCATTCTTGCCGGACAAGATTTTGAAACGGTTATTACTGGCGATGACAGTCTCTCAAAAAGACCTATGCGGAGAGTCATATTGCCTTTGTCGCAGATGGGTGCTAATATAAAATCAAATGACGGGTTGCTTCCTTTAATAATAAAGGGCAGAAATCCTTTAAAAGAGCTAAATTATGAAAGTGACAAGTCGACTGCGCAGGTAAAATCTGCGATTTTATTTGCGGGTTTATTTGCCGCCGGCGCGACAACTTACAAAGAGCCCGTGAAATCGAGAGATCACAGCGAAAGAATGCTAAAAGCTTTTGGAGTGAATATCACGGTCAATGGCAATTTCGTTACGGTTTATCCCGCGGAGAAACTTATTGCGCAGGACATAACGGTTCCGGGCGATATCTCTTCGGCTGCTTTTTTTATTGCCGCAGCTTTAATTGTGCCTGATTCAAATTTGACAATAAGGAATGTCGGAGTCAATCCTACTAGAGACGGGTTGATTGAAGTGTTAAAACAAATGGGTGCGGATATTACTTTAGCAAATATGAGAGAAATTTCTCAGGAACCAGTATGCGATATAGTTGTAAAATATTCTAAACTTAAAGCCGCAGACATTGACGCTTCTCTTGTCCCTCGTATGGTTGACGAAATACCTGTTTTTGTACTTATTGCAACGCAGGCGGATGGTATTACAAGAATTTCCGGTGCTAAGGAACTTAGGGTAAAAGAAAGCGATAGAATAGAATCGGTTACGAGCCAGTTTAAAAAACTCGGTGCACAGATCGAATCTCTTGAAGACGGATTTATTATAAACGGAAACAGCAAATTTAACCTTGCTGGCACTATTGTCGATAGTTTTGATGATCACAGAATCGCTATGACTTTGGCTATAGCTTCTTTAATCGCAGAAGGCGAAACCATAATCAGAGATTCGCATTGCGTTGATATATCTTTCCCCGGTTTTTATAAGGTACTGAATAATATATGCAGGTGAAAGAAAAATCCTCAATTTTATTCTTAGCGGGTAAACAGATGTTTAGAATTATGTTCAGCTTGTTTTATAGATGGCATATTGAGGGTGCAGAGAATATACCGCAATCAGGTGGAGCTGTTATTGCTCCTAACCACATAGGTTTTTTTGATTCTACGCTAACTGGTTCTGCAATAAAGCGTCCTGTGCATTTTATGGCAAAAAAAGAGTTGTTTGATATCCCTGGTTTTGGTTGGATAATTAAGCAGACAAATGCTTTTCCCGTTAAAAGAGGCATGCAGGATATTTCTGCAGTGAGAAATGCATTTTCTCTTCTCAAAAGCGGATGTTTACTTTTGGTATTTCCAGAAGGCACGCGTTCAAAAGATGGCAGAATAGGAAAAGCAAGAGCGGGTGCCGGAATGATAGCGTGCAACACTCAAGTGCCTTTAATTCCTGCAAAAATAGAAAACACGAATATGATGTTAAAGTTTAAACAAATAAAAATAAAATTCGGAAAGCCGGTATATCCTCCGAAAGACTTTGTAAAAAATGATTATATAAACCTGTCAAAAAGGGTTTTAGATATAATATCTGGAATGTAAGAAAATACAGAATTAAGAGAAGTGTTTAGTAAAACAGATTGAAGGACGCGTGAGTGGAGTTAAAGACAAAGTTAAGAGTTAAAATAGCAGAAAACGCAGGTTTTTGTTTTGGCGTTAGAAGAGCTATAGATTTGACTGAAAAAACTGCTAGCAAAGAGCGCAAAGTATATACTTTAGGACCTGTTATACATAATCCACAGGAAGTTAAAAGGCTTGAGAAAAAAGGCATAAAAACTTTAAAGGATCCGAAAAAGGTGAAAAGTGGTTCTATAATTTTACGCACGCATGGCATACCATGTAATCTTCATAAAAAACTTGAAGAAAATAAAAATATTAACGTAATAGATGCCGCATGTCCTTTTGTAAAGAGAGCTCAGAATACTATAAAACGGTTAAGCACGGATATAAAGTCTAAAGATAAAACAATAATAGTGGTTGGCGAGAAAATTCATCCTGAAGTGATTGCGCTCGTATCTTACGGTAGCGGTAAGTGTATCATTGTTGAAAATATAAAAGAAGCGCAGAAATTCAGAGCCAGAGGGGATTTAAATATTGTAAGCCAGACGACGCAGACTCCTGAAAATTTTAACAGTATTATAAAAGTTTTGAAAAAACGCTATAAAACGAAAGTTTATAATACGATATGCAAAGCGACTCTTGACAGACAAAAAGCAGCTGAAAAACTTGCAAAAAACGTCGATTTGATGATAGTAATAGGTGGTAAAAATTCGGGCAACACTACAAGACTTGCACAGATTTGCTCGGAGAAAACAAAGACATACCACATTGAAACAGCTTGCAGTATAAAAGAAAAGTGGTTTAAAAATATAAACAGCGTTGGTCTTACTGCAGGAGCATCAACGCCTGATTGGATAATAAAGGAGATTGAAATGAGGATAAAGGAAGTTGGTGCAAAACATTATCTTGAATTTATTTCAGCCGCTGACATTAAATGAAATTTCAGTTTGCACCTTAATTTTAGGAGAAGAAGCGAAATGATGGGAAATAGCAATTTAGATAAAGCGGTGACAAGTTTTGAATACGGTGAAAATATCAGTATGTCCGATTTGATGAGAAATTATGATAAAACCGACAATGCTGATTTTGAGAAAGAGCTTGAGGTGACGATTGTTGAAGAAAATGCAGACGGTTTTATGGTTGATTTGGGAGTGAAGTCCGAAGGAATAATTCCCCAAAAAGAGTTTGAGGAAAACAAAGTGCCGCTTGAACTTAAAGTCAGCGTAAAAGTAAAGATTTTAAGTGCTTGCGGACAGCCTGTTCTTTCTTATATGAAAGTTATTGAAGAAACAAAATGAGACGCGGCACAGGAAGCTTTTAAAAATGCTAAACGGCTATCCGGTACAATCAAAAAAATTATTGAAGACGCAAAAAATGCAGCAAGAGCATCTGCTTTGGAAAGTATTGCTGATGGGCAGATACTCTACGATACGGTGTCAAAGATCACCAATTTCGGAGCTTTTATTAATCTTGGCGAAATTGACGGACTTCTGCATATCAGTGATGTAGCGTGGCATAGAATTGAAAAATTTCACTCCGTATCCGTGGGAATTTGCGGATAAAAGATTTCCTGTAGGACTTATTGTGGAAGGTATAGTAACAGCAGTTATGAGTTACGGTGCTTTTGTAGAACTTGAACAGATTGCTTCATTCTTCCGAATGCATGGAATGACGGCGAAGCGATATTGAAAAAAGAAGTTAAAGAAGGACAAAAAATAAAAGTAGAAATTATAAATGTGGATAAAGATAAAAAAATCAGTTTATCAGTTAGAGAAATGTTTATAAATCACTGGGACGAAGCGTTCAGGCAAAATTATTCGCTGGGAACTGTTGTTAGAGTCGTAGTGCAAAAAAAACTGTGCCTTTTGGTGTGTTTGTAAAACTTCCAGAGGAAATTGAAGTATTTATAAATATAAACAATTTTTCATGGCTTGAAAGAGTAAAACGTCCGGAATATTTTCTTAAAAAAGGTGAGGAAGTTGAGGCTAAAATAATAAAAATTGATACAAAAAACAGAAAAATAGAACTATCAATAAAAAAACTTGAATTTGACAGGGAGAAAGAACTCATAAGGAAGTACTCAAATAAAGATGATAACCCGAAATTGGGCGATATATTGACAGAAGAATAAATCATTTTACGGTATTAGTTAGGTTTTAATTAGACATTTAATTTTTATTTATATCTTTTCTGCTTCAAAGTTTGTTTAGCTTTTGCGGTTTTTAATATTTTCGAGGGATAAACGTATCGTCCTCTTGTCCTTTTAGAGCATCTTTTGTGTAAATGCATCTAGGATTCTATAAAAGCCAGCTGCTTACTTTATTATCATAACATGCCTGTATTTGTGCTTTTACTTCATCTATGCCGTATTTATATCCTAAACTGAAGTCCTTGTAGTCATGGACGTAGTTTTTCGGCGGTTATTCTTTTCAGTGCGTCCGCTAGAGCAAAATAGACAATTTTGTACGGCTCTTTATTCGGCTCTGCAATTCCGTAATTCCATTTTCCGTAATGCGACTGATAAATCATAGGGCTACGTAATCAACCCCATTCCGTCATTTCAACTATTTTTTGTCCTATACTCATATCATATCTGTTGCCGTGGTTGTTAAACCGAAAACATCGATGGATATTTTTGCGCCTTTAGTTTTAAGCCGTTTGTTGGACTCTTTTAAAAAGTCTACTAAAGCTTTTAAGGCTTTATCCGCGGAATGCAGCTTGCTTTAACAGCAGTTTTTTTATATTGCCGTCAGGATGGGAAGCATCAAATTGTATTTCGTCAAAACCTATATTCACCGCTCTTTCAGCTATAGTCCTTATTGTAAGGGTCAAGCCATGCTATGTCTCTTCTGTCAGTCCAAATAGTGCCATCGGGATTTTTTACTGCAAGTTCAGGTTTTTTCCTTGCCATGGTATTGTCTCTGAAAACAACAATTCTTGCTATGGTGTAAATGTTTTTTTCTTTTAAATTGGAAATATATTTTTTTAGATCAGGGATTGCTTTCGCATAAGCTCCGTTTGCCTTCACAATTTTTACGCCGTCAATGAAACCCTTTCCTTCGTATTCTTTTATATCTATTACAGCGGTATTTAACTCTCCGCATTATCAAAAAGGTCTGCCGCGATTCTTCTGTGCTTTTCAGAGCCGCTTATCAGTGCGGAAAGGTGTAGCCTCCTATATATTTTCTTTTTGCTTTTTTTCCCGGTTTTATGTCAGTTAAAACTGTTGAAGCAACATCTGCATCTGATTGCTCTTCTTGTTAAAGTTGTTCCAATGTTACTAGTTTAGAATTTGCCTCATAGTTTGCGCATTCTGTAATGACAAATGAAAAGACTGGCAGAGGAATAAAAAAACTCAGACTTTGTTTTTTCATAGCATGATTATTGCATTAAAAATTGACAATCTTTGTCAATAATGATATAATATAAATAATTATGCATCTGAAAATTATATATGTTGCATTATTTATTTTTTTAAATTCCGCAGCTTTTGGCGAAGGAAATAGATATATAGTTTTTTTCGCTGAAAGTCCGGATATATTGTTGCCTGTTGTTGATAAAATGCTTTTATCAGAGCGTTTCTGTATGACTGTTCCCACAAATCCCATAATAGGTGTTCCTGAAAATTTGGAAAAACTTGTTTCATACAAAAAAATAGAATCGGCGGTTTCTTTGAGTCCTGAACCTGTTTTACCTGTTCTTGCAATGTTTTCCGGAGTAAAATCAGAGAGATCTGGCAGACAAAGTATTTTTGAAGAATATATTTCAAGTAATTTAAATAATTTTGAAATTAATACAAATACAAACAGGAACGCTTTCGGTATCTTTTTAAATTTTGCCGAAGTATCGCACAAGATACTGTATTATTTTGCAGGTTTAAGTCTACCATGGATTAATGCTGACAATATTGAAGAAAATATTGTAGGTGCTTATGATATTTATGGCGTTGCCGTATTTTCGCTCTATAAAAACTTCCCTTACAATCAGAAAGACATTATAAAGTGGCTTGAGACAAAGCATGAGAATATTATACCTGTTTTGCTTACAAAAAAACATCTGCAAGATGTGAAGTTTATGGAGTATCTGATAGATTTTTTTGATAACAGCAGATACATAAAGCCTGCGACGCCTTTGTATATAACTGAAGTTGAAAAAAATATGCTTCAGCAAAGAAATGTACGTTTCAAACAGTTTCCCGTAAATATTGAGCTGATGGAAAAACTTTATTCTGCGGTAAGTTTAATTAATAATTATGCGGATTTTCCTGATTTTAAAGAATATGCGTATAACAATGCCAAGAGCGAATTGATTTATCTTTGCAGTCTGGATCTGCTGAGAAATGCGTCTGCAGATAAAGCTGGTGGAAAAGGAATATTTGATGCCATCTTTAGGAATATTTACCATCTGTTAGGCACTGCATATCCTGAGAATAAGAAGTCAGATAATTCTTTGCATGCAGCAGTTCAAGCGGGAAAAAGAGATATTTCTGTCTCAGACGGACAAAGCGTTATTGACCGTATTTTAGACGGAATTGCGATATACAATAAAGGGCTGTTAAAATTGATAAAAGTTGTTTCAGAAAATAACAGCATAAAAATAAATCTTTATTTTGAAGATAAAAAGTGGAGTGAAAGCATTGCTTTTATAGATTTTTATATAGATTTAAATAATGTTTATGGAGTAGGAGCTACGTCGTTGCTTGAGGGCGTAAATGGTTTTTTAGCAGCAGAATCAGGGTGGGAATATGCTTTGAGAATATATAAAAATAAAGCTGTTTTGTACAAATATTCTTCAGATGGGGTTTCTATTGTTTCAGATTTGTTAGTCAACGATGCTTCTGTTTTAATACCGCAAAAATATATAAGGGGAAATCCTGTTAACTGGGGATATCAAGCTGTGATTGTCTCTGAAGTCGATGGTAAAAAAATTATCGCTGACTTTCTAAATCAAAGTGCTAAAACTAAAAAAACGGTTCTTTCTGAAAGACCTTTTCAATTGTCTGCCGTGAGATTGAGAAAGTAATAATACAAAATAATAAGCACGAATCTCTGTTGCAGTGTTAAAACTGCGGTCACTCGGACAGAGGCAGAGCAGGCGGGAGTGTGTATTTGCAATGATAAAAGTTAAAAAGATAATATCGGGCGGTTTAGAGGAAAACTGTTATGCAGTTTATGACTCTGAGAGTCTGCGGGCCGCAATCATAGATCCGGGCGAAGATGGGAAAAAGGTGATTTTTGAAATAGAAAAAGACAAATTAAAGCCTGAGCTACTTATAAATACGCATGGTCATTACGACCATGTACTTTCTGACGACCAGATACGTTTTGAATTTAAAATTCCGTTAGCTATACATAAATATGAAGCACAAATGCTTGTCGGTGATTATTACGGAAACGATTCCGGCTCGATTGGTTTTACCGTAAATGTCAGAGAACCTGAAGTACTGCTTGAAGACAATCAGGAAGTAAAATTGTCTTTTACAACTTTTAAAGTTATGCATACGCCGGGTCATACGAAAGGCTGTATATGTTTGTTGTTTGATGGTTTTTTAATTACCGGAGACACTCTTTTTGCTGGAACAATAGGCAGGACCGATTTTGATGGAGGAAGTTATGAAGAAATTCTGAATTCTCTTTCTAAAATAAAAAAATTAAATCCGTCTCTTGTTATTTATCCCGGGCACGGAAGCAATACGACGTTGGCTAATGAGATCAGACACAATCCGTACTTAAAATAGAATATTGAAATGATTGGATTGTTCAAATTAAAATTGCGTACATATATAAATATTTAATGCATTGCTAAGTAAAGCGGAATTTTGTAGAATTACTAATTATGATTATTAGAAGATATTAGAGACTTTAAAAAGTAATGGCACTTTTAATAATAGCAGTGTTAATGTGCTTATCAAAAATCGCCTATAGTTAATATTACTGTCCCGGAGTATACAAACTCCGTTGGTTAGTGTTCAATCAGTTCCGTTAACAATACCTTTAAAGCTTGATAAAGTTGTCATCGAAATGGATGGTCACTGTTTATCTCGTTCACAAAATTGCTGTATATTGGTTTGATGCGATGCTCTCTCTTACTCGAATATGCGTCAATAGGTTTTTAAAAAGGGGTTTAAGATTAAAAAAAGTAATGGCGGGATTAAAAGGGTGGTGTGACGGTCTTGTGTAAAGCAGAGAGAGTTATTAAACAGCCAATAAAGAGACTGTGATAGAAGCTCTCTTGCAGGCAGATACAAGAAATCTTATAATTATTAAAGGGGAAAAAAGTTGTGGACAGGTACGGCAAAAAGATATTGGCATGTGACTACAGATTTCGCATACGGAAACAGATATAAGATAGGCAATCGTGTGCTACTGTTTTGTACACTATATTATAGGATATACTTGCCCTTTTTCAAATATAGCGACTGTTGTTGGGGCTGGAAGATCTTATCGCTTTTTCGCTTCTTTATACTGGTGTTACTCTTACTACATGCTCATTTTTGGTATTTAAATTGTTACACTCCTGCCCAATCCATAAGTAGGCGTAAAAAAATGAGTAGTCAGCATAAAAGAAATATACTATATAGTAATTAATTAAGAGCTTGCAGAAATACAGGCTCTTTTTTTTTGCTTCCATTATGGTTATAATATATGAGTTGTTACCTGTTAAAAAGAAGCGAAAATGCTTGATAAATAACGAAAAAATACATTGAAAAATCAATGTAAATAATAGGCATAGATAGAGTATGCCGAAACGGGAATGAAAGCGAAGTGAGTTTGCCCACAATCCTATCAATAAAGAGAACAAATAATGGATTAGTCAACTTGTCGAAAACGAGAATGTCTTACGTGTATGAAAGCTTGCTCTGCAGGCTGGTTGTTCCAGAATGGAACATGAGTTAAAATAATAGAAAGATGTCTGCTTTCTTACTCTCACTTATGCTCCAAAATACCTGCCTAAGAGTTGTGCTGTTTAAAAAAACATCATATAACTGGTGGAATTATAAAATAATCTTGTTCAATGTGTATTCTTAAAATCTGATTATCAAAAATTCCTCAAATTAATTCTGTAAAGCATTCTATCCTAAAAAGTTTAAATATCGTATTATTGACGAATACGGCAAAAGAGATACGGAAACGTGTGATAATATTGTGGTATAAATTATATGCTTAATTTTAATACTACGAAGGGGGCTTATTCCTTTTAATCGTGATTATCTTTATAAAGGTCAACGCCCACCAATATGGAACTATTGTTGCTCTGATTAAAAAATGCTGGCGTAAAGGCAGAATATCTGTATCTCATGTTATTCCTGAAAGGATTGGATATCTTGAAAAGTATGCATAAGAACGGTACGAGACAGAGAGACAGATAGACCTTTTGGATATACTTTCTCTCACGGCTCAAAAGGAATAGACTTGAGGTGAGGTATGCTCTTGATCATAAGGACTTGATTGAGAAAAGCATATCAGTCGGATATTGTAAAAAAAGAAAAGGAAAGATTTAGTCAATTATAAAAATAAAAGATGAATGGATGCCGGTTTTAATTTAAAAGATTGTTTAGCACAGATTGAAAAAGATACAGGTTAAAGGGGGGGGGGGGGACATGTTTGATACTATGCTTTAGTCGGTGGGTTGCCGAAACGGCAGATTATTGGTAAGGCTACCTTTACGTTGAGAATGTTGTAAAAACAGATAGAAATGAGATGGGTTAATATTTAGTTTAGAGATATTCTATAATGTATGAAATTTCAGGTAAAAATTTAGAAAAATCAATAACACTTATAGATCTTCTTAACGGGCAGAATATGTTGTTATAGGGGTACAGCTTCATATTGATGGACAGGAAAGCTGGAATTTGCCTGCAGGTTCTTTATGGAAATGCACAATCAAGGTTCAAAGTTTATCTTTGTTTTATATAGGACGATAATTTATTACCTAAAGTGGGGTAGCTTAGGATAAAAATACTTATACATATTAGATTTGTTTGAATCGTAGTCAAGAGCAATATGCCTATTTAGAAAAAAAGTTTTCTACTGATAATCCGTGAAAAAACAAAGAGTGTTAAAGTTCTGTGAACTGAGTTCTCTTTTTTTTCCGGAATAATGTTCAGTCGCTTACGACCTGACAGGAAAACAAATAAAAAATGTTTTTGTAATAATTTTTTAATAATACAATTCCGCTCTTTAGAATTTTAGAACATATAATATCAAGCTAATGCCTTTTGTAGAGGGAGAGTTGCTTTTGAGAGAATAGGAAATTGTGGATTTGAGTCTTAAACTGAATTTGTCCAAAGTGATGGGTTCATATATTGTTGTCTGAAAGGTAATATATTATGACGGATTGTAAAGAAGCGCTTAATGATTTTATTTCCTATATAATCGTTGAGAAAAGGTTGTCAGAAAATACTGTTTTGGCTTATAAAGCTGATGTCTTAAAATTTATTAATTTTGCTAAAAAGAAGCAGATATCTCTTGAAAATTTTGAACATAATGATATAACTGATTTTTTGTGGGAAATGAAAACTGAAGGCTTAAAACCAAGATCTATTTTTAGAGTTATTGAGTCTTTGAGACAGTTCTATAAATTTCTGAATTCGGAAGATTTGGCTAAAAATAATCCTACCTTGTATCTGGCAACTCCAAACCTTCCTGAAAATTTGCCGGACATACTTACTTTTGACGAGGTCGATTTACTTTTAAATTCCATAAACGATGATGATGAAATGCATATAAGAAATAAGGCGATGCTTGAACTTCTGTACGCTGCGGGACTGCGGGTTTCAGAGCTTATAAATCTCAAATTTTCAGATATAAATTTGGAAGACTGTTTTTTAAGGACTATTGGCAAAGGTTCTAAAGAAAGACTTGTTCCTTTCGGAAACAAAGCTAAATTTTTTATTAGTATTTATTTAAAAAAAAGAAGACCCTGTTTAAATGTTAATGATCATATATTTATTTCAAGGCTCGGCAAAAAACTTTCAAGAATAGAGTTTTGGAGACAGCTTAAAAATATTGCCAAAAACGTAGGGATTAATAAAAATATTACACCGCATACTTTAAGACACTCTTTCGCAAGTCATCTACTTAAAGGTGGAGCTGATATCCGTTTTGTTCAGGAAATGTTGGGGCATGCTTCAATTACGACAACGCAGATTTATACGCATCTTGATGAGGATAGAATTGTACAGCAGCATAAAAAATTTCATCCGAGAGGATAAAGATTTTCATGAGTTTTCCGTTTGTCTAAGACAAAGGAACTTCGTCGTCGCGGCTTTTATCGTAATTTCGAATGTGATGGTGTCACATCTTTAATAGCGGTTTTATAATAAATTGCTGTTGGTATTGATAAAATTTAAGCCAGATGCGAACTTTAAATAATGAAATTGGACAGGTAAATAAAAAAGAGTTTATAGATGAAAAACTCAATTTTTAGTTTTGTATTATTATGTAATGTACTGTAAAGGGGATGTTTTATAAAGTGGATGAGCAGAAATCCGACCTCCACATTATAAATGGAGTATTGAGCATAACGAATGAGATTTTAAGGGAAAAAGCTGAAAAATTGGCAACATTGAACTGCGATAAGTTGAGAACAGGTATGAAAATGACAACAATAGAGAAAATTAAGGGTGGAATTAAAAATAAATCACAATAGTGCCAGTGGTTGGAAAAATATTTAAATAAATTGTGATGTCTTAATCTTTCTAAGTTTTGTAAAGAGATTTTACAATATTTATGGGTAGCATTTCATTCATACTTCCAGTGCGATATCCTATAATATCTATTGTAACATATGTAAAGCCAATTTCTTTGAATTGTTTATACACTTTCTCGCGCTGACTGCGTTCCATAAGAATATTAAATCCCAATTCATCTGTTTCAATACGAGCAAGATTTCTATGATGGCGCACCCTTACCTGTCTGAGTCCCATATCCAAGAGCAATTGTTCTGCGTGGTTTATCATTGACAAACGTTGCGGCGTAATATCTTCTCCGTAGGGAAGCCGTGAAATCAGGCAGGCAAAAGACTGCTTGTTCCATGTAGGCAGTCCAAGCTTTTTGGAAAGTGAGCGGATTTCATCTTTTGTGAGTTTTACATGACGAAGCGGACTTTTAACGCTGTATTCAGATACTGCTTTCAAACCCGGTCGGTAGTCTCTGTCATCGTCTATATTTGAACCTTCAGATACATTATATATGCCGTTATCTTTGGCTACAGACCAAATTTTTACAAACAACTCTTTTTTACACAGATAGCATCGGTTTGTCGGATTGCGGGAGAAACCTTTGATATTTAGTTCTTCTACATCGCAGATAATTTGACGTATGTTTTCTTTTTCGCAAAATGCTGTTGTTTCATTTAACTCGCGTTGCGGGAAAGAACATGATTTTGCAGTTACGGCAATGACCTTATTGCCTAAAACTCCGTGCGCCGTTTTCAGTAGGAAAGTAGAGTCTGTTCCGCCTGAAAATGCGACGATAAGATTGGCTAAGTCAGAGATATATTCTTTTAACATTTCATATTTTTGTTTTGTATTCATATTTTTTTCTCTTCATTTGTTTTATTACATAATACGGCATCATTAACTTCACTGAAAGATACATTATTTAAATGCGCTGCTTCCGCAATATCGTCATATTCCGGCTTAAATTTTTTTATATTATAACCTTCTCCTGTTTTTATTCGTATGCTGCCAAATAATGTTTGCTTTGTTAAAGTTTTGCGTTTTAATGCATAACGGTCGCAGATGGTTCGGCGTATGCCGAAAGTAGTTGTATGCCGCAGTATTAATTCTGCGAAGAAATGAGCTTTATATTCATTGCATATACAGGTAAGTAGAACTGCCGGACGGTTTTTCTTCATTTGAATTGGAACGGTAAAAACGTCCATAGCGCCTTCTTGTAATAATAAATTGATGGCAAATCCTACAGCTTCACCGGTCATATCGTCCAGATTGCATTGTAATTGCACTATGCGATCATTTATTTCGTCGTTGCTGTTTTCAGTTTCTCCTAAAAATGTGCGGAGACAGTTAACGTACTCAAAGTCTTTTGTGCCCATACCGTAGCCTATTTTTTGAACACGCATTTTGGGCATCTGTTCAAAACGCTTTACAAAGTGTTTGATAATAGCAGCTCCGGTAGGCGTGCATAGTTCTTCATGCGCATTTCTGCTGTAAATCGGAATGTCTTGTAAGATATATGCTGTTGCGGGAGACGGTACAGGTATTGCACCGTGTGCACATTGCACAAACCCACTGCCCACATTTATCGGAGATGCAATTGTTTCCTGCGGGGCAAGAGATTCCATTAATATGCATACACCGACAATATCTGCTATGGCATCTGCGTTGCCTAACTCGTGAAAATGAATCTGTTCTACAGAAATTCCATGTGCAGAAGCTTCAGCTCCGGCAATCAGCCGGTAGATGCTTAGCGCATTGTCCTTAACTTTTTGAGAAACAGACAATCTGGCAATAATATTTTCAATTTTTTCAAAACTTGTATGACTGTGCTTAAGAGAAAGATTGTTATGTTTATGAATGTATTTCAGAATAGCTGCATCTGCACAAGACTCTCCTATGCCGTCGTCAATGCTTACTCTGATATGCGTGCCGCTAATCCCACATTTTACGACAGACTCCATATTCACTTTAAGTCCTGGAATTCCGATTGAATTTATTTGTTTTAAGAAATCTGCTTTATCGTTAACTAATTCTAATAATGCTGCCGTCAGCATATCTCCGGCAGCTCCCATAGCGCATTCCAAATAAAGTGTTTTCATCAAATAGTCTCCATCTTATTGATGCGGTTGGCGATATAACCAGCGCCAAAACCATTGTCTATATTGACGACCGAAATGCCGTTTGCGCAAGAGTTAAGCATTGCAAGGAGTGCTGAAAGACCATTGAAATTGGAACCATAGCCGATGCTTGTAGGCACCGCGATAACTGGACAGCTCACAAGTCCTCCAATCACGCTTGCGAGAGCGCCTTCCATGCCTGCGACTGTTACAATGACGCGTGCTTTTGCTAGAATATTTTGCTGTGATAAAAGTCGGTGCAGTCCTGCAACGCCGACATCGTATAAGCGGATGACAAGGCTTCCCAAAATCTCTGCGGTAATGGCGGCTTCTTCGCATATGGGTATATCACTTGTGCCGCCGGATGCGATTACCATCGAGCCGACTCGTTGCGTTCTGCTGTCGCGTTCTGCAACGGCAAGTTTCGCGATATGATGATATTCCAAATTTATTTTCTGTTTGATTAAGAAATCTGCTGTTTGTCGGGAAATTCGCGTAATTATAATGTTATTTGAGCCTTTATCCAGCATATTGAATATGATATTTCTGATTTGTACGGGTGTTTTATTTTGTCCGTAAATCACCTCTCCTGTGCCTTGTCGAAGTCCTCTGTGATAATCGATATTGGCGTATCCCAAATCTTCAAAAGGGGCAGTCTGCATCCGCAACAATGCATCATCCGGGGATACTTGCCCGTCCTTTACACATTTCAATAATTCTAAAATCTGTTCTTTCCGGTTTGCTTTATTCATTTTTTTGTCCGTTTCTAAAACAGAAAAATATTTTATTTTGTGAAATGTTTGACGACACTATTTATTCCTTTGTACAAAACATACAACAGAATTAAACCTGTTGCGCCGGCACATAAAGTTGACAGGAATTGATTATTGATGAAAGGAAAAGAGTATCCCGCAAATATTGAAACCGTCTCTTTGGCTTGCTTGTCAAAGCCGTAGTTTACTGCAAGCGTTTCCAAAGTATCGGGGTGTTTAGAAGTAAACAAACTTGCAGAAAGCACGACAAATATAGGAAATATAACAGCGCCAGTTTTTTTATTCATTTTTATTTTCCGCTAAATTTTTAAATGCTTTAAGTAACGCCATAGTAGTGACAGTTTCCAGTAAAGTGACAATCAAATGCAGACTCATCATATCTTTAAAAGCTGTTGTAAAGGATACGGTTTCCGAAATATCGAGTTCAATCAGACAGGATAAAGTGGCGGCTAACACCGAAAAGAAACATGCTGCTATGATTGCCAAATGATAATTTTTTTCTGACAATGCTTTGTAAATGTAATAGGGAAGAAAAGAACCGACAAAAGCCATATTAAAAATATTTGCGCCGAGTGAAAGTATTCCTCCGTCGGCGAAAAATAAAGACTGAACGGTAAGGACAGAAGAAATTATTAAAAATCCTGCAGACGGTCCCGCAAGAACAGCCGCAAATACTCCCCCTATTGGGTGTGCCGAAGTCGCTGATTGTATGGGAATGTTGAACATCTGGAAAGCAAATATCCACAGTGCGGCAATTGTCAGCTTTTGGAAATATTTACCTGCATTGTTAGAAAGTCCGCTTTCGCAGAATCCGGCACTTGTATTGCCATTATTTCCCACAGGAACATCTGCAAATGTAGTTGCGATTTGGAGAACTCTTCCTAAACAGAATCCGAGCATGCCTAATGCGCTGGCAAGCAGTCCTCCGGACAAACTGCTGTTTAGAAACCCGTCAGGGATATGCATATTATAACCTCCGATATAAACTTCAATATATCGTGAATATGATAATAAATTTAATTTTTTTTATCCATATTGCGATTGTTGCAAGAAATTGCGACATCTGCAACTTAGAAAGAAAATTTTTTCATGCTTTTGTTGTGCGTAAAAGACGGAATAATTTAGTGAAATTAACCTATAAGCAGAGAGCAGTCTTAAATTTTGTTGAGAATTTTTTTATTTAAAACGGAGAATGTCTTTAACTAAATAACTTATTTTTTTCATAAAATAGAATCTTCTTAAGATTCATCATTTCTTTACTTTAATGAGCAGATAAATTCCAATTGCTGAAAATATTAGATTTGGGAGCCAAGCGGCTATAAATGGCGATAAGATAAGATTCTCGCCAAGCGACTTTGTGATTGCCTGAGTTCCCCAGTAAATAAGTGCGGCAGTCATAGCGAGCGTAGAGCTTAATATTTTACCTAGTTTGTTTTCAAATCCAATAGCAAAAGGAATTCCTATCATCATAACTACAATGTAAGCGTAAACGGCGGCAAATCGTATATTTAAAATAATTCTTTCTCTGACTGTTGTTTGTCCGAACAATCTAAGCTGATTGATATATTTTTTAAGCGCGTGCATATTCATAGTCTCGTAGTTGACATCTTGTATCGCCATCGCCATATGTTCAGGTTTTATATGTATATTGGAATTATATTGTTCAAAATATGTTTCATTCCAGAAATTAGCATTAAAATTTCTTATGATTCCGTTTTTTAAAAGCCACGAGTCATTCTCCCATATGCCGACTTCGGCTAAAATGAGATGCTCTATTTTAAATTTGTCGCTGTATTTTTCTATTGCAATATTTTTCATTACATTTTCTTCGGTGTTTAAATGGTCTATTGTAATTCTTGTGTTACTTAACGCGGGAACTATTAAAGAATAGAATTCGGTTTTTATATTTATTTTTTCTTTCTGTATTTTTTCTTTTTCTATTGTCTTGTTGTATAAGCTTGTTTTAGGAACAATAAATTCTTTTATGGCGAAGTCGCCTGTTCCTATGACAAACCCCATTATAAAAAACAATATAATAATCCTCGAAATATTTATTCCGGCGGCTTTTATTGCTGTTATCTCGTTATTTTTTGATAAATCTCCGAGAGCAAATAAGAGAGCTAAAAGAGCGGATATGGGAAGTGCTTGTATAAGCCACCATGGCATATCTGAGAGCAGGTGGATGAGTATCAGGTAAAAAGGAGTTTTATTGTCTATATAAAGATTTGTCTGTCTGAATAATTCGGATATTATTCCTACTAATGCAATTACCGCAGTCGTAAACAGAAAAATTTTTACAAAGATTTTAGTAATGTATTTGTAAAGAATTTTCATTATTTTTTTACCATTTTTGTAAATAAACAAATTCCGGCGGCAGTAACTGTAATGTTCGGGAGCCACATTATAAGATTTGCCGGAACATACTCTTTTTCGCTTAAGATTAACGCAAGTATAAGTAGCATATAGTAGACTAATATGATGCTCAAACTCATTCCAAAACCTATGGTTTTCCCGTCTTTGCCTGCCATTATTCCTATAGGCAACGCAATAAGCACAAAAGAAATCGGGGCGAGAGCGTAAATCCATCGAATCCAGAATTCAATTTCGTTTGCCGTAAAGGGAATATCTTGTTCTTTACAGGTTTTTATGGTTTTAAGGATTTCAGGCGAAGACTTTTCTGACATGCTTAAAGTTTGTTCTTTCATAACCTCGGAGATCGGTATAAAAAAACAATAAGACTTAAAAGTCATATGTGTCATATTATTTATATCTGAAAAGTTTGCTTTCTGCCAATAACCGTCATAAATAAAGAACTGGGTACCGTTTTGATAGGATTTGACTTTTGCCGAAGATGCCGCTATACGCCACGCTTTGCTGTTGTTTTGCAAGAATAAACTTTTTTTATCGCTTTTTTCGTCATTATATCCGTAACAATAATCGTCCTTATTTTCAAATTTATATATGCTTACTTCGTAGAGAGTATTATTTTTTCTGTTTACTTTATTTGCGTATAAACGGTATTCTCCCAATTCAATTGTTGTTTTTTCGGTAAATTTGATAAGTGGTTTTTTTGTGAGAATTTCTCGATAGAGATTTACGAAATTGGAATTCATTGCCGGCGACAAAAAGTGATTAAAAAACAGAAGGAAAGAAGATATTATGCATACGAGAATTATTATAGGTAGCGAAAGAGTTCTATAGTTCACTCCTGAAGACTTCATTGCCGTGATTTCATTGTCTTCTGATAGTTTCCCGTAAGCGATTAATATGCCAAAAAGCACGGACATAGGTATCGCTAGCCTTAAAATGTTGGGAAGTGCGAAAGCAAATAATTTTAGAACTAAAAAAAAGGATACTCCTTTTGAAAGGAAAAGATCTACAAGCTCAAACACATAATCCAAAATAAAAAGAATAGAAAATACAGCCACTCCAAGAAGGAAAGATCCAAAAGACTCTTTAATAGTATATAAATGTAGTTTTTTTATCATATAATGATGGTTACTGAAAGAAACATTTTATTGTTTATTATTTCGCGATCACGCAATCAACTGTACCGGAAATCTGATGTTGAGCAACTGAAGAAACAGTAACCGGTAGCTCCCAGTTTATAACTTCGGATTTCGGGGATGACATTTAAGGTTAAGGTAAACAGAAACACAAGTATTCCTATGACGGCAAACAACTAGCATCTTTCTTGTATATTATAATTATATCAAAATTTATAAAAAAGTGAAAAAAAATGTATTTGTTGGATACGTATATTGGGGTTTTAGAATTCTTCTTGAACATAAGCAGGATCAGGATGTGGTTATTACAGAAACAGAACACAACAAGCGTTTGCAGGAGGCTCACAGGATAGGACTTATTCAGGGACATATTCTTGGATGTCCTAATGATATAATTAAAACGATTAAGTAACGAGATCTCTTATATAGCGGGAACAAAAAAAGACGTATAAAATATACTCGCATGTCCTGAAATGTTTATAGGAATGTCAGATATAGAAAGATTTTTCGGGATAGTAGAATGGAAGGTCGGCATGCAGCTTGATTTTAAACGCCATAATAAGAGCGTAACAACTTACGGTATTTCTTATGTTAACAACGCTGTGCGCAGAATTGATTAAAGACTTAGATTTTAAAAAATGTTCGACTTGTATTGCACTTTTGAAAATGCGAATTCTAATGAGTGGGATTATATTACTTCGAGGAGTCTGTCCGATCTCTTTCAAAAAGTATGTCGGACAATGCGCTTTTGATTTGGGGAAATTGAGATTCAATTTAAAATACGAAAATGACGAGTGTTAGCAGAAAAAAACTTTGGGGAGATACTATTCAAACGTTTATAGGAATACTTATATGGGACAGATTAGTTCCGATATAATATTTCCGTCAGAGATAAGAATTCCTGTTATCAATAAAGTGCTGTCGTTTAAAAACAGGATTATTTTGCTGTCAAATTTTAAATATGTAAATTAGCGATCGAAAATAAACGTGGAAAAAGATAACAATGCATCTGCAGCATATCTGCTAGTGTGGATTATGAAATATCAGAGTATTTCAAGCTTCTTATTGGCGTAAACCGGACAGATTCAAATATTGTGATATAATGTTTAAATTATTATGATATTATTTCTTTAATAGGCAAGTTGCCGATATGGTTCTAGATGGCGGCAAAGAAAAAAATGGAAGGTGAATACACTTTTTTTTACTGAGAAAAAATAGGTTCTGCGGTATGTGTTGTTTATCTGTAATCTCCGAACACTATTGTAGATTTTTTATTAGTATTCTGCACTCGGTTTCAATAAGCATAGGATTTGTTGTTTGTTATTTTTGAAAGGCATAGCTTTGAGGAATCTATAAAAGAAAATAAAAGACTGAATATTTTAGAGATTTGCAACAAGTCTGTATAGTTCTTCTAAATATGACAAACAGACTACGGATTCAAAATCTAATTCCAATTTTTGACGACAAGTTTCAAAGATGTCATAACTGAGTTTGTCAATATGCAGGATGTTTGATATTAATGAAAATTTTTTTCTTAAGGATTGCTAATTTCTTTCATCCAGTTACATGTTCCGTATGTGGAGACGATTTAAGTTTCTTATCGCAGACAAAAATATGCGATAAATGCAAGGAATCTTTTCCAGTTATAAAGAATCTGCTGTGCCAAAAATGCGGTATGCCATTATATGACGGTGGAGAATATTGTTGTATATGCAAAAAACATCCTAAAGAATATGCTTTTGACAAAATGAGGTCGGTTTATTTATATAAAGATTCATTGCGGAGTCTGATATTAAAATTCAAATATTCAGGCAGGTCTTTTCTTGCAAGAGATTTTGGTTTGTATATGTATGAAGCAATGAAACTGCATAGTTTTTATAACGATGCGGAATTTATAATACCGGTTCCTTTAAATATTGTAAGAAGAATTAAAAGAGGTTACAATCAGGCAGAACTGCTGGCAAATGAAATATCGATTAAGGCAGGCATTCCAATTCTGAGAAATGTTCTATCCAGAAAGAAAATTACAAAACCGCAATTTAAGTTGTCTAAGCTGGAGAGAGCGAAAAATATTAAAGATTCATTTTTTGTAAAAAACAGCGGTATCTTAAAAAGTAAGTCCGTAATATTAATAGATGATATAGCTACAACTTCCGCCACCGTCTCAGCTTGTTCTTTGGCATTAAAGACAGTCGGCACAAAAAAAGTGTATGTGCTGACATTGGCAAGAGACTGATGCAGCCACTTAAAAACGAAAATATGCTATATGGTACAATATTAAAATTTTGGTTTGTTCATCCTGTTTTTTTTGCACATTAAGTTTTGTAAAGCAGTAAAAAAGAATGGTTGCTGAAAGTTGGTATTATGATAAGCATTTTACAGATTCAATAAAGATAATAGAAAAAAGGAAAATAAAATGAAAAGAATAATCTAGTTTTGTTAGGTGTATTTTTAGGAGCAGGAGCGGTGTTAATAGGAATGTCGATTTGCGGACAAAAGAAAGAGTTGTCGGCTGTGGATCGTCTTAATGAGAAAATAATTTCTTTTTTAGATACAGACTTCTATAACCTTAATCAGTTCAAGGCTGGAAAATCTGTTTTAACTCTGGGAGAACAAGAGATATATCTAAAGAATTCATTGAAAGCTTCTGAAATATACAAAAATATAAATGAAAAGAAGGATACATTAGAAGCCTCTGACCGTGAACATCAGCTGTTTTTGGAAGTGGTGGAAACTTTAGAAGCGCAGAAAGAAAAGGAAATAAAGAAATAAATAATCGGTATCGCTTGTCTATTATCTATTAAAATAACGAGCGACTATTTTTCATGCTGTTGTCAGTGCTTACGTGGCAGCAAATTTCTACGGCTTAAGGTATGGTACGGATTTAATTGCATATATCCTTTCAGCAAAGAGTATATAGAAGATGGATGATATCAAGGATTATTTTTGCAATGCAAGGACAATAGAGAGGACTCTTGATCCTGATAAACTTGATATTAAAATTGAAATAAATGATTGCGAATCAGTTAAATATGATTTTGATAATATTGAAATTATTCCCAATATTGTAAAATTTAATCATAATGATACTCTTAATATGACAACATGATTAGTGCCCGCACTTACCAAAAAATCTATCATAGAGATAAAGTATTCATACAAAATTCTCGAAATATTAAAAATAACATGCAGGGAAGATATAGGAATAAAAGCTCGTTCTGGAGTATTGTCTGGAACCGGCAGTCAAGCTGCTCCGAGACGCTAAAAATAAAAAGAGGACAGAAAAGATGCTAAATTGGGGTTGGATTAAAAGACACAAAGGTTGAGTATATTCTTATTGTCTCGGTAGTAGTAGGAATTGTTTTTGTAGCTTATAAAAGTTTAGGGGAAAAAGTTAAAGGAAAGTTTGAAAGTGCTACGGAAACAGTACAGAAAGCATAAATAGAGAGTACGTACTAAATAATGAAAAGAACGGTATTATTTGCTCTTATTTTCGCTTTTCTTTCCGTATTTTTTGCTTATATGTAGAAATTAAGTATAAAATGATGGCTTACTTAACCGTTAAAACGGTTTTTGCAACGCGAATAATTCCTCAAGGAACAGAGTCATACAGCAGTATATGCTTTCTGCAAAGCGCATTCCGAAAGAATATATGCAGCCAAAAGCATTTCCAGAGTATAGAAGATTTATTCACTAGTGATGGCACTGCAGTTTATATATCGCTAAATACAATTGAAGAAAATGAGCAGATACTTTCAACAAAAATATCTAAAACAAATCAGGAGACTGGCATAAGTGCTTTAATTCCTGAAAACAAAAAAGCGTTATCAGTAAATTTTGACATAGAAACGTCAAATATTTTAACGACTGGAGCAAGCACATATATTTTCGGCATAGTAGATTGTAGAGATTATACCGATACAAATAAAGAACTTCAGGAATCAGTGTTTGCAGTTGCACAGAATGTTCTCGTCTTTATCAGTAGGCAACAATTATATAGGGACGTCAAAAAATGGGGTGACGATTACAAGAATGTTGGTATTATAACTCTGTCTGTATCTTTTGAAGAAGTGCAAAAAATTCTTATAGCTTCGCAAAGAGGGAGTCTTAAATATGTGATAAGACCTGCTGGTGATGTTGAAATATCAAATATAAAACCGTTAAGACTTTCTTCAATAGTAAAAGATATTTCAAAAATAGCACTTCTTCAAAATAATGAAGAAATTTAAAATAGGTAAACCAAAAAGAAATTTTAGAGATAATGAGCAAATATTCAAATATTGGGAAATAATATTTATTGCGGTAAAAAAAGACGGCTTTTTAAGGAATAGTAATACTTTTATAGGTGCTTCTTCCTTATATGTCTGGTGTGGTATCCGCAAAGAGTGCGATTTTAATTTCATAGGAATATAACTCTGTATTGTCAAATGTGAATTTTATATACTTAAAACTTGATGTCAGCTTTGATTCCCATGAGAATAAAATATTAAGCGGTTTTGAGATTTTTAAGAACGCCATTTGCTCTGAGTTCAATTTCTATGTGCAGGAACAGGTACTCTCTCTAAAATTTTCTTACAGGGAAAAATCGAATTTTTATGTCTCGGCTTTGGAAAATGTAATTAATATTTACAGTCCCCAAACAAAAACTTTGAAAGTATCCGCCGATCGTTATTATCAAGATGAAAACGTATATAAGGAATTGAGAGATAATATACAAGAAGTGCTTTTAGAAGAAATGAAAGATTATGCCAATGAAGCGGACAACGAAAAATTAAAGTAGACGGTACGAAAAGAGACTTAAAACCGTTATAGACAGAGTAATTTCGCAGGTTGGCAGGCATGTTGACGCGAGGGTTAAAGACGGTTCGCGTGTTAATGCAGTTATAAGACTGCGTCTTTTAACAGTCACGAGGAAATTTTTTTAAAAATAAACTTTTGACCGATTCTCTAATTTTGTCGGGAAGCATCAGCAAGGCAATTATTGAGTTTTTAAAAACATCGGTTATTTTGAAAAAAAGCATTATTATTTGAGGATGAGTAACCGGAAAGACTACTTTTTTAAATGTTGTATCCTCGTTTATACCAAAAGAAGAAAGACTTGTCACCATTGAGGAATATTCTGCAGAATTACAACTTCAGCAGGAGCATATTTGAAAGCAGATCTAAGTCGACGGAAGAACTGGGCGAAATTAATATAAGAAAACTTGTAACAATAGTTATGATGTCAGGAATGATTTCGATTGTCTCGCAAATTGCGTCTGCAGTTGGCATTATAAAGTGCAGCTTACACGTTATTCCGACGGTTCGTTCTGTAGTAAAGAGAATATATGGAATCAGATATGTTTTCAGATTTGATTTAAAAGGTTTTGAAAATGGTATTTAGAAAGGCGATTTTATTTTTTCGGGATATATTCCAGAGTTTGTAAATACGGCTTCGCAAATAGGAGTAAATATTAGATATTTAAGTTTTTAAATGAAAGAGATATTATTTCTTATTTCTCTTGCCGCGTTTGTATTTTGTTTTATATATTTTCTTGCAGGTAAAATAACAAGGATAAAGACAAAGGGAAATAAGAAAAAGTCTTTTGATTTTAAGAATTTAACTGTCTGTGCAGTTGGCCAGTCTCTTCAAAATACAATTAATACTGCTAAAACTCGAATTTGAAAAAATGTCGGACGAATTGGCTTTGGGTGTGAGTTTTGATAGAGTTTTGGAAGGCGCTTCTCGGAATTCTAATAGCAAGGAATTTAAACTTATGGTATAAGAGAATACTAAAGACACGGGAGCGAGTTTAAACAGTGATACTCCAGTCAAAGAGTTGCAATACAGTCAGAAATAATTGTTTGACAAGGCGTGGGGCAGAATATCTGGCATTATACCTTTTATAGTTTTATCTATGATGTGTGCGATTGAGCCTGATATTGTGAAGTCTTTATTTATTATTTTGCCGGGCAATATTTTGCTTCTTGTTGTGGTTTTAATGGTTGTTTGCATGCTTGTTTATAATAAGAAAAATGACGGAGATTGATTTTTAATGATAGTGTTATTTTGCGTATTTTTAGGTTTATTATTTGCTTGCGAACATCAGGAAAATGAAAATGCATAATGCTTTTGAAAAAAAAGAAAATAAAAGTTTTATAGTGTCTGTAATAATGTATAATGCCGAAAAATTCGGCAGACTTTATAGCTTGTGTGAAATATGGAAGATTTGCAGCTGAAATTGGGAAATCGGAATAATTTTAAACTCTCTCGGTGGCAGATATGAAAGAATTGATCCTTATCAATTTCTTGCACTTCAATTGTTTTCAACAATTGCCGGGATAGGATTTGCCGCTGTTTTTGTAAATACTGATATTTTTGTAATATTATTCTTTGGATTGGTTTTCAAGGAGGGAGCTAAAAGGAGAAAAGAGCTTATAGCAAGACAATTGCCACTTTCTGTTATGCTTGACGCAGTCCTTGACTTTTACGGAGTTGCTGAAAAAGTTACACAAATACTGCAGGAGCCGTTGGCAAACGAATTTAAAAACGCTTGACAAAAGTTTCTCTTGATTATGATAAAAAGGCTGCTTTAATGGAGATGGTGCAAAAAACTGAGGTTGAACAGTTGGGGTTTTTTGTCAGAACGGTAAATATGTCGCTTGAATCAGATACAGGAATGCGGATACTTTAAAGCGGTTTGCTGAGAAATGAAAGAACTTAGTCTACCAAGAAAAAAGCGCAGGAAGCACCTGTAAAAATGCTTATCCCTTTAGTTTTATTAATATTTCATACCATATTCATAGTTATTTTCGGACATATAGTAATCAATTTTATAAAAACAGGCTTCTGGTTTATTTCTAAGAATATTGGGTATAAAAGAGCAATTGCTGATTTTGATGTATTATGAAAAATAAAATAGTAATTTTAACAGTTTTAATGTTGGTTTTTAACTCAGTAGTTTTTGCGGTGCAGAAAGAAGACAGAACGATGCTAAAAGGTTTGAGTCCAATGAGCATGGGAGGCGTTTTACCGCAATTTCTGATGATGAATATGTGTTATTTTACCATCCAAACCCGCAGAGGTGATTGTTTAACTCAGATTGATATCGCTGTAAATAGAGAAATTGATTCGTATTTGAACAACAAAGAAGATTTTAATGGTTTTTGTAAATACCGATGAGACTTTATTAGTAAAATAGTTTTTCATATGTTAAATAATATGATATGTGTCTTCGTTTTGGTGCCGAATATTTTATTTATTTCTAAACCCTTATTATTGTACAAAGCTCATTAAGTTTTGATTTGGTCGTTTTTTTTCTTATGCCAATTTAAATTTTAAATTTGAGTTGCCGTTGTCGCATAAAGCGGAAAGAACGTTAGTTGGTGTTCTTCATATTGCTTTTAAAATTAATCCTCTTAAAGTGCTTCCATGATCGTTGTTTTTGGGTGCAAGTTTTAAGTATATGTACAAAATAAAGAGTTTTGCCGATAAGGTTATATTTTAGGTTCGTGTTGAAATTTCGGTTTAAGCATGTCTGATATTTACAATTATGGAATAGAGTATAAGAAATTGGATTTAGGTTCATTGAAGTTTTTGGAGGGTTACTCTGAGGCAAAAATTGATTCTAAACTTTGGAGTAGCATATATATCCTGAAAAGTTTTATTATTGGTTCGGCAAATACCGCGTTAGATAACAGAATGGTTTTTGCGTTTGACTTAAATTTAATGAATCCGGATGAACCTTTTGCTGACACTGCTCTTAAGAGATCGCATATAGGAGTTAAATATAAATTCGAGTCGTTTGTTGTAAGAGCATGTATTAACTCTGGTTACCTTGCTCTAGGATGATGACTTATTTCCGATATGATTAATATTGAATATTCGTTTTACGGTGAAGAAAGAGGAATATATACAAACCGAAATCCTGTCTGGTTTCACAGAATATGGTAAATGCAAAAAATAAAACAAAAAAAAGAAAAAGCAAAAGTAAATTGTGGCAATAAGTTTGTTAGCAGGAGAATATTATTTTAATGATTGTTCCTGCAGTTTTGCCGTCGGCACTTATTAAAACTGCAGTAATCTCATAATTCTCAAAAGATTCATTAATTTCTTTTCCGGGGTTTTCATTTGCTTTTGATATTATCTTAACTAAATTCGGATTTTCTGAGATTTCAAGTATATGTACGCCTTTTTCAAAATCTTTTTTCAGGATAGTGCCTGTATTGTCGTAGGCATACATGACTCTGTTCAGTGAATTTAATATTATAAATGCTGAACTGTCTTTAATTGAAGTTTCCTGCGAGTATTCAATAATTTTACCTAAACTTTCTCTGTCTTCTTCTAGTATTTTTATTTTCTTTGATATCTTTTCTTTTATTTTTTCGTTAAATTTATTATTTTCTAAAGATTTTTTTATTCTGTTAAACGGCAATAGTATAAACAGTTTTGAAAGACAATAAAGAATTATTACAATAAGCAACGCGACGGATGAAGCGGCGGTATAATATTTTATTTTCCAGTTTCTTGAAGTTTCTTTTGCTTCCTTAACCGAAAATATGCAAAACAGTGTGCAGTCGCTTATAAGCGGTTCTGAAAATAATAAAAAATCTTTATTAGTCGTTTGTTGTAAAGATTGAGTTTTTTGTTCTATTGCTTTATTGTAAATTCTGCTAGTTCTTTCTGCACTCCATTCACTTACATTGTTATGTATAATTACCTTGCCATTTTTATCTAAAATAAAGCAGGTTGTAATATTTTCTATTTTTGCAACTGATTCTATGTTTATAAGAAGGTTTATATCATCTGAATTTTCAAGAGCTTTGTTAAAAGACGGTACGATTACTTTTAAAGCAGATTTGGCTTTTTCTACTGCCATAATTTCCAAATCTTTTGCTTTGTCTTTTGAGAGAAATTCAATGAGCGGATAAAAGATTCCGCAGATGATTATTAATGAGAAAAATGATAAAAATATGACATTTTTTTTCATAGCAAAATTATAACATAAATTGTAATGAATTGTCATCATAAGATGCCAGTGTTGAGATGTTGGTCCTTTTCACAATATAGATTGCTTCTGAGGCAATTGTCTGTTTGCGGTTACAAAGGACATTTAATGGAAAGTATAAAATTGAATATACCTGTAGTCTAAGTGGGAACATTTTGGAAAAAACTTGCAGGATTTATGTTAAAAAAAGAGCGAATTATGCTCTTTCGTTTGATAAGTGTAGATCTGTGCATATTTTTTATGCATTTTGTTTACTTAGACAGAGAGAATAGGGCTCTAAAGGTTATAAAGTCGTTAAAACCTTTTAAAATAGCTTTACCCGTAAGAAATGTGCAGTTTCAACTCTCGATATTCCTTCAGGTATTGTTGATGCCGAAATGTTTTAGCAGTTAAAAAACGGATTGATTTTTAAATGAAAAATTAAACTCATTATTTTGACTGAACTTCAAGAAAATGATACAATTTTTGTAGTTTTATTTTAGATTTTTATGTGCAGGAAAACGTGGCAAATGGAAAAAAGAGAACGAGAGCAGCAGTCAACTCCTATTGAACAAATAATTCAGCAGAGAAAACAAAAGATAAAAGATTTTACGAATGCTGGGGTAAATCCTTATCCCGCAAAATATGTTTTAGATGGAAATAACGCCGACATACAAAAAAAGTTTATTTATCTTGAAAGAGAACAGCTGGCGAACATAAAAGTTAAAGCTGCAGGCAGAGTTATGACGTACAGGAATATGGGTAGGGCGGCATTTTTGGATATAAAAGATGGGCTTGCAAAAATTCAGATTTATATCCGGGCGGACAAAATGGGAGAAGAGCAGTACAAATTTTTTAAAAGTATGGTTGACATATCTGATATTATTGCCGTCGAAGGAATACCTTTCAGGACGAGAACAAATGAATTAAGCATAATGGTTGAAAAATGGACTATGCTTACAAAAGCGTTCAGGCCGCTGCCTGAAAAGTGGCATGGACTTAAAGATATCGAAATAAGATGCAGACAAAGATACCTGGATTTAATTGCAAACAGTGAAGTAAAAGATATTTTTGTAAAAAGAAGTATGGTAATTTCAGCTGTAAGACATAAACTTGAAGAGCTTGGTTTTATAGAAGTGGAAACTCCTATTTTGCAGTCTCTTGCGGGGGGAGCAAACGCAAGACCGTTTATAACGCATCACAATGCTTTAGATATAAATTTATTTTTAAGGATTGCCCCGGAACTTTTTTTAAAGCGTCTTGTAGTTGGAGGACTAGATAGAGTTTTTGAGATAGGAAGAAACTTCAGAAATGAAGGCATAGATAAAAACCACAATCCTGAATTTACTATGCTGGAGCTTTATCAAGCGTATGCCGACTACAACGATATGATGGACATGAGCGAAATTTTAATCAAAGCGGCTGCAAAAAAAATTGGATCCGCTCTAAATTTAGAATTCACAAGAGTGAAGATGTTTGATTTGATAAAAAAATACGCGGGACTTGATTTGCTGCCGTATGTTGAAAGCGGGAAAATGTTTGAGCAGGTAAAGCACTTGAATCTTGATTTGACTGAAGATGCAACCGATAGGAAGATTTTAGATCAGCTTTTTGAGGAAAAAGTTGTGCCAAATTTAAAAAATCCGACTTTTGTTATGGATTATCCTGCGGTTTATTCGCCGCTTTCAAAGGTTAAATTTGATCAACCTGAAATAGCCGAAAGATTTGAACTTTATATAAGCGGAATAGAGATAGGAAATGCCTATTCCGAGCTTAACGATCCGGAACTGCAAAAAATAAGATTTACGCAGCAGATGAAAGCAAAGAAGAAAGGTGACGACAAAGTTATGCCTTACGACGAAGATTTTATTTTTGCACTTGAACAGGGGCTTCCCCCGACTGGTGGTTTAGGCATAGGTATAGACAGGCTTGTTATGGTTTTAACTGGTGTTGAGTCAATCAGGGAAGTGATAATATTTCCCGCGATGAGGCCAGAATAAATATTTATGAATATGTTGTCTGTGGAATTTTTTATAGCGTTTAGATACTTAAAGGCAAAAAAGAAAAGTTTTTTTCTCTAATTACTACTTTTATTGCTGTAGGCGGCACTACTTTGGGAGTTGCTGCTCTTGTTGTAACCCTTGCAGTTATGAGCGGTTTTCAAAATGATATAAGAAACAAAATTTTGGGCATACAGCCCCATATAATTGTTGTAAGGATTGACGGTGAGCCATTTAAAGATTATCTTAAGATTGAATATAAAATAAAAACAAACAGCGATGTTTTAAGCGTTTCTCCGTTTATATGTAAACAGGGGATTGTCATAAGTCTCGGCTTGTCGACGAGTTTAATAGTAAAAGCTGTAGACTATAAAAATGAAAACGGCATGCTTGATCTTTCAAAACAGATGACAGTTTTGGATATGAGTTTTAACGGTGAGAAGATAGGGAAAAAATCAATAATTCTCGGAAGCGAGCTTGCAAAAAATATTGCCGTCAGTGTGGGCAATAAAGTTGTTTTAATGTTTCCTAGTAATTTCAGCAGTATTCCTAAAATGTATGAATTTACGGTATCGGCTGTTATACAGTCGGGGATGTACGATTTTGATTATTCTCTCGGTTTTATTGATTTGGAAGAAGGACAGAAACTTTTTTCAGTGCAGAATGAGATAACAGGGTTTGATATACACATAAATAATTTTGACAAAGCCGTGACGGCAGCAGCACTGCAGAAAGATTTATCTTATCCGTACAGGGTAAAAACGTGGATTGAGATGAATAAAAATCTTTTCTCGGCGCTTTAAGCTTGAAAAAATAATGATGTTTCTAATTTTGGGACTTATAATACTTGTTGCCGCGTTTAATATTGTTTACAATCTTCTGCTTTTGAGCGTTCAGAAATCAAAAGAGATAGGCATAATATCTGCGATGGGTTTTTCAAAGTTTTCAATTTCAAAAATATTTTTTTACGAGGGACTTATTGTGGGTTCATCTGGAACCGTTTTAGGAATTATGTCGGGTCTTGCAGTGAGTTTTTTATTAAAATATTTTAACATATTTAAGCTGCCCAAAGGCATTTATTACGTTGATAAGCTGCCCATATCCATAATACCGGCAGATATAATTATGATTGCGGCATGCGCATTCATTATCACAGTAACAGCTGGAATTTATCCCGCTTATCAGGTTTCAAAATTAGACCCGCTTGAAGCGATAAGATACGGATAAGCAACAGAATAAAAATTGGAATTATTTTTTTTCTGTCATTTTGAGTGAAACAGCAGAGCTGTAAGATAAGAAATCTGAAAAGACTGGATTATCCTGTGGCAATTTACAGCAAAGTTGTTTTACTCTCTATGAGATCAACGCGGTAACCACAAAATGAACATAATAGCAGAGAACTTAAGCAAAAACTATAAGAGAAAAGGTCTGCCAGATATTAAAGTGCTGAAAAATATTGATTTTGAAATAATGTCCGGGCAGAAAATAACTTTAACTGGTCCGTCGGGAGCTGGTAAAAGTACTTTAATCCATATTTTGGGACTTATGGACAGACCTACGTCGGGGAAAATTTATATAGATGACGTTGATTGTTTTGCAGGCGATGATAAATATTTGTGTGTTATGAGAAAGAAAAATATAGGTTTTGTTTTTCAGTTTCACTATCTTATGCCGGACTTTACAGTTATGGAAAATATTTTGCTTCCGGTGTGGAATGAGAGAAATATAAAGTTTAAGCATGCTCAAAATATTTTGGAGAAAGTCGGAATCTTGCACTGTCAGAATCATTTTCCCAGCGAGTTATCCGGCGGAGAGCAGCAAAGAGCTGCAATTGCAAGAGCGTTGATAAATAATCCGCAGATAGTTTTTGCTGACGAACCTACTTGTAATTTAGACAGATTACTGGACTTGAAATAGAAAAATTGCTATTTGAAAGTTCTTCAGAAACAGGTTTAACGCTTGTGCTTGTTACGCATAATGACGAACTTACTTCCAAAGCCGACAAAATAATAAAAATAACTGATGGAAAGATGTTGAAATAATCAGTAAGTAATACTGTGCCTAAGGGTTCGCTCATTTTTTGATTATTCAAAATTTTGTTTCCTGCGGGATGATAAAATTTCATGGCGTAACTTTTTGTATTGTCTGCACTAAATATAGTTTGTGTTTAAATTGTATATCCGCATGCTGAAAAGGAGAAAGAAATGAAGATTTATCTTGATGGAAAACTTGTTGAGAAAGAAGATGCAAAAATTTCTGTTTTTGACCACGGATTACTATACGGAGACGGCATTTTTGAAGGTATAAGAGCTTATAACGGAAGAGTTTTCAGATTAAAAGAACATTTAGATAGATTATGGTCGTCTGCAAAAGCTATTAATATTAAAATCCCAATTCAGCAAAAAGATATGGAAAAAGCGGTGATAAAAACTCTTTTGACGAATAAGCTTTGCGATGCCTACATAAGACTTGTAGTTACGAGAGGTAGCGGGGATTTGGGACTTGATCCCAGAAAGTGCATAACGCCGCCGTCAATAATAATAATCACAGACAACATTTCTTTATATCCGGAAGAACTCTATGAGAAAGGAATGGATGTAATAACGGTTTCTACAAGGAGAATAAAACAGGATTCTTTAAGCCCGAATATTAAGTCGCTTAACTATTTGAATAATATACTTGCGAAGATGGAAGCCATAAGGAGTGGAGTTATGGAAGCCATAATGTTAAACGCTGAGGGCTATGTAGTTGAATGTACCGGCGATAATATTTTCCTTATGAAAAACGGAGTTCTTTATACGCCTCCGGGATCGGAAGGAGCTTTGATAGGAATAACGAGGGATGCTGTTATAGAACTTGCAAAAAACAAACTAAAAATTCCGGTGAGAGAAGAACGCGTAAGCATATACAACGTATATACTTCAGACGAATGTTTTCTAACCGGGACTGCGGCTGAAATAATACCTGTAGTAAGCGCAGATTCAAGAGAAATTGCCGACGGCAGTCCTGGCAAGACGACAGTAAAACTTATAAAAGAATTTAAAAATCTTACAAGATTAACCGGCACGCCGATTAAGTAGTAGATTTTCTTTTGTTATTAGCAATGTCATCTTCGGCTATTTAAGTGGGGTAGTGATTCAGCACTCATTGTTCATCTATCATACTGAGAAGACAAAATCTCTGAAGTATTCGGTATTCAAATGCTTATAAACAAAGTTGTTTTGCTTTTCAGAGTAATAGTAGAAAGCAGCATATCCTAAAACAAGTTCTGAGCTTGAGTCTGTTTGTTATGACGGCAAAGGTATGAAGGAAGGTATGTGCAGATCTTTTAAATACACAATATATGTACTTGTTGTTTTAGTTGTGCTGGTTTCGTTATACTATGCCAGAGCTTTCATATTTGTGCCTTTTATCCAAAAATATATTAGCGACAAAACTGGATATGAAGTAAAATTTGATAATTTTTATATTTTGCCTTTCAGTATTACGTTTGCAAACGTAGACATGGATAATATGATTGCGATCCAGAAAATAACGTTCAAGTTAAGTCCTGTAAAATTTTTCGTTCATATCACTGCTCCATTAAACTGCATAAGCCAAATAAATATATCAAAACTAGAAATTTCTTTAAACGAGAATCATAAAGATAAAAATGTTTCGTCAGATAAGAGGAGTGTTGATCTTGAACTTCCTAAATCTGAAATTGCAATATTTGTAGATGAAGCCGTAGTTAAAAATGATAACAGCAGACTTTTAAAAATTATAGATGCAGATATACTGATAAATCATGATAAAATCACTTTAGAGTCTGTTATATGTGCCTTAGGTATTCCGGTCAAGGTCAGTTCACGCATTGACCGCGCGAAAGGTAATATTTTTAACACTTCGTCGGCTTTTACCGCAAAAAATAAGATAGATATGCTTTTAAAGTCGACTGGAACTATTGATTTGTCGTCTTTGAGTATTACTCAAAATATTACGGTTGAAAAACTGATATATAGCGGATTTAAGTTAATCGCTCCTTCGGGCAGTTTTTCAAAGATTAGAGATGCCTATAAAATAAATTTAGTGGGAGGCTTTGGGAAATTTGAGTTTAATTCTTTCTCAGGCAGTGCAACTGAAGCTAAACCCGAAATTGACATTTCAAAAACCAATAAAAGTATGTCTGGAGATATTAGTTTAAATTTTAAAGAACAATACAGCATATCCGTATTCGGATTAAACGTAACGGATTTAGTCGGTTTCGGATTTAAATTAGGAAATTTTAATTTATCAGGAACAAAAAATCGTGGTGGCATTTACAGTATGTTATGCACATACGGACGCGGCGGGAAAATTGAAATCGATTATACAAAAGGCGGAGATTATGAAGCAAAACTCATAATTAAAAATAAAACAGCGGGAACGGTTAGAGGCAATATGAAAACCGGAGAAGTTACGGCGGATATGAAAAATATTGATGTTGCATACATCCCTTTTATAGAAAAATCCGCCAAAGGAATCATTAATATTTTGGGTGCAATGGACGAAATTTCCGGACATATTGATTTTTCGATCAGAAATTTCACTGCGTCAGGTATAGAGTCCGCAGATATGAAAGGGAGTATAACAAAAAATAATAATATGTATGTTTTTAATTTTTATAAAAGTGACAATTCTATTACCTTAAGTAATATTATAAAAAGCGGTGAAATAATTTCAACAGACTTTAAATTCGTCAACGTTGACGTTTTGAATATACTGCGCATCTGCGGATACTCGAAATATGACGTTTCGGGAATTGCAAGCGGACGCATAAAGTATGAAAGAGGCTCAGTGACAGAATTTGATATCAAGGTTTTTGATGTGACGATATATGGTAATAAATTTAAGAAATTTGAAGCTAAAGGTGATATAAATTTAAACAGGATAAACATAGAACGTTTTGTTTTAAAAAATTATTCTGACGAAATTACAGCCGATATAAAAGGACTGCTTGGTTTTACGGAAACAAATCCGGTTTCTTCGCTTTACGTTAATCTAAAAGACATTAATGTAGGCAGGATAAAAGTAAGCGGATATGCAGCATTTCAGGGCAGCTTAAGCGGCAACAACGAAATTAAGGGTGTCATTGAAAGTACGGGTGCCAGCATATCCGGAGTATCTCTTGGAAATATTTTGGCAGATGTGACTATTTCAACAAAGAAACTTGAAATTTCCAATTTAAAATCCGGCAACAACATAGAAGCATCCGCAATAGCGGATTTTAAAAAAAATAAAATTTCAGGAAGTCTTTACTTTAAAAATACGAATATTAAAGGTATTTATGCCGGGGTATCCGGATTTTTGAGTTCTACCGTAAAATTTTCCGGTAGACTGGATAATCCTGATGTTAAAATTTTGGCTTTTATAAAAAGAGGGAAATATTTATCTAAGCCTTTTTCTTTTTCGTCTGAATTGGAATACAAAAACAATAGCATTAAAGTAAACAGAGCTGCGTTGTCAGCGGATAAAATGAAAGTTGCACTTAAAGGGAATTATTTAAACGGCGGCGTTCTCTCTTTAAGTGTTGAGAATTTAACTGAAAATATTATCAATGTATTTGTAGGTTTTAAGACTTTCGTAAAGGGAATTTTTTCGGGCAGCGGCTTGTTTACTGTAAAAGAAGGAAAGCAGTATCTTAAAATGTTTTTAGAGGCTAAAAGCGCTTATATAAAGACTGTAAAATTAAATGATGTTAAATGCGACGTTGAAATAAGTGGCGGCAATATTGTGGTAGGCGGCGTTTCCGCAAAAATTTTTGATAGTGAAATAAAAATGGGCAAAGGTTTTTTTAATATTGAAAGTGGGAAATACGGACTTGATTTATTATTGATTAACGCTCACGCAGGTCCCGTAAATTTATTGGGTAATATAGAATTATCAGGCAAAATGACAAAGAGAAAAGGTGGTTCCATATACAGCGGAACGATTGATTTGCGAGATTTTTGGCTGAACAGACATAAATTACCTTTTTCTTGCTTTGATTATACTGTTAAAGACGGAACTTTAGAGCTCTTGCAGAAAGCAAATGGCGTAAATTTATATAGTTCTTTAGGTCTTATTGTTTTCGGTAATGTCATATCCGTAAAAGAATTTAATATTTCAAAGGATAAAACTTCTTTAGGCTTAAGAGCGGATTTTTCAAAGGATTCTGTCAATTTAGGGATAAAAGGTTCAAATATTGACTGGTGTTTTATAAATGATGTTTTAAATTTGCCCGGTATTTTGAGAGGAAATGCAGATATAGATGTCAGTTTATCTGGTAATATCAGTCGGCCTGAAGGGAATATATCAATAACCTCGATAAACGGATCTATAATGGAAGTTCCATATGATAATTTTAACGTTGAAGTTAATTTCTCGGATAATTACGCACGTATAAAAAAAGCTACTGTGTTTAATCGGAATGGAGTAAGCATATCTGCCCGGGGCGATTTTCCGTTATGGTTTGATAAAACTTTGTCCGAAAAAATGCGAAAGAAGCCTATAAATGTTGTTTATGAAATAGAAGATCACAAATTAAACATCTTAAAGTATTTCTCTAAGGACTATATTAATCCTCGTTCCGGGGAAATGCTATTGAAAGGAGCTTTTGAGGGAACTTATGAGAAAATCAAAAATAATGGCAGACTTTTAATAAAAGGAGGATCTTTTAGAGCAAAGGATTATATTGCTGAGGGAAAGGATATGTCTGTTGAAATGTCGATTATTGAAAATTTAATTAGAATTGATAAATTTAATTTTAAGTCCGGATCGGGAAAATTAAATATTTACGGACAGCTGAAACTTGACAATTTTAATATCAAGGATTTTGATATAAGGTTTGTTACAGATGATAAGGGAATTTTCTTACGCGTTCCGCAACTGCCGATAGTACAGGGCGTTGTAGGATCTAAATTGTTTCTGCAGGATTGTTCCGCAGGCGATCTGAGTTTTGACGTTAGAATACAGGGCCCCCCAGCAAAACCTAAAGTTTCAGGATTGATTTCGCTTGAAAATACGCGTTTTACGTTTCCTAGAATTGGCGACGAATATAAAGATATTGACTTTTTTATTCCTGAAAACACCGAGTTTAACTTGAAATTAATAACCGCAAAGAATACAAGATTTGAAAATTCTTTTGTTTGTGCGTTGATAAACGGTTTTTTATACATCGAAGGTCCTTATAATAATCTGAAAATGAATGGAATAATTGAAACTTCAAGTGGCAGAATAGATTATCTCGGATTCGAATTTAATATACTGAATGCCAAAGTAGAAATAATAGACGCAGTAGACGAAAATAAGGTTTATATCGCTGCTGAAGGGGAAACGACAATATTTTCAAAAACGGGAGATAAATCAGAAACTATAAAACTGACTATTGACAGATCCGAAATACCTAAGATATCGCAGGGATCCGTAGGATTTTATTTAAAAGACAGTCTAAATGAAGCTATTGAAAAAGTTCCAAAAGTCGAGCTAGATGCAAAAGTAGATAAGAATGTATTGGGCTTTAGTATGAAGCAGTGGATTTTGCATTTAGTCGATCAGTCGCTTACAACGCCTTTTGCAAAAATGATTTTACGTAAAACCGGATTTATCGATAATTTTAGGGTTTCTTACGTTCAGACTGATGCCGACGTTTGCGGCAAGGAAGATCGTGCATTTACAAATTTATTTTCGGGCAAAAAATATTCAGTTGAAAAAAATCTTACAAATCAAATTCTTCTTGGGTATTCGGTTACTTTTGACAAGTTTGACAGAAAGCTTGATATTCGCCATGAAATAGAAGCCATATATAAACTTATGAATAATTTGCGTTTAGTCGGTAGCTACGAACTTAAGTCCCTAGAGCGGTTCCACCGATCTGACATAAGATTGATGCTTCAGTATCAAATACGTTTCTAACTGTCTGCAGGAAAATGAAATAAATGAAACAAAAAAATAAAATGAAAATACTTAAGCTGGTTTTAAAAGATTTTAAAGAGTTTGCTGTTGAGAAGCAAAGCACTCTATAGACTGTCTGCAATTTGGTGCGTATAAGACCGATATAGAATAAAGCTTTATTGGCAGCGGAACAGTTTCTAAAAGCAACTGGCTAGGTCGCAAGTTTGTAACAATAGATTATGTTACAAGATAATGGAATATTATATCTGATCGATACAAGATTTGTCTGATTTATGATTTTTATATATTATAATCTCCGCAAATGCAAAAAACGGATTCCTAATTAAAATTAAATTGCCTAAAAGCGTTCGGGAATAATGTAAGCGTCGGTTGCTGTGGGTGGCAAGCGAAAAAATAACAGACAAAAATAAATATATTGAGGAGTAATAATGCAAAATTTTGACCAGTTTATAGGATCATTTTCTTTTGACAACAGGCTTGCGGAAGTTGACATTGCTGGCTCAATAGCTCATACAAAGATGCTTATAAAAACCAAAATTATAAGTGCTTCGGACGGCAGAAAAATTGTTTCGGGATTGACATCTATTTTAAAAGATATTGGGAAAGGCTGGAAATTTCCCGAGGAAGAAGATATACATTATGCTGTTGAAAGAGAACTTATACGGAGAATAGGACCTGTTGGCGGTAAAATGCATACTGCAAGAAGCAGAAATGATCAGGTTGTAGCTGATTTGAGAATTTATTTAAAACAGGAAATCGGAATTGTTGAAAATCTTATAAACAATTTTCAGAAAGTGCTTGTTGAAAAGGCAGGCGAAAATATTGATGTTGTGATGCCCGGTTTTACGCATTTGCAGCCGGCCCAGCCGGTTTTGGCGGCTCATCATCTTCTTGCTTATGCATGGATGATGCAAAGAGACAGGGAAAGACTTGCTGACTGTTATAAAAGGACTGATGTTTTGCCTTTGGGAAGCGCTGCTTTGGCGGGAACATCTTTCAATATTGACAGACAATATACGGCCAAACTTCTAGATTTTGAAAATATAAGCGAAAATTCTCTGGACGCTGTAAGCGATAGGGATTTTGCCGCAGAATTTGTTTTCTGTGTATCTTTAACGGCTTTGCATTTGACGAGGTTTTGTGAAGAGATGATTTTATGGATGAATCCGGAATTCGGTTATATAACTATAGATGACAAATTCACATCGGGTTCATCAATAATGCCGCAGAAAAGAAATCCGGACTGTGCCGAAGTTATAAGAGGAAAATCAGGAAGAATTTTTGGCGATTTAATTGCGCTTCTTACTATAATAAAATCTTTACCGCTTGCTTATAACAGAGATTTACAGGAGGACAAGCCACCTGTTTTTGACGCATTGGACAATATTAAAATGTGCCTTGAAGTTATAAGTGAAATGACGGAAAGTTTAGAATTTGTCGGAGAAAGAGCTTTAAAAAGCACGGAGAAAGGTTTTATTGCAGCGACTGAAATAGCTGATTATCTTGCGAAAAATAATGTGCCTTTCAGGGCAGCTCACGGCATAGTTAAAGATATTGTTTTATATTGTAGAAAAAATTCTAAGACATTGAATGAACTTTCTATTGAGGAATACAACGGCTTTTCAAAAATATTTAAAAAAGACATATTCAAATATTTGGATGCAAAAAATATTGCTGATATGAAGACTTCTTACGGCGGGACGTCAGAAAAATCTGTTTTGCGGCAGATAGATAATATTAAACAGAAGTTAAAATAAGAAAGTTTGTAGTCTTTTTTGTCTTGACTTTGCTTATAGGTAGAGTAGAAAAAGTTCTGATTGAAGTGTCAAGCGTTAAGCTAGCTTTGTTAATAAATCCCCGATATACTGGAATATATGGAGAATATTGAATATGCAAAACAGAGAGTTAAAGAATCAAGATTGCTGTGTTTCCCAACAACATTAATTTGAATTTAAACTTATCCTCACTTAATAGTCGCGATTTTGTAATTGTGAATAGACTTGCCGAAATAAGAGCGACGCAGTATCAGGAAACTTTTGACGGACTGATTTTTAATCTGCTTTCGCTGTAGGAATATCCCGATATTTCAATAAGTATTATGCAGGAGTGTACAGTAGGAGTAGTTATGAAAGTAGTTTGTGTGTTTTAATCAATCAATGCCAGTATTCTTATCTTTGACGGAGGCAGGCAAGAATCAAACATGGAAGAATTAAAGTAAGAGAATCGACAATTGAAAGAGCAAAAGCACCTCAACGTGAGACGATCATTGTTGGAATATAATTTCTGGGCAAAACAAGTGTCTCATGAGAAGTTGCTCAAAAAAACGGATATTATAATAAAGCTGATATTGATATAATCCGCAATTTAAATAAAAGCTATTACAATTGAGTTTGCCGTAGGAGTCGAGCTTGATTCTTATTAGAAAAATCCGTTTTCTAGCCGTAATCCTTTTGTTTTTAACGCTTTTTTATTGTTCCGACAATAATGTGGTGGTGCTTCTGTTTTTGACGAAGAGGATTTTCTAGTAGGAACTTTGTGACGTAAAGCAGAGATAGCTCTAAAAGAAAAAAGACCTAAAATAGCACTTGTGTTAGGCAACGGAGCAAGAGGAACTCCTACATAGGCGTTTTACGCGTGCTTCATGAAAAGTGAATTCTGATTGATTTAGTTATAGGCACAAGCATAGGTTCAATAGTCGGAGCTTTTTACTGTGCTGGTGATCTGTTGAAAAGCTTGTAAGGGATATATGCTGGAAAGATATCTCAAATTTCAGATATACGTCGCTGATAAGTATGTTTTAAGTGAAAATCTTTTTTCCAATGAAAGACTTGAAAAATTTATAAGCGAGAATATATGAGAAATAAGTTTTAGTCAACTACAAACGTCTTTGGTTCGCGCTGCTACCGACTTAAATACTGGAGAAAGATTTTGCTGAAAGAAAGAAGTGTCGGTTTTTCCGCAAGAACGAGCGTTGCAATTCCCGGTGTTTTTAAGCCTGTTGAATACAGACAGCGTTATTTGGTTGATAGTGGGCTTGTAGAAAATATTCCGTAAAAATGGCACAAAGATTTTTAACGCAGGTATTATTATCGCTGTTTTCGCAGCTACTGATATAGCTAAAAACAAGGTTAATAATGTGTTTGCGACTCTTATGCAGGCAAATACGTATTCAGGAAAGAGCTTTGACTGATGGAGAACTCTCTGCTTGATAGATTTTATGCCTTATGTTGCCACTTGCGTTTTATTTTTTTTCGCCTATGAAATTGATATTGGCGGAATTTCATCATCAGACGAACGTTTTTTTAAGAATTAATGAAATTTCCGCGAAAATTGATGCGGCTAAAAATAAAAATAAAACTGCTGCAGTTTTCAGCTTCGTTCTTTTCCAGCCGCTCTTTAAAATCTGCAGCCCAGATACGCATTCCTTATTCATTGTCTATCCTTCTTAATATTTGCCGGTGAAATAGCGGTAAAGCGCAACCTTGTGCGGAAGTGATTTTTTTGACAGTAAATGCAAGATTTTGGTAAAATACTGTCATAAATAATGTGGGAGTTAAAGAGGAAGCGGAGGGAAAATGCCTCAATTTGAAGGGAATGATTTGTATATCGAACAGGTAAAATTATCAGATATTGCAAAAAAGTATAAGACCAGCACCTATGTTTATTCAAAGAGTAAGATTGTGACTAACTTTGAAAACTATAAAAAAGCGCTAGGTTCCAGAGAAGGGCTTATATGTTTTGCCTGTAAAACAAATTCAAATGGAACGATTTTAAAGCTGCTTGCTAAACTCGGAGCCGGAGCAGATACAACTTCCGGTGGCGAAATATACAGATGTTTAAAAGCAGATTTTGATCCATCAAAGATAGTCTATGCGGGCGTAGGTAAAACTGCAGAAGAAGTAGAATATGCTTTAAAAAGTAGAATTTTTATGTTTAACGTTGAATCTTTTGAGGAGCTTGATGCGATAGATAAAATAGCCGCTAAAATTAAAATTAAAGCAAAAATTGCATTCCGAATAAATCCTCATGTTGATCCTGATACTCATTCTTATATAATTACTGGCAAAAAAGGAACAAAGTTTGGTATTCCTTACGAAGAAGCGGTGAAAGCGTATTTAGTTGCAAAGCAAAAGAAAAATATTGAAATTCTCGGGATACATTCGCATATCGGTTCGCAGATTTTGGATATCGATTCGTTTAGGCTTGCGGCGCAGAAAATAAAAAAGATTGTTAACATCGTGGAAAAGAACGGCATAAAACTTGAGTACGTAAACTTCGGCGGAGGTCTCGGTATCGAATATAAAAAAGATCAAAAAGCTCCGTCTCCTAAGCAGCTGATTTCAGAACTTTTTCCGGTGTTTGACGAAAATAAGAAATTTATTTTTGAACCTGGTCGTTCAATAATAGCAAATGCTGGGCATCTTCTTGTGAAAGTTATATATAGGAAGATTTCGGGTGGAAAAAGTTTTCTTATTACCGACGCTGGAATGAACGATTTAATAAGACCTACTTTATATGAAGCTTATCACGAGATTTTGCCTGTAAAAATGACAAATGATAAAAAAGTTAAAACCGATGTTGTGGGACCTATATGCGAAAGCGGCGACTTTATGGGTAAAGACAGAATGCTTCCTTTTGTGGAGCAGGGCGGATATCTTCTTATAACTTGTGCCGGCGCTTATGGATTTGCGATGTCGTCGGAATATAATTCTAGACCTTTACTCGCGGAAGTTTTAGTTAATGGTGACAAAACCATGTTAATAAGAAAAAGAGCAAAATATGAGGATTTGTTGTTGAACGAGGTTTGAGGAGTTGCCGTTTCAAGGTAGTAAAGAAACCTGTCGTTATGAAAGACTGAGGACTTTGAACAAAGTATTAAGTATAGAAGACTGGATGCTTTAAGATTTCAAGACAAAGTTGTTTTGCTTTTCGGTGTCATAGTAAAGACAAGAATACGGATATTTCGAAAATAAAGTCTTTTACCATGACAAGAGAAAGAGATAAAAATGGATATAAATTTTTCAAAACTTACTGCTGCCGGAAATGATTTTATTTTGATAGACAACAGAGAAAATATAATTGCCCAAGAAGACTGTCAGGCTCTTGCAAAAAAACTCTGTGACAGAAAATATTCAATCGGTGCCGATGGTTTAATTTTACTTGAGAAAAGCGCTTGCAAAGATTTTAAAATGAAATATTTTAACTCTGACGGATCTTATGCTTCTATGTGCGGAAATGGAGGGAGATCTATTGCAAAATTTGCTTATGATTTGTGTGTTGCAAATTTAAAAATGGTTTTTGAAACTGATGCAGGAGTTATAAACGCCGAAATTTTACCGGAAGACAGAGTAAGACTTGATTTATACAATCCTAGGGATTTTAAAAAAGATATAAAAGTTGAAGTCAATGGGAAAGAGTTTGATGTCAATTTTATAAATACCGGTGTTCCGCATGTAGTCATATTTGTTGACGATATTGAAAAGATTGATGTTTTTGGGTACGGGAGAGCCATAAGGCGTCATAAAACTTTTGCTCCTGCAGGTACAAATGTTAATTTCGTAAAAGTTATAAAAGACAATACTCTTCTTGTGCGCACTTATGAAAGAGGTGTTGAGGATGAGACTTTAGCCTGCGGGACCGGCATAACTGCTTCGGGAATCATTTCTGTTCTTAAAGGTTTTGCGACGTCTCCGGTTAAAGTGATTGCAAGAGGCGGAGACAAATTATCGGTTTCTTTAAGAAATCCAAATGATAAAATAAGTAATGTTGTGCTTGAAGGACCTGCTCTTATAACGTTTAAAGGAACAGTTAAAATACAAAGCGAAGTGTAAAGAGTGCGGTTTTAATAGCAGTAGTTTGGAGTCTGGACAGCGTGTTGACAACGGAAACAGCGTTGACGATTTGTTGTTGGCTTAATGTTTCACGTTCTTTTTTACACTCTAAACTCAAAACTGACGCGAAGCGTCTCATGGGGGGATTCATGTTTTCGGGAGTATATACCGCGTTAATTACGCCGTTTAAAGATTACAAAGTTGATTTTGATGCCTTTGAAAAACTGATTGAAAATCAGTACAAAAAAGGAGTTAATGGAATTGTTCCGTGTGGAACTACGGGTGAATCGCCCACCTTGTCTTGTAAAGAACATGAAGAAGTTATAGAATTTTGCGTTGAAAAAGCGAAAGGAAAAATGAAAGTTCTCGCGGGAACCGGATCTAATTCTACGGATGAAGCAATATACTTCACACGAACTGCAAAGAGAGTGGGTTGCGACGGGGTATTAGTAGTTTCGCCGTATTATAATAAACCTACGCAGAAAGGTTTATATCTGCATTTTAAAACTATAGCTGATACGATAGATATTCCGATTGTGCTTTACAATATTGCCGGAAGAACTTCCATAAATATTGAACCCGCGACGGTAGCAAAACTTTTTAAGAATTGCAAAAATATTATAGGTGTAAAGGAAGCGTCAGGATCTTTGGATCAAATGAGTGCTATAAAATCTTTAGTGCCTGATATAGAACTTATTTCAGGAGATGATGCGCTTACTCTCCCTTTATTATCGATAGGCGGGATTGGAGTTATTTCGGTTTTGTCTAACATTATTCCCACTGAAATTGTATCTCTTGTAAAAACTTTTGAAAAAGGCGATTTGAAAGAAGCGGTGAAAATCCACTACAAACTGTTGCCTTTAGTAAAATTAATGTTTATAGAGACAAATCCTATACCGGTAAAAACTGTTGCTTCGCTGCTTGGCATGTGCAGTGCGGATCTAAGGCTTCCGATGTGCGAAATGGAAGAGCCAAACAGACTAAAACTTGAGAAAGCATTGAAAGATTTTGGTTTGTTAAAATAAAAAGTTAAGCAGACATCGTTCTCTTATGCTGTTTTACAAACATCTGGGTTTTTCAATTATTCGTCGGAAAGCAGTTCTTTAATGATAATTAAGAGTATTAAGTGAGGAATATCTATCTGACCGTGTATTTCAGCGGATCAGGCGGGTTAGTATATTTTTTTGTTATATTAGGAGTTTTCAAATGAAGATAACAGTTTGCGGATCTACCGGAAGAATGGGACGGGCAATACTTGCGATAGCAAAATCAGATGAAAATGTTAAAATTGCGGGCGCTTTGGAATATGACGGAAGCAGAGCGATAGGTACAGGCGATCCAGTTGTATCTTCTGTTGGCGATTTAGAAAAATTTTTATCTGAAACAGATGCTTTAATAGATTTTACAAATCCTGAAAGTGCTTTAAGAAATTTAGAAGCTGCCGGAAAATATAAAGTACCCATAGTTATAGGAACAACGGGTTTTAATGAAGAGCAGAAAAAGAAAATAGCGGAAATATCAAAAAGTATTCCTGTTGTTTTTTCACCTAATATGTCTGTAGGTGTAAATATTTTATTTAAGCTCGTTGATGCTGTCGCAAAAAAAATTCCAGATTATGATATTGAGATAGTTGAACTACATCACAATAAAAAGAAAGATTCACCGTCTGGAACAGCAGCAAAACTCGCAGAAATTGCGGCGGCTTCCGTAGGAAAGAATATTAATGATGTGAGTGTTTACGGCAGATATTCTGCTGATGCGGTAAGAAGGAAAGATGAAATCGGTTTGCATTCCGTAAGAGCCGGAGATATTGTTGGAGACCACACGGTATATTTTGCAGGACCTGGAGAAAGAATTGAATTGACTCACAGAGCTCATTCAAGAGATACTTTTGCAGCAGGTGCCATTAGAGCGGCTAAGTGGGCAGCCAGACGAAAACCCGGGTTGTATGATATGTCAGATGTGCTTTCTTTGAAGTAAATTCTTGAGCGAGGTTTGGCTATAGCAACAAAAAATTTAATGCAGATTGTGATCTCGTAAGGAGAACTGAAAAAATGGAAATTCGTTACAATGAAAAATTGAAAAAACTGCCACCTTATCTTTTTATTGAAATAGATAGAAAGAAAAAAGAAGCAATCAAATGCGGGGCAGATATAATATCTTTAGGCGTTGGAGATCCAGATTTACCTACGCCGGATCATATAATAAAATCTATGCAGGAATCTGTGACAAAACCTGCAAATCATCAATATCCATTCGGAGCAGGTCTGCTTTCTTACAGAAAAGCTATTGCAGAGTGGTACAAAAAAAGATTTAAAGCTGATTTAAGTCCCGATGAAATTTGCGCACTTATAGGCTCAAAGGAGGGTATAGGACACATACATCTGGGGTTTATAAATCCGGGAGATGTAGTTTTGATACCCGAACCTGGCTATCCAGTATATAACACAGGCACAATTTTTACTGACGGCGTTCCGTACTTTATGCCTTTGTTTGAAAAGAACAGTTTTTTGCCTGATTTAGATGCAATTCCTTTAGATATTCTTAAAAAAGCAAAGCTGATTTTTATAAATTATCCTAATAATCCCACTGCTGCAACTGCTCCAGAGAAATTTTATCTAAAACTTATAGAATTTGCAAAAAAGAATAATATAATTGTTGCGGCGGATGCTGCATATTCTGAAGTATATTATGATGAAAATGAGAAACCGTTGAGCTTTCTTGAAATTCCGGGAGCTAAGGAAGTGGGTGTAGAATTTCATTCCCTTTCAAAAACTTATAATATGACCGGTTGGCGTATAGGCTGGGTCTGTGGCAATAGAGATGTAGTTGCGGGTATCGCAAAAGTGAAAGATAACTATGATTCCGGTGTTTTTCAAGCGATTCAGGAAGCAGCGGTTACGGCGCTTACGTCTTCCCAGAAGTGCGTTGAAGATGCCAGAAAGATATATAAGGAACGCAGAGATACTTTAGTTGAAGGCCTGCAAAAATTGGACTGGGAAGTGAATCTGCCTAAAGCGTCTTTTTATGTCTGGGCAAAAGTTCCGAAAGGTTATACGTCGTCGCAGACTGTTTCAAAACTTCTTGAAGAGGCTGCTATAATATGCACTCCGGGTAACGGTATGGGAAAAAGTGGCGAAGGTTATGTCAGATTTGCCCTTACTGTGAACGTGCCGAGAATTAAAGAAGCTGTAGAACGTATCGGTAAAATAAGATGGTAAATTAAGCTAGAGGATTTTATGAAACTTGATTTATCAAGTGATTGGTAAAATAAATATGATGGAAAAAAAATTTTTCTAAGCAGACGTAATACAAAAATGAACTTGTAAGATTATACGACGGCGTTGTATTGTTTTGTATTTTAATCCAAAGATGGAAGTGGTTACAAGAAGAAACTTATATGGTATTTAAATGTAATCTTATTAACAGTCCCAAGAATTGGTACAAGTATTAGGAGAACAAAAATATAATTTCTCATACTTATGATGAGGCAAAGGCTGATTTGGTATATAAAACTGCTAAGAATTTTATTAACGAAGTACATGTTTAAAAGAGTTAAAGAAATAGACGGTGGAGAATAAAAAATAGATTTACAGCAAAAATATCTTAAGATACGACGGTTTCTACTGAATATTTAAGTAGAGAGACAAAAGAGAAGTAATGAGTGAGTGTAATATAAAATGGGCATAAAATGCAAAATATCACACTGAACAAAGAGAATCCGTTTAAATTGACGGTAGAAAAAAATAAATGTTTCTAAAAAATCAGAATATACATTTCGTAGGCATAGGTGGATCCGGAATGTCCGGAATAGCCGAAGTTTTAATAAATTTAGGACATAGAGTTTCAGGTTCTGATTTAAAGAAAACGGATGTTACCGAATATCTCAAAGCAGTTGGTGCAAAAATTTATATCGGACATAGTTGTAAAAATATAAAATCTGCTGAGGTTGTTGTCACTTCTACTGCGATAAGCAGGAACAATCCTGAAGTTGTAGCTGCACTAAAAAAAAGAATTCCTATAATTGCGCGTATAGAAATGCTTGTTGAACTTGCAAGACTGAAATATGCTGTGACAATAACGGGAACTCACGGTAAAACGACGACTACGTCGCTTACTTCTCTTGTTCTTCACAATGGAGGACTTGATCCCACAATCGTTATCGGCGGCAGACTTAAAAATCTTAAAACAAACGCAAAATTGGGCAGAGGCGATTATATTGTTGTGGAGGCAGACGAATCCGACGGTTCTTTTTTAAGACTTTCGCCCATTATTACGGTTGTGACAAATATAGATAACGACCATTTAGATTATTACGACAGTATGGAAAATCTTAAAGAAGCTTTTGTTAAACATATTAACTGCATTCCTTTTTATGGTACTGCAATAATTTGTTCGGACAACGAAGTTGTTAGAAAAATAATTCCCCAAATTACAAGAAGATACATAACTTACGGACTTATGGGCAATCCGGATATTAAAGCTTCAAATATAAAAGTATTGAAAAACCATACGAGTTTTGACGTTTTTTATATGAGAAAAAAAGTTGGTAGTGTCTGCATGAAAATTCTGGGCAAGCACAACGTATCAAATTCTCTTGCGGCAATAGGAGTTGGGTTGAGGCTTGGCATATCGTTTAGTTCAATTGCAGATACGATAAATAAATTTGACGGTGTCAGCAGGCGTCTTGAAATAAAAGGCGAAAAGAATGGAATGATGGTTATAGACGATTACGGTCATCATCCAACCGAAGTTGCTGCCACTTTAAGAGCTATAAAACTTTTTTGGCCCGAACGCAGACTCGTTGTTTTGTTCCAGCCACACAGATACACGAGAACAAAACAGCTTTTTAATGAATTCGGCAGAAGTTTTTCAGACGCAGATTTTGTAAAAGTATTAGACATTTACTCTGCGGGAGAGCAGCCTATAGATGAAGTAACTTCGGATTTGATACTAGAAAGCCTTTTAAGCAATAAATGCAAAGCTGAAAAATTTTCTGATTTAGAAGAGTTTTCTAAAGGACTTTCTGTTGGAGATGTAGTTTTAACTTTAGGAGCGGGAGACGTCTGGAAAAAAGGAGAGGAGTTATTAGCTCTGATTTGATTGAAATCTTATCTTCCTTAGGATGTAGAGTCTTAAAAGATGAACCGCTTTCCATGCATTGTTCCTTTAAAATCGGGGGACCGGCTGATTTTTTTATTGAAATTCCGAATGAATTAGCTTTATCGGAATTTTTAAGAATTATTTCAGATGGCAGGTTTTGTATTTTGGGCGGAGGAACGAATATTCTTTTCTCTGATGAGGGTTATAGAGGAACAATCGTTCGTCTTACGGGGTGTTTCAAAGAAATTTCTGTTTCGGGGGACGAAATTTTATGCGGTGGCGGAGCATTGCTTTCAGATGTTTTAAAAACTGCTTGCGAAAATGGTTTGACGGGTCTTGAATGCACGGCGGGAATTTTAGGAACGGTCGGCGGTGCGGTTTACGGAAATGTGGGTAGAGGAGATAAATGGATAAGCGCTGTCATAAAGAGCGTAGAGGTTTATAAAAATTTAAAAAAAGAACTTATAAACAGGGAAAAAGCTATTTTCGGTTACAGAAAAAGCGGATTTGAAAACAGTATTATTTTAAAAGTTGTTTTTTCTTTGAAAAAAGATATGAAAAATGATAGCCTAAAAGAGATTTCTAAAAATATGCAAAAACGTTTAGAAACGCAGCCTCTCAATATACCTAACGCTGGCAGTATATTTAAAAACCCTGATGGATTCAGTGTCGGAAAACTTATTGAAGAAGCTGGTTTAAAAGGAATATATGCTGGAAAAGCGCAAATTTCGGAACTTCACGGGAATTTTATAGTAAATACGGGTGGTGCTTTTGCAGAAGATGTTTTGGCTCTGATAAATTTAATAAAAGAGAAAGTAAAAGAGAAATTCGGTATAAGTCTCGAAACGGAGATAAAGATAATAAAATGACAGATTCTGATATTTTGGCAAAGTTGAGTAATAAAAAAATAGGCGTTTTGTACGGCGGACTTTCAAGCGAAAGAGAAATTTCAATTAAGTCCGGCAAAGCTGTTTTAAACGTATTTAAAAAATTGAAACTGAATGTGTGTGGCATTGATGTAAACAGAAGCATTGCTGAAGAAATTAAAAAAGAAAAAATAGATGTTGCGTATATAGCTTTGCACGGTCCGATGGGCGAAGACGGAACAATTCAAGGTATGCTTGAAATATTGGGCATTCCTTATACGGGCAGCGGTATTTTTGCAAGTGCTGCTTCTATAGATAAAGATGTTTCAAAGAAAATATTCAAATATGCGGATATTTTGACGCCTGAATGGAAAATGTTGAAGAAATTTGGAACCGTGCCGGAAATAAAAAAATATCCCGTAGTTGTAAAACCGGTTTCGCAGGGATCTACAATAGGTGTGGCAATAGTGAAGAGACCTTCAGAGTTTGCTGCTGCTGTGAAAGAGGTGTTTAAGTATGGCGACGAAGCTCTTATTGAGCAGTTTATAGAAGGCAAAGAAGTGACCGTAGGAGTTCTGAACGGCAAAGCGTTGCCTGTGGTGGAAATAGTTCCCAAAGGGGAATTTTATGATTTTAAGGCTAAATATCAAAAAGGCGGTTCGCAGCATATAATTCCCGCGGGAATAAGCGAAGAGGCTTATGAAACGGTGCAGAATTATGCTGAAAAAGTGTATGAAATTTTTAAATGCAGAGCGATATGCCGTGTTGATATGATTGTAGATAGAAAAGATAGAGTATGGGTTTTTGAAAATAATACTATTCCCGGAATGACGGAGACTTCTTTGGTTCCCGACGAAAGTAGAGCTGTCGGATATAGTTTTGAAAGTTTGGTTTTAAAAATAACTGAGAGCGCATTATAGGATGATGGCAAAAAAGAAACGCTATGTTTACAGATGTGTCTCTGGAGTTAGCAATTATTCAAATTCGCGAAATAAAGGCAGGAAAAGCATTAAGTTGCTTTTATATATTGTATTGTTTGTTTTTTTGGTTTATTTTGGCGGCAGAAAATTAGTGAATCTTGCTTATGAATCCGACAAGATAATTGTCAAAAGCATAGAAGTTGTCGGGACAAAAAATGTCACAAAAACCGAAATAAAAGAATTACTCCCTTTTGAGACAGGCGACAATATTTTAAAAATCAATCTGTCAAAAACTGAAAACGAAATAAAAAGATTGAAACCAGAATTGAAAAGCATTATGATCAACAGGTCTTGGCAGAAGGTGAAAATCAAACTCTGTGAGAGAACTCCGGAAGCATTTGTAATGCAAGGCGATACAGTGTTCGGCATAGATTTTGACGATAATCCTTTTCCTTTGCGCGGTTTTATGAACGCGGAAAAAGTGCCTAAACTTTTTTATAGATCTGACGTCGAGAGAAAAAAGCTTTTGAGTTTTATTAAAAGTTTTAAACCTATGTGCGGTGATTTCCTAAGTGATGTTTCCGAGATGAAATTCAGTGGTGCCGGTGATATAATTTTTGTTACGCACGGCAATACAGTAGTTTTCTGGGGTGATGGAGAACCGAATGTTTTATCGCATAAATTCAATAGATTTCAAAAAATTTATTCCGATGCGATGTCAAAATACAAACAGATTGAATATATAGATATGACTCTTTACAGTTTTGGAAGAGCGACGGTGAAACCTGTTAGAGAATGAGTTGTGTTTTACCGAAGGTCACTATTTTTGAGTGAAATCAAATATTGCAGTGTTGCTTGTGTGACAGAATAGGCTGTCGGCGATATACGCTTTTGATATTTGCGGTGCGGCGGATCAATATGGTCTGGAACATAAAATAAAAAAGTGGGATTAGCACTTTCTTTAAGGATTTAAACAATGGCAAAACAAGCGCTTATAGCAGGTCTTGATATTGGCAGCAGTCAGGTATGTTGCGTTGCTGGAATACGCGATGAAGATGCAAGAGTTGTCAAAGTTTTGTGTGCGATATGTGTTCCATGCGACGGCATTAAAGCTGGTGCGGTTATCAATATACAGGAAGCGGCATTGTCTATAGGTAAAGCTTTTGAAGAAACTGAAAAAACTGCAGACAGCCAGATAGAAAATGTGATTGTTGCCATGCGCGGCAATTTTATAAAGTCAAAAACCTCAAAAGGCGTTGCAAATATAAACTATTCAAATAAAGAAATTACTCAGGAAACAGTTGAAAACGCTCTGGAGAGTGCAAGAAAACAAATAAAAATAAATTCCGATCAGGAAATACTTCAAACAGTTCCCCGCGAATACATATTGAATCAGCAAAGGGGCATACAGAATCCTATTGGCATGGAGGGGACATATGTTGAAGTTGACGTACACGCTTTTATAGCTTCAAGCAGCAATATAGGAAATATAACGAAAGCTATGAATTCCGTAGGAATAAAATATGACGATAGAATTTACGGATATCTGGCTGCAAGCGATGTTTTGGTTACAAGAGAAGAAAAAGAGTTAAGCTGTCTTGTGATTGATTTCGGCGGGCTTACAACGGGACTTGTCCACTATGTTGACGGTATAATCAAACATACTGATGAAATTTCGGACGGATCGGATTACATTACAAGAGATATTGGACATAAGCTGAGAGCGGCTTACTCTGTTTCAAAAGGAATTAAAGAAATGTATGGTGCAGCTTTTATCTGCAGTGATTTTAAAAATGAAGAATTTGAGTATAACGGAGCGGATGGCAGAAGTGCAAGAAAATGTGACAGACTCGATCTCGTAAGCAGTATAATTACGCCGAGAATCGACAGAATTCTATATGAAATAAAGGAAGTTGTGGAAAAAAATAATTATGGGAACGAATTTTTGTCTGGCGGAATAATTCTTACAGGCGGCGGCAGCAGTCTTTACGGTCTTGCCGAAGCGTTTGAAAAAACGTTTAACTGTTCCGTGAGAAATGGAATACCTAATTCCGATAAGGTTAAGGGTCCGGATGAAATACTGCTGAATCCGTCTTATACGGCGGGTATAGGGGCGATAGCTTATAATTTTTTAAGTTCAAAAGGTTATGTGCATAATAAGAAGTCGACTGGAAACGGCATAGTATCAAAAATATCGAGATGGTTTGAGGAAGCTTTTTAAAATGAATATGAAAATAGAGTTGCCTAAAAAAGAAGCAAACGCGGGGCAGCATGCGGTGATAAAGATTCTGGGTGTTGGAGGTGGCGGATGCAATGCCATTAATAGAATGATTGCTGCAAATGTCGGCAATGTCGAATTTGTAGCTATTAATACTGATGCGCAGGTTTTGCTTAAATCTTCAGCTCCGGATGTACTTCAGATCGGCGAGAAAATAACAAAAGGTCTTGGCGTCGGAGGAAACCCGGAAGTTGGCAGAAAGGCGGCAAAAGAAAGCGAGGAAGAGATCAGAGGGAGACTTGTGGGTGCGGATATGGTTTTTGTTACGGCGGGAATGGGCGGAGGAACAGGAACTGGAGTTGCCCCGATAGTTGCAAAACTTGCAAAAGAAGAAGGGATACTTACTATAGGCGTCGTTACAAAACCTTTTGAGCATGAGGGCAATGTGAGAATGTCGCAGGCTGAAGAAGGAATTAAAAACCTTAAAGAATATACAGACGCTTTAATCGTTATTCCAAATGAAAAAGTTTTTAATGTTATAAACGAAAGAATTGCTCTCGATGCTTTTTATCAGATTATTGACGATGTTCTAAGACAGAGTATTCAGGCGATTACTGACGTCATAACCGTTACCGGTGAAATCAATAGGGATTTTGCTGATGTAAAAAGTATTTTGAGTAATTCAGGCACTGCTTTGATAGGCATAGGTGAAAGTACGAGCTCCAACGTTAAAGAGGCTGTAAGAAAAGCGGTGACAAGTCCTCTTCTTGACAATTATGATATTTCAAAAGCTGAGAAGGCACTTGTTAATGTAACGACAAATTCTACTGCCAGCGCTTTGACGATGCAGGAAATATTTAAAGATATTAAAAGCTATGGTATTAACGGGCATGTTTTTTTCGGGCATACCATAGACAACAGACTTGACGATAAGGTTAAAATTACTATTATTGCTACAGGTTTTGAAACTACCGAGTTTGAATCTGCAATAGAAAATAGAGAGTCACAGTGTGACTTTTTTTCGCAGCATGGTTTGCCTCAAGTTGAAGAAACAGATCCGTCAAAACCGGCATATACATATTGGAAACCCAAATTCTTGAAGTAAGGCTTTTACCTTTAACATTTTGTAGAAATAGCTGAAGATTTTTTTACGTCTTGCACCTGCTCTGACTATGGACTGTGATGTTTGTTATTCTGCTACTAATCTAAACTCATAACAGCGGGTAGCAGGTAGGAAAAATAGGCGTGGGCAAGTCGCTTGGAACGAACTTTGGCGAGTTCAAGAGTGCCATAGAAACTGACAGCAGTCAATGGGAAAGGGCAAAGAGGAAATGAAATATGATATCGGTGCTATTGGTGCCGGGTTATGGTAAAGAGAAAGTAGTAACGGGAATATCAAAATAGAAATGTCGTCAGTTTTTTATTGTTATTACAAAGGAGTAAACTAGGCGCAAACAGCGGTAAACACGGGTATTGTTTTAATTGGCTTAGATTGTAAGATATAATAACGCATAAGCTAGAGAAGGAACATGGTAAATAATACAGACAGTCTTATTGATCTTGCACTGAAAGAAGATGGTGTTTTTGACGATATTACCACTAAAGAATTTATTCCGAAAGATAAACGGGCTAAAGCGGTGTTAATTGCAAATAGTCCCGGAATTCTTTGCGGTGTCGATATTTTTATAAAAGTATTTAAAGCTATAGATAAAAAATGTAAAGTGTCGCTGAAAATGAAAGATTGTTCGCAAATTAAGAGTGGCGATAAAATTTTGGAAATTACAGGGCACACTTATACAATTTTGTCCGGCGAAAGAACAGCTCTTAATTTTTTGCAGTATATGTCTGGAATTGCCACTTTGACAAATAGATTTGTAACATCTATAAATAATGGAAGGACAAAGATATACGATACTAGAAAGACTATTCCCGGATACAGGGAACTTGCAAAATATGCGGTAAGGTGCGGCGGTGGAGCTAATCACAGGATGGGACTTTATGATATGGTGCTTATAAAAGACAACCATTTGAAACTTATGAAAGATTTAACTGCTGGGATAAGCGAGTTCAGGAAAAAACATAAGAATATTCCTGTTGAAGTTGAATGTGAAAATCTAAAACAAGTTGAACAGGCTTTGGATTCAAAAGCCGACATTATAATGCTTGACAATACGACTTTTGAAAATACAAAAAAAATGATTAGCCTTATAAGGAAAAATTCTACAAAAGAATATAATCCTGAAATAGAAATTTCCGGAGGAGTAAGCCTGAAAACCGCCAAGAAATTTGCAAGACTTGATGCTGATAGAATTTCTATAGGAATGATTACGCACTCTTCTTCCGCTTTAGACGTTACTCTTGAAATCACAATAAAATGAGTATTATTGAAATTCTCTCAACGGAAAAATATACTTCTGGAAATGAAATAGGCAGATTCCTCGGGATATCAAGAGCTGCTGTTCACAAACAAATCAACAGATTAAGACAAATCGGATATACTATAAAATCTTCTTCTAAAGGTTATATTATTGTAAAGCAGTGTAACCTTTTTAACGAATATGAAATAAAAGCAAATTTAAAAAAACCGCTTAATATATGTAAAACGATAAAATACTACAAAGAAACTGCATCGACGCAAACTGTCGTTAAGAAACTTGCTGAAAAGGATTTTGGCGAAGGAATTGTCGTCATTGCGGAAAAACAGACTAAAGGCTATGGTCGCATTAAAAGGATGTGGAGTTCAAATGCGGGCGGTCTATGGGTTTCGATGCTTTTAAAGCCCGTGATACGCCCTGATGAATCTTCAAAACTGGCGCTGCTGTTTAGCATTGTCTTAAATAGGATTCTTGAAAAAAAATACGGAATCCGTTCTGAAATAAAATGGCCTAATGATATTCTTATATGCGGAAAAAAGGTTGCAGGAATAATAATAGAAATGTCGGCGGAGCAGGACATAATAAACTGGGTTGCTGCCGGCATAGGCGTAAACATTAATAACAGTCTGCCTGAAGATTTAAAAAATATTTCAATTTCTATAAAAGAGGTTTTAAAAAGAGAAATAAACAGGGCGGAATTTATTGTTGCGCTTTTAGCGGAATTTGAAAGTTTATATTTTAATTTTCAAAAAGACGGATTTAAGCAGTTTTTAGAAGAATATAACAGTAAAGCCGCATATAAAAATGCACTTGTGACTGTTGACGGTGGGTATAACGATGCAATAACTGGTAAAAGCTTCGGTATAGATGAAAGCGGAAGACTTATCATAGAGACAAAAAATAAGTTTGAAAAGATAGTATCTGGAACTCTAAGAAGAGCAGAAAAATGAAATCAAAGTATAAAGTCTGTTTTTATTTATGCATGAAATAATATGTTTCAACCGGCGGGGAAAAATTAAAAAAAATTTTTCTTCTTGAAAATAATAATTTTAACGCACTATATATTAAATTTTTTTTTCTGTGTTGCGCCAAAAGCTGGCAGACGGCTGTGAAGCAGAGTATGCCTGCAGAAAGAGGGTAGAAAATGAGAATAGTAATTTTATTTTTTTATCAGTGTCAAGAATAATACTCAAAGGTGATTTGTTAAGTGCGTTGAAGTCTACCCCCCCCCCCCCCCCAAAAAAAAAATGAAAAAGTTAATATATATTTAATGTTTGTTTTAGTTTTGACAGGTTGCGGAAATCTTAACAAGCTAGTACAAGACCTGCTCTAGCTTGTCAAGCTTAATTAGACTGTTAGTCTCTCTAGCTCTAAGTCCGCCAAGAGCTGCTATATCGCAAGGGGTGGGGTCGACCGAGAACTATACTATTAAAGCAGGCACAGAGGGTATAATAAGTATTACCCGTATGCAAAATATGGTTTTTGATAATTTAAAAAGGGAATAAAAAATGAAATATTTTTTGTACTCAAAATACCCAAAGCGAATAGTGTATACTTAGACAGTCTCGCAACGGCAGGTAAAGAGACTAAGGCAAAAATCTGATGAAGAGTCTCGGCTTTTGACTTACGCAAAAAGAAAACGGTTAAAACGCAGTTTTTTTACCTTTGGCATAATTTTCCCCTACAGCTTCGATGGATTGTGGTTGTGCTTTCGTCAGAAATAGTGTGAGTGTTAGAAAATATAAAACATTTATTCAGGCTGCATTAGCGCAAAATTTGTAAATTTATATACTGGAGTTATTGCGGTTTTTTATTCTTCTTGTTTTAAATATAATGGTTTATATGGTGATTTTGAAAGTTGTGAAGGCGGATAGTGATCTATCAAAATAAAAAAGCGTCAATATATATATTTTTGATATCTGCCGATATTTATTTGTGCGGAATTTTTTTATACAAACGATTGTTTTAGTCCGGATATTGTGTGCAGTGTTTGGCGGCGTATTTGTGAATTTTAATTTGTTTAATAGTGTGAAAGATATAAAAAATTGAAAGGAGGAATTTAGAATGGAATTGTTTAAAATGGCGAAAGAAGCGATAAATATGAGAAGTAAAATGAAAGATATAGATAACAGATTAAGAGATCTGGTTATGGATTTGGAATACAAAGGTATAAAAATAAAGGTAAACGCTAAAAACGAATTTTTAAGCTTGAATATTCCGGAATACCTGCTTAAAGAAAAGAAAGAAAAGGTAGAAAAACTTATATTGTCGGCTTTTGCAGAAGCGTGTAAAAAAGCGCAGAATGTTATGACTGAAGAAGTCAAAAAACTTACCGGCGGAATGAAAATACCAGGATTATAATAATTGACTGAAAGAGATTTTTTATAGTTTATGTACTCTTGGACTGCTCGCTGCAGTAATAAATATCAAAATTGTTCTGCCCATCTTGATATGTTCGCATTTAAAGAGGTTAACTAAACTGCTTACTTGTGACTATCTTTGGTTGTATAATCCGTCGCCTGCTGATTTTTCAGATGTCCTAAGGTTTTGATAAATTTGGAAAAACCTGTTTTAACTGCTGTCCCTACTTGCATTTTTCTCGATAGAGGACAGTCCGGAATGCTCCGCGACACCTAATTCTGAAATATTCGCACTTATACATTCCTTCTATTCCTTTTCAAATTTTTACTAAAAGTTTATGTACTATTGGGCGTGCATGTTGCGTATTCTAATCAAGGTGTGTCGTCTATATTGTTTGTAGTGTACTGGAGTGTTCAAATGAATAGCATAGGAATGATGTTGGTGACAGCGCCGACACAATGGAGAGATAAAGGTTTTAAAAGAGTATATCGGCAGTAGCAGAAGTAAGTGCAGAATATATTAAAGAGTGTATAGCCAGTGGAATGGACACAAAATTCAGTATGTAATCAGATAATGAACGGCAACTTTTCAAGCTATGAGTTTGACAAAGTGCTTGATAAAGCCAGAATAGGAGAGTAAAACGGGAAATTTTGGAAAAGAATTTAAAATGATTGCGGATAAGATATATTATGAAAGAACTTTTTTCTAAAGAAAATTTGTCCATAGCTTTTGTTGTGTATGCCAGAATGGCAAAAATATATGATAAGCTTTTAAAGTTTGACTTTTGACTCTAAATCAGATAATGGCTTTGATAAGAGTTGGTGCAAAGAGCAAAAAGATATTTTTTCACAAGCATCTGGTTCTCTTCAGGAAGTTCACGATTTTATGAACAAGGAAGGAGGAGATTAAAGACTAAAACTAACAGCAGAAGAGATGATGAAATAAGAAAACTGACTGAAATTGGGTGTTATAAAATAACGGATTTTATTAAAGAGATTTGTTATAACTGTGAGCATGAAAGACCAATTGTGCGATAAATAGCAGATAAGGGGGCATGAGGTGCGGTAAAATGAATTTAGGATAAGGATACTGTAAACGCCGTTTAAAGAAGATAAGTAACGGATAAAGAGTAAAATATTAGAGTTTTTTCCTCTACGTAGATAGGAGGCAAGTCCTTGAACGAGAAAAAGAAGAAAGAGTGTATACGTGGTCGTCAGCGTTGGCTCTATTGAACGGAGAAAATTAGCCTCAGCCCTAAGCACCAAATAAACCTCAGGCTAAAAGCAAAATATTTATCTGGTTAAGCAAATCAATGTTCATGTGTTCTCCTATCGGGATTTAATTAAATCTACAAGATAGTCGGCTAAGTTAAAGATAAAATATCCGTCGACTAAAAGCAGCGTTATATCGTCAGCACGTCTTTAAATTTTTGCATATTGTGTTAACTCCTCAAATATTTATTTAGGGATTCAATTACAAGATAACCAATCCCCGAAATTACTCCTGTCCCAACTATATATATCAACAACCATTTCCCACCTTGACATTTCCTCGTCTTCTCTTAATATTATCATTTGACATTCTTCCTTTAATGTTTTTTTTGACGGTTGTTTAGTGTTTATTCTTTTGCGTCCTCTTTCTCATTTGCCGGACTTAGAGACTTTGACTGATTCTTGTTTCGTTTTAATTCGAATGTAGGTTCGTCAGGAATTCTTGACATATCTTCTTGAAAATCAAAGGAAGGGATTGCTTTTGAATTCGGACTGCTTTCGGCGCTTGCTAGGTATGAGCCATCATCTAGTCTTGTAATCAAGATAGTTTGCATACTCTTTCACTCATTTCTGCGTCTTGCTTCCCGTCGTTCTTCAAACTCTGTTTCACGTACATACTTCTCAGGATTTGCGTTGTATTGATCGACGTATGGATAGGGCTGTCAATTCCAGCAACCGCATTGCCGCGAAATATTTCCTCTTTTACTTTCTGGATACAACTTCACAAACATCATTGATGTTATCCTGATGTCAATACTTTTTTCGCTATATCGCAGTTCTATTTAAAAATTCCTCCTGTATTTTTACACCAAAACAACATATCCAAATGAGACATCGGAATTCCTATATTTTTTGCAAAATCCTGCATTTGTTTTTCTGTTTCCAGATATGTTTTTACATTAAGCTTTTTAGGCAATTCTTTTATTGCGCCGTAAACTTTAAGATTTTTTAATATATGTCTGTCTAATATGGCGAGATCTTTTCCTATGCCTATGTTTCTTAAGAAATGTCCCGCTTCTTTATAGCCTATGCCTTTAGTACTGTCTATAAGCCATTTCCTCAATTCGTATATATTTTTAAAGGACTTAAGTTTTTCTTTTATCTTTATTTTATTGTCAATCGTAAATAATTTTCTTGCTTCAATTAGATATTTTGCTTTGTTGTTTCTGAATCGAACTTTGTTGATTACTTTCGCTATGCATTCGCCTTTTGAATTAAATATCATATTTTTATCGGCAAGATCATTTACTGCAGACCAGCATAACACTGCCTTGCTTTGCGGAGTAAAAAGACAAAATACAAGTTCCGCGAAAATTTCTTCTTCTGCTGCATTTTTCCATACGTTGCTAAAATGTTTTTCTCTGTATGAAATAAGCGGAAAAACTTTTTTCCAAAAATCTTTTAATCCTGCCGCCGTGCTGGAATTGTCAGTTGGTGTTTTTAAAAAGCTAATCGGTATCAGACTGTTTTTCATAAATAATAAAATTAATAGAATGATTTTTTACATTTTTAATTTTATAACATTGTAAAATTATAATAAAGTAACGCCGTGATTATGATGGTTTATCAATTTGACTGCGCAATAAAAGAAAAAAATATGAAAATGATCTCAGAATTTTTTATTTTCTGAAGCCATCGTCGATTATGTTCTGAATTTTAATATGCTATGACGTTTTGTAAGCGGATATTTGTTGATGCTCCCTTCTCATAGGATACGTAAAATACTTTCTGCTTCCGTATTTATCAATTTATGTTATGCGGCGGCAAATTTACTTATTAAATATGATTTGTTATAATCTTTAGACTTATGAAAATGCGGTTTATTTTTATCTTAATAATGTTCTGTTTGCTTCTGATGTCCTACACGGTTTTAGATTATCCAAAACGCGCATTGGGTTTTTCCATTGAAAAGTTTAAAAATGAAAAAACCGGGAGATTTTATGAAGTTTTTGTGATGTTAAAGCAGCAGGATTGTTTTGATAAGAGCCTCAACATAATAAAAGATCTTGAGGCGGAAGTTGTGCATAAAAGTTTTAAAAACGGATATATAATAGCTTTAAATTTTTCAAACAGTTTTGATTGTTGTTTGAATTCAACAGAAGCAGGTATTTTCATAACGGAAACGAAAACCGGCGGCGTAAAAGTTGAGGTTATTTCTAATAACAGCCTGCTGGCAAAGAAACTTTCTGTTGAGTTTTTTGAAAAGCTTAGAGCTTAATAAGGAGGATGGGTATTAAGTATGGCAAAGATCGTAAAAATTGCAGGGAGAGAAATTATTGATTCACGCGGAAATCCTACGGTTGAAGTCGACGTTAGACTTGGTGATGGTACGTTGGGAAGAGCAGCTGTTCCGTCCGGTGCCTCAACGGGTTCAAGGGAAGCTTTGGAACTCAGAGATGGCGACAAAAAAAGGTTCGGCGGTAAAGGCGTGTTAAAAGCAGTTTCAAATGTCAACGATATAATTGCCCCTAAACTCACGGGTCTTGAAATAACAAAGCAGCAGGATATTGACGATATAATGATAAAACTTGACGGCACGGATTTTAAAAGCAGTCTTGGCGCGAATGCAGTTTTAGGAGTATCGCTTGCTTGTGCTAAAGCCGGTTCAAATTCAAATAAACTTCCCGTATATGAGTATGTGAGGGAGATTTACAATGTTAAAAGCGACAAATATGTTTTACCCGTGCCGCTTATGAATATTATTAACGGCGGAGAACATGCCGACAATAACGTCGACTTGCAGGAATTTATGATTGCTCCCGTGAGTGCTCCTACTTTCCGCGAAGCTTTAAGGATGGGTTGTGAAGTTTTTCACGGTTTGAAAAAAGTTTTAAATGAAAAAGGTTATGCGACCGGAGTTGGCGATGAAGGAGGTTTTGCTCCAAATTTAAAATCTAATGCGCAGGCTCTGGAAGTAATATGCGAAGCCGTTAAAGTGGCTGGCTATGAAGTCGGCAGAGACATTGTTTTTGCTTTGGATGTTGCGGCGAGTGAACTCTATGAAAACAATAAATATACTCTTGAAGGCGAAGTAAAAGAGAAAGTAAAAACGTCAAAAGATATGATTGCTTTTTATGGAGATCTTTTGAAAGAATATCCCATAATATCCATAGAAGACGGACTGAGCGAATCTGATTGGGACGGCTGGAAGATTTTGACAGAAAAACTGAAATCAAGACTTCAGCTTGTCGGCGATGATCTTTTTGTTACAAACACAAAAATATTTAAAGACGGCATTGATAAAGGCATTGCAAATTCAATTCTTATAAAAGTTAATCAGATAGGTTCTCTTTCCGAAACGGTTGCTGCCGTTCAGATGGCATATAAAGCGGGCTATACGGCGGTTATGTCGCACCGTTCGGGTGAAACTGAAGATAGTATTATTGCGGATTTAGCCGTTGCTCTCAATACTGGACAGATTAAAACGGGATCTGCATCAAGAACTGACAGAATGTGTAAATATAATCAGCTTTTAAGAATTGAAGAAGAGCTGGGATCTAAATCAGCCTATTTAGGCAAGTCTGCATTTTCAAGCATAAAGTGACTGTTTGTTTATTCTCTCCTATTTCCTGACAGGGAAGGATGGACAGTCGATCAAGTATCTTATTAAAATTTAGGATTAAGATAGCGGAGTCTGACCGTATAAAAGCAGGGATTGTACAGTAAAGGATATTCCTCACAAACATTTGAAATTTTGATACTTTGTCGATATGCGGTGAAAGGCTATGTTATTTTAAGTAAGCTCCGCTTTTCATGGATCCTGAAAAGAGATTGAATGTTTTAAGTAATTTTGTTCTTTTATGATGGCAAAGTGAAACGGATTTTCGCTTAAAGATTGCAATGGACAAGAAAAAATTAAAAAAACGATTTAAAATTCGTTATATCATTTTCTTAGCAGTTTTTTTAGTTTTAGCTTTCAACGAAGGCAATAGAACTCTTTTGAGGCGTTTTTTTGAGCAAAACAAATTAAAAAAAGACATAGAAAATGCGCGCGATGAGAACGATTTGCTGAAAGACAGAATATGTTATCTTGAAAATGAGCCGTCTTATCTTGAAAGAATGGTGCGCAGCGAGTTAAAAGTTATTGCAGCCGAGGAAATAGAGTATAGGTTTTCATAAAAGAACGAAAAAAACAATCTTTCTGCTTTAGTATCGGAGACTCTTTAATGGATAATGTTGGTGCCGCTAATTTATATGTTGATATGCATATTCATACTAATTATTCTGACGGTGTATTTGCTCCTAAAGAAGTGGTTGAGTATGCCTCTAAAATGAAGCTTGCCGCAATAAGCATAACAGATCATGACTGTGTGGACGGTATTGATGAAGCTCTGGAAATTGCATCAAAAACTGGTCTTGAAATTGTTCCCGGAATTGAATTGTCATCTGAAGTTATATTGGATTCGCAGAAGAGCGAGATGCATATTTTAGGATATTATATAGATTATAAATCAGAAAAATTAAAAAAAACTTTGACTGTTTTTAGGAAAGCAAGGTATGAAAGAGCTGTTGAAATCTTTGAAAAGCTTAAAAAGAGCGGCGCTGAATTGAAAGATGACAGTTTTTTTAAAAAGATTGAAGATAAGGTTATAGGAAGACTGCATTTTGCCAAAGCGCTGGTTGAAGAAAAGCTTGTTGGAAGCGTTAATGAAGCATTTCAAAGATATTTGTCTAAGGGAAAACTGGCTTATGTGCCTACTAAATGTTCTATATCGGCGCATAATGCAATAAAACTTATTTTAAATGCCGGCGGAATTCCTGTTATGGCACATCCTTATTATATTCACTATAATGATGAAAATATGTTTAAATCGTTTATAAAAGACGGACTTATGGGTATTGAAGCTTGGCATATAAAACATTCGGGAAATACTGTGAAAAAATTTTTGAGTCTTGCCGAAAAGTTTAATCTTATTGCAACGGGTGGGTCAGATTGCCACGGTCCGCACAAAAAAGAACATCATATTATTGGCAAAATGAGAGTGCCTTATTCCGTTGTGGAAAATCTTAAGAGAATAAAAGAAAAGATGGTTGGGAGTTAGCATACAAATAGCTGGAATATCTTTTTTTATTTGTTGTTTCCAAATATTTTGATTTAAAGTACAGAAATGTTTTGCGACTGTTTTTAGTGCGTATATGTGACGAAACAGATAAAAAGAGACTTAAAGTTTAAAATGAAAGAAACTGTATTTTCTGATCTCAATTTCAACAAAATAGCTTCTGATCGTGATTTTAAGGAAGATAGTGTTAGAGAAGTTATAATTTCGCCTATACTGAAAAAACTTGGATATGCGCAGGAAAACATTGTCCGCAGTAGAACTTTGCAGCATCCTTTTTTAAAAGTTGGGAGTAAAAAGAGAGCTGTAAACCTTATACCTGATTATGTTTTAAAAGTAGGGAATAATTGCGCATGGGTTTTAGATGCAAAAGCGCCGGATCAAAAAGTTATAAATAGCGATAATGTAGAGCAAGTTTACAGTTATGCTGCGCACCGTGAAATAAGCAGCACATATTTTGCGCTTTGCAACGGCTTAGAGTTTTCAGTTTTTAGGACTTCTTTCTCAACAGACGGCAAGCCTGTTTTATATTTTAAACTTGAAAATATAGATGAAAATTGGGAAAAACTGATAACTTTGCTGTCTCCTGCAAGTTTTCAAACAGGCAAAAGGTTTTATTATGAACCGAGAGAAACGACTGGATTATATGAAAATCAGTTTGATTATGTCAACAGACTTCTGCTTGAAGAAATACCAGTAAAAAAACGAGCCGCAAAAAGACATTTCGGCGTTCACGGATACTTTACAAAACAGAGCTGGAATATAGTAGCCGAATATATTAAAAACTATAGCAAGCCCGGCGATTTAGTGCTTGATCCTTTTGGCGGAAGCGGAGTTACTGCCGTTGAAGCCTTGATGAACGGGAGAAAAGCTATAAATATAGATTTGAATCCTATGGCGATTTTTTTAGTGAAGTCATTGCTTATGACTACGATTGTTAGACAATCTGATTTAGCGCAGGCATTTGAAGAAGTGAAGGACGAGTATGTTAAAAAAGAACCAAAAACAAAAGAAGAAATTGAAAAAGCGTTGAAGAAATATCCGGGACCAAAAAAACTTGCGCTACCCAAGGGTTCAGACGTCGATACTGTTGACAAGCTATTCAGCGACATACAAATGGTGCGGCTTGCGTTATTAAAATCAATAATAAAAAAGCAGAAAAATGAAAATATTAAAAGTTCATTATTATTGATGTTTTCAGGACTGGTCACAAGAGTTAATTTAACTTATCATGCTTCAAGCTATGTAAAAACAGAAAATGGCGGCAATGTTGCTGCATTTCAGTATTATCGATATAGGATAGCTCCAGTTCCTAAAGATGTGAATTTCATTAAAACTTTTGAACTTCGCTATAAAAAGGTAAGCGAGGCAAAAAAAGAAATGGAATATTTTATAAATGATAAAACAATTTCAAACGTACAGATTTTAAAAGGTACGGCGGCAGATTTATCTTTTTGGGATAATGAAAGCGAATTTAGGTATGGATATAGCTGATATAGTTACGCAGACGATAGAGGGGATAATTGCAAAAAACAATGGCGCAACTTTAGAACAGATAAACGACGAGTTAATTATTAAGGGACTGGAGCTTGGTTTTCTTGATTTGTTAAAGAAGGAATATTCAGATCTTACGACTTTGCTTCGTGAAAGTTTTGACTACGACGAACAAACAAAAATTTTTACAATAAAAGAGAATGCAAAATTTCAGACGCATATTGACGTTAAATTGCGTATTAGATATTACCTAATTAGCTATCTGCGCAGAATGGAAAGAGAAAAAAGAAATCCGACTTTTGACGAAACAGTGTTACATATATTGCCGCTTTTGAAAAACGGTGTAACGACTGAAAATCAAACTATATTGAACGTGCTTGAAGATATAGGTCAGCGCGTTGGCAAAGAGGACTGGAAGATAAAAGAGGAAGGCCAGTTGTCGCTGGGGGATTTCTGATCACAAAAGTTTTTGGAGAGGGCAAATATTATCTGAAATTGGGCGAATAGTTTGATAAAAGTCAAAGTTAAGAACTGGCATAAAAGTTCTAAGATATGTTGCTCAGTGGTTTAACTTTCAGGGGAATGAAAAAAATAAGCTGTGAAGTGAGTGAAAAAACTGTTTTGCATTTATATTTTATGTGCAGAACAGATAGTATTTGAAAATGTGCAAGTTGTCAATTTAAGTCATGAGATATATAAATAAAACTGCTTTTATCAACTATTTGAGCTGTCCTACTTTGGGTTGGATGACAAGAAGAAATATGCTTCCAAAACTTACCTGTTCTAGAAATGAACTTCTGAGGCTTGAGGGGAGAAAGATACGTAATATTTCATGGCAACTTTTTTCGAACGCGGTAGAAGTCGGAAGACTTGGAATCTACGATGCGGTATTATATACTAAAGAGTTGCTTTTGGATCCCGGCGTTAAAACAATTTGTGGAGCTTCTTTTGTTGCAGGCGGTTATTTTACAAAAGTTGATATACTGCAAAAACTTGATGACAATTCATGGCATTTATTTGAGGTTAAGTCAGGCAACAAATATAAAGTTAAATACGCTCGCGACATATCTTTTAAAGCAATGGTTTTGGCTAAATCAGGACTCGATGTAAGTAAAGCTACTATTCTTTGTTTATCAAATGACTATCGTCTCGGAATGGATATATCACAGCTTTTTAAAAGATTGGATTGTACTGAAAAAGTTAAGTCGAAAGTTCAGAAATTTTTAATTCTTTCAGATGAGGTTCTTGAAAATATTGAATCTGAAAATATGCCGGAACCTTATTTGAAAAGAAATTGTAAGAACTGTCTGGTGTTTGACGGCTGCATAAGTAAAGATATAAAAAACCATATATTTGACCTGCCGAGACTTTCAGTTCTTGCGATAGAGAAATTAATAACTGCGGGTGTGGATATGATTGATAAAATTCCAGCTGATTTTGAACTTTCGCGAATGCAGCAGATAGTTAAAAACTGCGTTTTAACAAATACAAATTATGTATCGGAAAATTTAAAAACAGAGATGAATAATATAAAGCAGCCTTTTTATTATCTCGACTTTGAGTCGGTGATGACTATAATGCCGTTATATCGGGACATTGCTCCGCATATGCAGTTTTTGACGCAGTTCTCAATAGATAGAACCGATGATGCAGGAAATATATTGGATCATTATGAGTATATTGCGGATCAGACAAAAGACTGTCGTCGTGAAGTTGCAGAAAGACTTATTAAATGTTTGGGCGAAGAAGGCAATGTTATAACCTATGCGAATTTTGAACGTATTTGCATATCTAATCTTGCGAGACTTTTTTCTGATTTAGGTGAAAAACTTAATAAAATAACCGAAAGGATTGTCGATTTGGAACTGATCTTAAAAAAAAATTATTATGACATAAATTTTCACGGTCGTTCGTCTATTAAGAAAGTTCTTCCGGTACTAGTTCCTGAAATGAATTATGCAGATTTGGAAATAGGAGACGGCGGAAATGCCGCTGCCTCTTTTGCTTTTATGGCGATGGGACTCTATGATGATAAAAAAATTGAAGAAACAAAAAAAAACTTGCTGAAATATTGCGCCCGAGATACGTTGGCTATGGTAAAAATCCATCAATTCTTAAAGACTGTTGTCTTTTGAATTTAGAAACAAGATGCTGATGAGTATGCTTTTGCCGTTTTAAAAAGGTGAAGCCGCTTTGTTGCAAAGTCTTGAAAACCTGAGGAAATATCGGATATTTCAAACCTAAAAATTATGGTTTTTAAAAGGACGTATAACGCATGAAGCAGTTGTAGGGACGGATATCGCAGAGAGGAAGCATAGGAAATGCGCTCAGTAATGTTAAATCAGACAAATGGAAAGAGAGAAAAAGGAATATGGATATTTGTTATTGATATGGATGACTTTTTGAGATTTATAAACGGCTTAATCTAGTAGCAGACGAAAAGATATATTAATTAGATTTACTAGAAAGATTACTGATTTTAAGAAAACGAAATAAAGACAGAAAAACAAAAGAGGAGAAAGAAGTAAAAATGGACTGGTCCGAAATATTTATAATTGTGATGGTGATAATAAGTTTTGTGTCAATGTTAATAATGTTGGGCTTGGCTTTTTGGAGAGCAATAAGAGGTAAATGGGAAACATCGTTGGCTTGGGCAGTGGTTTTGCGTTAGTTTTGCTTTTCTTAATGAAAGAGATAAAATGAAAAATTGGTTTAAAGAAATATTTAAAAGAAAATTAAAATCAACAAACGGCGGTTTTGACAATAACGGAACGATAAACAGGCTTCATAATTTTGTTGCAGACAGAAACGCTTCAGTTAAAATTTCATCTGCTCCGGTTGGGACTTGGTGGAAAAGGGTTAAGTTCCCCTTTTCCTACCCTGTCGTTAAAATAATGGGAGGATTAGAAGGAGTATAAGCAAGGGAAGGGATAGAACTCGGAGGGAGTTATGGCAAAAGATGAGAAGCTTAAAGCGTTGGATTTAGCTCTTTCGCAGATTGAAAAAGATTTTGGGAAAGAAGCAATTATGAGGCTTGGTGAGAAACATTCTAAGGAAAGGGTTGATTCAATACCGACAGGCGCTCTTCCTCTTGATATAGCTATTGGTATAGGAGGAATACCGCGCGGGAGAATAATTGAAATTTACGGCCCGGAATCGTCGGGGAAAACAACTCTGGCTTTATGTATGGTTGCCGAAGCGCAAAAACTCGGCGGTATTGCGGCATATATCGATGCAGAACATGCAATGGATCCTGAGTATGCGCAAAAACTGGGCGTAGATATAAACAATCTTCTAATATCGCAGCCGGATTCAGGCGAACAAGGTCTTGAAATTGCGGATAAACTTATACGTTCCGGAGCGGTTGATATTATAGTTGTCGATTCCGTAGCGGCTCTTGTTCCTAAAGCCGAAATTGAGGGTGAAATGGGAGATTCTTTCGTAGGTCTTCAGGCAAGACTTATGAGTCAGGCTCTTAGAAAACTTACCTCAAATATTTCCAAATCAAAAACTTCAATAGTATTTATAAATCAGCTGAGACAAAAAATAGGAGTGATGTGGGGAAGTCCCGAAACAACTCCCGGAGGGCTTGCTCTCAAATTTTACTCTTCGGTAAGGCTCGATATAAGAAGAATTGAATCAATTAAAAAAGGCGACGAAATTTTAGGCAACAGAGTAAGGGTTAAAGTTGTGAAAAATAAAGTTGCCGCTCCTTTTAAGCAGGCTGAATTTGAAATAATTTTCGGGCAGGGCATTGATAAGCTCGGATATCTGATAGATATGGGTGTAAATGACGGAATAATTGAAAAGGCGGGAGCATTTTTCAGTTATAATGGCGAAAGACTCGGACAGGGAAGAGATAACGTGAAAACTTATTTATCTGAAAATTCTGCAGTTGCCGGAGAGATAGAAGCTAAAATAAGAGAAAAAATTTTAGGAGAAGATGAGAAAAAAGAATATGTTGAAAAAGTAGAATCTATAAAAGAAAAATCTTTTAAATCTGTCAAAAAATAATGGGAGAAACTAATGATTTTGTTTTGCCCTAAAGCAGATGAAGCAGCATTAAAAGAAGCAGATACGGATCTGACTTTGCTGAGTGTGAAGATAACGTCAAAAAATAAAAAAATCCGCTGTAAGAAAATTTGCAGATGGTTTTGAAGAAATAAAAAAAGAATATTCGTACTGTTTTAGTTTTAAAAACCAATATCTTTTTCAGAAAAAAGCTGTTAAAAACGGTTTAAAGATAAATGATATTATTAAACTGAGCGCCGGGATTAAAGCATCAAAAAAATAATTTGGTGCTAAATTATAAAGAGCGGAATATTTCAAAATTCGGGTTGGATAAAGAAGATAAGTACATAACTTTCCAGCACGGCTGGGGAAATAAGGGTTATATCACCGGCATGAGCGGGCGATATACAAAAATATGGGAAACGAAAAACTGGAAAAGATTGTTGGAAAATATAAGGAGAGAATTAAAAAAATTTAAGATAGTTCAAGTCGGTATAAACAGTGATTATCTGGAAGAGACGGATTTGTATTTAAACGGAAAAACTTCTTTTGACGAGCTTTGCTCAGTTATTAAATACTCGGCGCTTCATATTGATACTGACGGCGGCTGCATGCATGTCGCTGAGACTTTGAATGTTAAATGAAAGCTTTTGTTCTGGGCGGCAGGTGCAGGGAAAAGACTTAGACTGCTGACGATTGATATTCCAAAACCGATGATTCCCATTTTGAGAAAACCTGCTTTATACCATACGTTTTTAAACCTTAAGAAGAACGGGTTTGACAGCGTTTGTGTAAATCTATATCCATCATCCTGACACTATAATGAGTTTTAAAAAAAACAATGATACTAGCGCGTTAAATTGGATTTCTCTATCGAGAAAAAACTTTTGGGAACAGTCGGCGCAATAAAGAATAAAGAAAGTTTTTTTTGACGATACGTTTGTGGTTATGTCGGAAGATGGATTGAGTGATATTAATCTTGGAAAAGCTGTTGATTTTCATAAAAAAATCTTCAGCTACGGTAGTCTTGAAAAAAATAGATTTGAGTGTTGCATACGGTGGTAAAGACGGCAAAATAAAATCGTTTGTTGAAAAAGCTTTGGAGCGATATTTTTGACAATAGAATAAATACGGGGATTTATATTTTTGAACCTGAAATGTTTAAATTTATTCCCGCGAATAAATTTTTTGATTTTAGTGTGGATTTGTTTCCACTTTTAATGAGGAATAGGAAACAAGTTTATGGTTACGTAATGGACGAATACTGGACTGATATAGGAAGTACTTTTGAATATAAAAAAGGTGTTTTCGATGTGTTAGACGGCAGGATTGAAGTTAATACGGGAATTAAGAAAAAAAGAGACAAGTACATAAGTTCTAACACGGAAATTGACAAGAGCGTTAAAATATACGGACCGTGCTTTATAGGAAGTAATGTTGTAATAGAAAAAAATGTGATAATTAAGCCGTACGCCGTGATATCAGATAATGTGAAAATAAGCAGTAATGTATCTGTGGAAAAATCAATAGTTTGGGATAATTCAAAAATCGGTAGCAATGTGAAAATAATAAACACTATAGTAGGCTTTGGCACAATAATACCGGGCAATATAACATTGTTTGATTCTATAGTGATGGAGGAGGAATATTCCTAAGCATGTTTACGCTGATACTGCAATTGCGTCGCTTTAATTTTCTGTTATAAGAGGTTTTTATGTCAAATCAACAGGGTTATTTTTTTACGTCTGAATCTGTTACCGAAGGTCATCCCGATAAGGTGTGTGATATAATTTCAGACAGTATCTTGGATGCTATTTTAAAACAGGATTTAAAAGCGAGAGTTGCATGCGAGACTTTTATTTCTAAAGAATTGCTTATTGTAGGCGGAGAGATTAAGACAAGTGCAAGAATTAATACCAAGGACATTATAAAGGAAGCTTTAAAGAAAATAGGCTATGATAGACTTTCTTTTGGGTTTGACTGTAATACATGCAAAATTATTGACACTATAAATACGCAGTCTCCGGATATTGCCGCAGGTGTTGATAGCGGCGGAGCCGGCGATCAAGGATTGATGATAGGTTTCGCGTGTAGAGAAACTCCAGAGTTTATGCCTCTGCCGATAATTTTGGCGCATAGACTTGCGAAGAGACTTACTGAAGTGAGAAGAAAAGATATTTTACAGTATTTAGGATCAGACGGTAAGACGCAGGTGACTGTTGAATATGCGGATGGAAAACCGAAAAGAATAGATACCGTTGTTTTATCGATTCAGCATACTAAAGAGGTTTTGGATAGAACGGGCAACTACATGACGAAAAAATCTAAAGAAGAAATTGTCAATAAGGTTATTAAATACGTTCTTGGAAAATCGATTGATAAAAATACGAAAATATATATAAATCCCGCGGGAAGATTTTTGCTTGGGGGACCTTCGGTGGATACCGGTCTTACCGGAAGAAAAATAATAGTTGATACTTACGGTGGAATGGCGGCGCACGGTGGCGGAGCGTTTTCAGGTAAAGATTCTACGAAAGTTGACAGAAGCGCATGTTATATGGCAAGGCATATTGCAAAAAATGTGGTCGCGGCGGGTTTTGCCGATAAGTGTACAGTGCAGCTTGCTTATGCGATCGGCGTAGCGGATCCTGTTTCAATAATGGTTGACACTCATCATTCGGGAAGGATTTCAGGACCGGCGATAGAATCTGCTGTGAGAAAGATATTTCCACTCACTCCGAAAGGTATTACGGATTATTTACAGCTTCGTAGACCTATTTTTGCTCAAACTGCCGCTTATGGACATTTCGGTAGAGAGGAAAAAGATTTCACTTGGGAAAAACTCAATAAAGTCAGCGAGCTGAAGCGGGAATGTGGAGGATATGTTGCGAGCTAAATCGACTTTATTGAATTTTCCCCAAATAAAATACGACGTAAAAGACATTAAGCTTGCAGAAAAAGGCAGCAAAAGGATTTTGTGGGCTGAGAAGAAAATGCCCGTATTAAAGCAGATAAAGGAAAAATTCTTAAGAGAAAAACCTTTAAAGGGGAAGAAAATTTCATCTTGTCTACATGTTACTGCAGAGACGGCAAATTTGGCTGTTGCGTTGAAAGCCGGCGGAGCGGAAGTATATTTATGCGCATCAAATCCTTTGACAACTCAGGACGATGTCGCTGCTTCTTTGGTAAAGCATTACAATATTCCTGTTTTTGCAGTTAAAGGTGAAAATAACGAAACTTATTATAAACATATAAATGCGGTTTTGGATATAAAGCCTCAGATAACTATGGATGACGGCGCCGATTTGGTTACGACAGTTCTTTTAAAGAGAAGAGATTTATTGAAAGATATTATAGGCGGGACGGAAGAAACTACAACGGGTGTTGTTAGGCTCAAGGCTATGGCAAAAGATAAAGCTCTTGCGTATCCTGTCATTGCCGTTAATGATGCATTGACAAAACATTTTTTTGACAACAGATACGGTACAGGACAGTCAACTATTGACGGTATAATAAGAGCTACGAATATTTTGCTTGCCGGAAAAGTTGTTGTCAGCGCAGGGTATGGATGGTGCGGTAGAGGTTTTGCCATGAGAGCAAAAGGTCTCGGAGCGCACGTCATAGTAACCGAAGTTGACCACCTTAAGGCGATTGAAGCGGCTATGGACGGGTTTGAAGTTATGCCTATGAGAGAAGCCGCTGAAAAAGGTGATATTTTTGTTACTCTTACGGGCAATTTAAACGTAATTGGTGGCAGTCATTTTCCTTTAATGAAAGACGGTGCAATTGTCTGTAATGGTGGACATTTTAACGACGAAATAGATTTAAAAGCGTTAAAAAAAATATCTAAATCTGTAAAAAACGTAAGAGATTTCGTTGATGAATACACGTTAAGAAACAATAAAGCTTTGTGCGTGCTTGGTGAAGGGAGATTAATAAACCTTGTAGCTGCCGAAGGACATCCCGCAAGCGTCATGGATATGTCTTTTGCAAATCAGGCGTTCTCTGTGCGGTACTTAGTTAAAAACTATAAAAATCTTGGAAACAATGTTCATATTGTCCCTGAAAAGTTTGACAATGAAATAGCAAGTCTTAAGTTAAATTCTATGAGTATTAAAATAGACGTTCTTACGGCAGAACAAAAGGAATATTTAAATTCATGGCAGTTTGGAACATAATGCAGATGAAAATAAACAGTGACGGGTTATTTTGTAACTACTAAAAAAGATTATATGAAATTTATTGTCTTGCGTTATCAGCTTGTTGATGAGAATAAATCCGAAAATGAAGCCACTGCTGAAAATAGTACCGATGATACAAATGTGACTGTCTGAGGCTGGCTGGGTAGTCTAAAAATAAACACAGAAGCAAACGACATAAGAATAAAACATCAGCTCAAAAGAAATAAACAGTCAACATCCATTAAAGAAGCAAACGAAAGAAAACGCTCTCTGAAAGGAGTGTGAACTGATGAGCGATAAACCGACAGACAAATGGACAGGATAAGCCTTATGATGATGTCAAATTTCCAGAAGTGAAAGAGGAAAATGAACAATTTTGCAACATTTTTAAATATATGAAATAAAAAAATATCCCGATGTTGAGATTATAATTCTTTGCGCAGGAATAACAAAGAAATAATAAGATATAACAATAATGTCAGTCGGATATATGAAACCGTAAAAAGTTTTTTTGAGAATATTTCCGTTTTCAGGAAACTGCGGAAACAGAATGTAAGTCTTGCCGTCGATTTTTATCCGTTCAGACCGCGTTTCAAACATCTACTGATGCTGCGCATTATTGCTCCGGAATTTCTTATAGGATTTTACAAGAATTCATATAATATCTATGGAAGAGAGAAAAGTTCTTAAATTAATAGAAAAATGTAATGCTGAACACAGAGTGGTTTTAAATCCTTTTGCCGCAAGCAGACATAGAAGTTTCAGTTATTGCAGACTTAAAGAACTGATCGACATTATAGAGGATGAGATTGATTGCTGCGTATTTGTAAATGAGGGAAAAATAAAGTTTTTGGAAAATGATATAACTTTTGTGTCCTGCTTTGAATCCGTTCTGGAAAGTGCCGCTTTAATAAAGTATGCGAATGCGGCAATTACTCCTGATACGTCTATAGTCCATATTTCGTCGGCTTTTAGAAAAAAAACAGTAGCTTTATATTGGGATTATTCAAATACTTATGAAAAAATCAATATTATCTGGGCACCTAATAATTCGAATGCTGTCCAGCTTTTTGTCGATACAAAAAATGACAGTTTGGAAAATGACATAAAAATATACCCAGTGTCGATATTTTAAAAGCTTTACAAAAACTTTTATAAGAATTTTTAAAATGAAACTGATGATAGCAATACCTGTTTATAGCAGGGAAAAATATCTTGAGACTACTGCAAAATCTTTATATGAGTATTCAAATATTGATAAAAGCTTAATAAGAGTTTTTAATGATTGCAGCACTGAATTTGATGATAACTATTTAAAACAGCTGTTTAATAAATTTAATGCCCGCATTATAAATAGAGAAAAGAACTTAAAAGCCGACGGAAATGCTTATCAGATTACGCTTGTTTATCTGCGATTCTGATTTATTGTTGAGACCTGATGCTGTTGATTATATTTTTAATAACTTTGCGCGAACTGACGGTTTTCTTGGATTGTATAATTCGTAGCTTCACAGGGACATATATTTTGACGGTGAATTTGTATATAAAGAGGATGCCGGTTTTGCCGGAATGTGCATATCAAAAAATCTTCTTCAAAAATTTGTTTCAAAACAGAAAGAAAGCTTAGGATTTATGGACTTTAAATTATCTAGCTTTTTAATTGACTGTAGCGTAAGACTTATGGTTGTGAAAAATTGTTATATTCAGCATATAGGTTTTTGCGGGCAGAACTGCAACGGTTTGTCTTCTATTGAGTTCTCTACGAATTTTGTGCCTCTGTCGGATTTTAACGGGGAATAATAGACGAAATTCTTCCTATGTCGTTAAAAATACAGGCGAATATGATAAGATATCTTTTATTTGAAGATAAGTACAGAAAGCACGGGGTTATTCTTCATCGGACTTACAATTATTTTAAAAAGAATAGGGAAATAAAAACGTTAAAGAAATACTATGCACGTAAATATCCTGTAAAAGTAAAAGTCGTTTAGAAAAAATCGGGATTTCCCGGCTGAAAAAGTAAAGAATTCCTCATAAGTTTATTTGTATAAATAAGTTAATTTTTTTGATTTTTGACAGACATTTTGGTGATATATTTTAAATTTATGAGAAAGATATTTTATGTTCCGCTGTTTTCGGCTTTTTGCACTGCGATGTTTGTCGACGCAAAATACGTGCTGAGCCGTCGCTAATTTACCACAGTCTGGATTAGAGCAGCTTTTTTATTTGCTATCAAGAAGTTTATGTAAGCGTTACTATTTTTCAGTTTGACGGAACAGTTTTGTTTAAGGTTGGCGACAAAGATCACGATGAGATTTTATGCAATTATTTTCAGGAATTTGATTATGATCCGACAGGCAGATTTAAACTTATGGAACTGCACGAGCAGAATACTTTTTCAATATATGATGAAGAATATGCGGTTTTTCGGGTAGTGTTACGGTCAAACGGTCACTCCTTAACTTTTTTTGATGTTCCCGTCTGTGCTCAACGCAGACTTATGTGATGAATGAAAGTGTCCCGGGGAATAATGTCTATATATACGCTTTGTCTTGGGAAAAAGGGTAAGTACTCAACTGCGAACGAACGCTGCGAAATATCGGGGCAATGGGGTTACTACAAGACCTTATAATTTTGTCAAGAAAGATCCCGTTGATGATGTTTTACCTGATACTGTTTGCTTTTCATGGAGCGTAAGCAGCGATGAAAAAATGATGAGTTGTCTTACAAGTTGTATATCGGATTTAAACCGTCGAAACTAGATTTGAATAAGTTTGAAAACTGTCCCGGCGTCAATTCGGCGGCATTTGTCTTTCAGGGCTCGAACATAAAAAATGACATTATTGGTATATGATAGTAAAAAATAAGTTCGGTGCTTCTCTTGAGACTAAATGTATTGCTTTATAATCAAGTGCTCCAAATCTTTTCAGTCCAATAAAAGACGACAAAACTTGTTTTGTTTTTCATATGCGCTGCGACGGAACGTCGCGGATAATGATTTATTTCGAGTATGGTGATAAAGTGTGGGAATCGGATTCTGCTTTCTTTTCACGAAATACCTCGCAGACTATAAAGATATGACGGAAGAGACAGTACCGGCAGACTGCTTTATGACGGCACTTATTTGGCAGTTTTAACGAAGAAATATTCAGATAAAATGGAAATGGAAAGGTGCAGAATCTTTATAATAAAATAGCAGCAGTTGTTTTGTCGCTGATGCTTATCGCTGCAAATACGCGGACTTTTTATGCCGAGTCGGGAAAAAGAAAACATTATTTATCACGCAGTTCAAGCGTAGCTTTGTTCATCACCGGCAAAAGCGTATTTTCAGCTCGTGACGATCTCGCTCGCAAGTTTACAATGAATGCGTCGCTTATGGCTAATCTGCATCACCTTGCGTAATCAACAATATGCCCATAAAGTCTGTCTGCTCATCTTAAAGTTTTTAAAAACAGCAAAAGTATGCTATAATTATAATAGTATTATACTAACTATTAAAGAAAATGAAGAATATCCACAGAAATATAGAATTCATTAAAAACACTGTAAATTCAGCCAAAAATACTTCTGTTGTCGTTGAACTGATAGCAGTAACAAAAACTTTTCCTTATCAGTGCATTTTAGAAGCTTTAAAATGCGAAATAAAACATATTGGAGAAAGTAAGATAAAAGAAGCGTTGCCTAAATTTGAGCAGCTTGGTTCGTCTCTTGTCGGCATTACAAAACATTTTATCGGACATCTGCAGTCAAACAAGGTGAAAAAAGCCGTAGAAAACTTTGATCTGATACACTCTTTAGACAGTGTAAAGCTTGCTGGCAGCATAAGCCTCTATGCGGCCAATATAGATAAGTTGCAGAATTGTCTCATTGAAGTAAAGGTTTCGCAGGAAATTACTAAAACAGGCGTCAATCCGAATTATGTTGAGGATTTTTATAAACAGTGTCTTTCAATTCCAAACATTTTGATAAAAGGGTTGATGGTTATAGCTCCATACAGCGACAATCCTGAAGATTCTAGACCTTATTTTAAGCAGGTATATAATTTGTTTGAAAACATAAGAAAATCTTACGGCAGTTCTGAATTTAATATTTTATCTATGGGAATGTCAGATGATTATAAAATTGCTGTAGAAGAAGGTGCCACTATGATTAGAATAGGTTCGGCAATATTTGGGAAAAGAAACTATGGAAATAAATAAAAAACTTTTTTTATCAGTTCTGGAAATATAGCGCAGGTGTTATAAGTGGTTTTTTAAGAGTAGGACTTGTTAAGGCTGAAAACATTGTCTGCAACGATATAGTTAAAGAAAAAGTTTTAAATATCCTCCCACCCCTCTTTTGGTCCTGCGGACATATTTTATTTTTGTGAGCTTATGCAGAAATCCGCACGGAATGACTGAAACGACATTGGATTATTTCGAGTCTAAAAATCTTTCGGATATTGTATATGAAGTTATGAAATAGACTGTGAAAAGATTCAGAGAAATCAGTAAATAAATTTTTACCTGTAAAAGAGGAGTTATAATGATTATTAAAGTCAGAGTGATACCTAACTCAAAAAGAAATGAGGTCGTAAGCAGAGTGGGTTCTATTTTAAGGGTAAAAATCACGGCACCTGCGATTGAGGGCAGAGCAAATGAAGAGCTATGCGATTTTTTATCAGATTTTTTTGACGTAAAAAGATCGATGATTTTTCTGAGAAAAGGCGAAAGAGGCAGAGAAAAAACTATTGAAGTGTTGGGACGTTTGGAAGAAGAACTTAATGAAGTTTTGGATACGATACCGTAAGTTTACGTAAAGCGTATATAATTTTATATGACAAGGCAGAAAATTTCCTTGAGGATAAGTAAAAATGGATAAAAAAAAGGAATATTCAAAAACGGTGAATCTTCCTAAAACGGATTTTCAGATGAAAGCAGACCTTGCGTATAAAGAACCTGTTTTCATTGAAGAATGGGATAGGGAGCGTCTTTATGTTAAGATCTGCGAAAAAAATAAAGATAAGGAAAAATTTATTTTTCATGATGGTCCACCTTATGCAAATGCGAATATACATATAGGAACCGGACTCAATAAAGTTTTAAAAGATTTCATTATAAAGTATCGTTCTATGTCCGGAAATTACGTGCCTTTTACTCCCGGATGGGACTGCCATGGTCTTCCTATCGAGCAGCTCGTTTTAAAAGAAATGAAAACCGACAAAAGTAAAGTCGACAGGGTTGTTTTCAGAAAGCAGGCTGCCGATTTTGCGAGTAAATTTGTTGAAATACAAAAAAGCGAATTCAAAAGGCTTGGTGTTATAGCAGACTGGGATCATCCATATCTTACTTTAGATCCTAAATACGAGATGTTTATAGTAAAAGTTTTCGGTGATTTGGTGGAGAAGGGATTTATATACAGGAAAAAAAAACCTGTTTACTGGTGTCCGACGTGCGAAACGGCTATGGCAGACGCCGAAGTAGAATATTCGGATTACAGTTCAGACTCTATTTTTGTAAAGTTCCAGATAATATTGCTTCCCGAACCGGTTAAGACTAAAGAGATTTTGTTAAAAGATTTCTCTGTATTAATATGGACGACAACTCCATGGACTCTTCCTGCAAACGTCGCATTGGCGTTTAACAAAGAATCCGAATATGCAGCCGCAGTTTATAAATTTGAAGATTCAAGAGAGGAAAAACTTATAGTCGCAAAGGCGTTAGCTGAAAATGTTAAAGATAAGATAAAAGCCGTAAGTTTTGAGATTGTTTGGGAAGCTAAAGGCATTGATTTTGTAAGTTTAAAATGCCGAAATCCACTGGTTGAAGACAGACAGTCGCAGGGTATTGTCGCCGGATTTGTGAGTATTGAAGACGGAACAGGTATAGTGCATATAGCGCCGGGGCACGGACAGGAAGATTATCAGGCAGGTTTGGAATACGGTCTTGAAATTATATCTCCCGTCAATGATAAAGGATTGTACACAAAAGAAGTTCCTGAGTTTGAAAACATTCACATTTACAAGGCAAATCCTTTAATAATTGGAAAACTCGACAGAGAAGGAAAGATTCTTGCGAAGCTGAGATTAACTCATTCATATCCGCACTGCTGGAGGTGCGGAAATCCGATAATTTTTAGAGCTACGCCACAATGGTTTTTATCGGTAGAACATAATGATTTGAGAAAAAAACTGTTAGAAGCTGTAAAGACTGTCCGCTGGATTCCAGAATATGGTGAAAACAGAATAACGGCAATGCTTGAAGGACGTCCAGACTGGTGTTTGAGCCGTCAGCGTTTGTGGGGAGTTCCTATTCCGGTTTTTTACTGTAAAGAGTGCGGCGAGCCGCTACTCGATTCTAAAGTTATAGACAAAATATCGGCGTTGTTCGGCGAGAAAGGATCTGATTTATGGTTTGAAGTGAGCGAAAAAGAGCTTTTAAAAGGTACTGGTGCAAAGTGTCTTTCATGTAATTCTGCAAGTTTTAAAAAAGAAGAAGACATACTGGACGTATGGTTCGATTCTGGTGTTTCTTATGAAGCCGTTTTGTCAAGCGGAAACTATAAAGATTTAGAATATCCCGCGGATTTGTATATTGAAGGCAGCGATCAGCATCGCGGGTGGTTTCAAACTTCTATGATTCCATCTGTGGCAGTAAAAGGGAAATCGCCTTATAAAAATGTTTTGACGCATGGTTTTGTTGTCGACGGTCAAGGAAAGAAAATGTCAAAGTCGATAGGCAATATTGTATCAAGTGATAATCTGATAAATAAATACGGAGCCGATGTCGTCCGGCTTTGGATAGCTTCAAGCGATTACAAAGAGGACATAAGAATATCCGACGAGATTATAAGGGGTTTAAGCGATACTTACAGGAAAATAAGAAATACTATAAGATTTTTATTGGGGAATATAGGGGATTTTGATTTAAAGAAAGCTCTACCTTTTAAAGATATGCAGGAAACAGATAAATATGCGTTAAGTAGGCTTCAGCAGCTTATATCGATTTCTTTAGCTGCTTATGAAAGCTATGAGTTTCATAAAGCCGCAGCGGCAATAGGTAATTTCTGCACGGTGTTTTTAAGCGGTTTTTATCTTGATGTTTTAAAGGATGTTCTCTACTGTGATAAAAAAGACGGCATAGAAAGAAAAAGCGCACAGTCTGCAATGCTTAAAATTTGTTCCGTTATAATAAGACTTATATCGCCGATACTTTCCTTTACCGCCGAAGAGGCTTGGAGAGAGTTAGCAAAATTGCTGCATGATGTGCCACAGTCGGTTTTTCTTTTAGATTTTCCAGTGACAGACAGTAAATATGTTCTTCATGCCGAAACTCTTGAAAAATGGAAAAAAATACTTTACGTAAGAAAAGAAGCGCTAGCTGCTTATGAAAGATTGAGACAGAATAAAGTTATAGGTTCAAATCTTGAAGCTTCGTTAAATATAAAGTACGGGCAAAAATATAATGAAGTTTTTAAAGATTTAAAACTTGTAAATCTGACTCTAGGCAGCTGGGATGTAAAGTGTAATTTTTCGGATAAGGAAGACGATTTGCTTATAGAAGCTGCAAAGTCAGAATATGAAAAATGCGCAAGATGTTGGAGACATATCGATGGTATAAAAGATGGATTATGTCCGAGATGCAGAGAGGTTATTGATAAATGAAAGCGCCGTTTTTGATAGGCATTATTATGTTTATTTTAGATCAACTTACAAAAATTTTGGTGGATAGATTTATAATCTATGCTTCTTCAGTCAACGTTATTTCGTTTCTTGATTTTTTCAATATTGTAAACGTTTATAACACAGGAGCGGCTTTCGGCATATTTCGCGGCAGGAATTCATTCTTTGCGCTTATAGTGTTTTTGTTTTTAACTGCTCTGTCGGGATGGCTTTATAAAAACTGGAATAAACTGCATAAAATTCAAATATATGCTTTCTGCCTTATTATTTCAGGGGGTCTTGGTAATCTTACAGACAGATTACTGCGTGGTGCTGTTGTGGATTTTCTTGATTTCGGGATTAATTCGTTAAGATGGCCTGCGTTTAATGTCGCAGATTCCTGTATTTTTATAGCGTTGGTTCTTATTCTTGCTGATATTCTGGTGTTTGGCAGACGAAAGGTATAATATGCATCCGATTCTTTTCACGTTTGGGAATTTTACAATACATACTTACGGTTTTTCCGTGGCTACAGCTTTTGCCACGGCGATTTTCTATCTTTCGTATTCAATAAAAAAATCAAAAGAAAAAATTATTTCGCAAGATGATTTATACTCTTTGGTTATGTATATTATGGTTTTCAGCGTAGCGGGAGCGAGACTTTTTTTTGTTTTTACTGATTTGAATGAATTTATTTTATATCCGCTGGGTATTTTTAAGATATGGCAGGGCGGTCTTGTTTATTACGGAGGCTTTATCGCTTCAATAATTTTTGCGATTACATACGCTAAAAGGAAAAAAATACATTTGCTTAAATTAGGCGATTTTTTTGCCCCGGCTTTAGCTTTGGGACATGCCTTAGGAAGAATCGGCTGTTTTTTTGCCGGTTGTTGTTACGGAAAAGAGAGCAGTCTTCCATGGGCGGTGGCGTTTATTAACGAACATTCTTTGGCTGTCAGGGGAAAGCCTCTGCATCCGACACAGCTTTATGAAGCTTTTGCAAATCTTTTATTATTTGTATTTTTATATTTTTATTCTAAGAAGGGACATAAGTCTGGCGTCTCTTTTGCAGTTTATATTACAGGTTATGCGGTTTTGAGATTTATTATTGAGTTTTTCAGGGGCGATTACAGAGGGGTGCAGTATTTTGATTTTTCTGTATCGCAGATAATATCTGTTTTTTTGTTTACAGCTGGAGTTTTTATAATATGCAGGAAAAAATAATATATGAAAAATTTGAAAGAGAGAGAGCAGATTCTTATTTGGCTTCGATATATAAAGATTATTCCCGCTCTTATTTTCAAAAACTTACGGACAGGCAAAGAGTTTTTGTAAACGATAAAATTATTCCTGTAAGCCATAAATTAAAACGCGGAGATATTATAACGATTGAATTTGAAAAAGAAGAGAAACTTCAAATAAAGCCTGAAAAGATAAAGATTGACATTATATACGAAGATGATGATATTGTTGTCGTAAATAAGCGGTCCGGTATTGTAGTTCACCCGTCTTACGGTCATCTGTCGGGAACTCTGCTCAATGCTTTAATGGGGTATTCTGCTGGTAAATATAATCCTTATTTGGTTCACAGACTTGACAAAGATACTTCGGGAGTCATTGTTTTTGCAAAGACTGAAAAAGCTAAAATAAGCATTTCAAAACAGCTTCAGAAAAGAGTTGTAAAGAAAATATATTATGCCGCTGTTAAAGGCGTTATTGCCGAAAACAGAGGAATAATAAAAGCGCCGCTTGGAAGATCTCCTAAAAATAGAAAACTTGTATCGGTAAATCCTCTTGCGAAAAAGGCAGCTATTACAGAATTTAAAGTCATTGAAAGAAAAGACGATTACACTTTGCTGAAAGTAAGAATTATTACCGGCAGGACGCATCAGATAAGAAGTCATATGAAATATATAAACCACCCGGTTATAGGCGATAAACAGTACGGCGGACCGGAAACAATTGGCTTAAAAAGATGTGAAAGGCAAATGCTGCATGCACATAATATAACTTTTACGCATCCGTCGACTTCAAAAACCGTTAAATTTATAGCGCAGCTTCCTAATGATATGAAAGAAATATTTAAATTGGCAAATTAAAAATTGACTTAATACTTTTGTTCTTCTGCTTATTTTGAAATTTTTTTTCTTTACAGTTATAACGGGTTTTTTTCAGGAATGCCTGATTTGCGGGGAAAGTTTGCCGGAGTGTCTTTGTGTTTCTTGAAAATCAAAATACAATAATCAGATTCGTATTCCGGCAGATTATAATATATTGTCCGTTCGAGCTTTGCTCCTAAATGTTTAAGCGCATTTTCTGCTGACTGAAGCCCATCTTTTGAACTTTCTGCTGATTTTTTTGTTTTATGGACTATAAAGTATCCGCCGATTTTTAGAAGCGGTATTGAAATTTCAAGATTAGGGGAGAGCTTGCTTACGGCTCTTGATAAGATAAAGTCATATTGTTGTCTGTAAGACGTGTTTTGTCCTATTTCTTCAGCTCTTTTATTTAATATTTCTGTATTAAATCCAAGTTTGTTATTTATATTATTGAGAAACCTGCATTTTTTTGTTATCGATTCAATCAATGTAAGTTTAATGCATGGAAGAGCAATTTTTACAGGTATTCCCGGCATTCCTGAACCTGTTCCTAAGTCGGCAACCTTAAACGCACTTTCTGCCGACTTTTGTTTTCTGCCTGCACCCTCTCTTTTTCTTTTTCTCTTTGAATAAATAGATAGTCGATATACCGTTAAAATATCGCTTATGGCTTTTGCACTGTAGAGAGAGTCGCAAAAATGTCTATATACTAAATCTCTTACGTTTTTAAATGAAATGAGATTAAACTTTTTATTCCACTTGTTAAGTTCATAAAAATATGTCTCAAATTTTTTACGTGTTTCTTTTGAAAAAAAAGGTATAACATTTTTTACGGCATAATGTTCAAATTCAGTGAAAAGCGTTTCATTTTCTATAAAGTCAGACATATATCTTATTTTTCAACGCTTTTAGACAGTTCTTTTGCCTGATTAATTTTTTTATGATAATCCATAATAATAGTTTGCTTTTTTATCCGTTTCTTTTCTCATTTTACTTGCTTCGTAATGCATATCAGAGAGGTTTTGTCGTTTTTCGATTTTCTATTCATTTCTTTTACTGTTATAGAAGCGGAATCATTTAAAGTACTGTCTTTTTGAGCGTAAAGGTAAATGTCGCTATAAAAAAACAAGTGCGGATATTTTCATTTATTATCTATTTCTGAGCATTCTTCTCCGCTCTGTCGTATTTTATTTTTAAGATAACTTGGGCAATTGAAAGAAAGAGTACTATCGTGTTTGGCACGCAAATTGGATATTGAACAGGATCAGATTTTATGCCGTAAACTATCCATAAGAAAGTACTTGTAGAATAGATGATGAACATTTGAATTGAAACATCCTTTGCGGATTTAACTTTCCAAGTTTTATAAACTTGCGGTATGAAAGATGTCATAGAAATGAAACCTGCAGTGTAACCTAAAATCTTAAGAAAAGTCATTTTTTTGTCTCCTTTAGACTTAGCATTTTGACCGTACTAAATTTAATCATTTTCTAAAATAAATTTCCACACCGTTTGTCTGTAGTAAAACCTAATTTGGCAAAAAATATATTTTTAAAAATAAATATTCTTTTGCGGTTTTTAAGTTATTTAGCGTTGCAAAATCTTGCGTTTATGTTAAAAGATAATTTTTATCTTTAAAAATATCAACGGAATATCCATCGCCTTTTTGATAAATATCTTTAGGCGACAAAATATCTTCTTTTGAATTTTGAAATATTTCCGCAGTTTTTTCTGCTGTAATATGCGTATTCTCATCTATTTTATTTTGTTATGTTTTTTTGTTTCCTTTCTTTTTTCTGTTTTTCAAGGTATACGGTCAATATTGCTATATCGGATGGTTTTATTGCGCATATTCTCGAAGCCTGTCCTATCGTCTGCGGGCGTACTTCAAAAAGTCTTTGTTTTGTTTCTGCAGAAAGTGATTTGAGTTTATTGTAATCAAAATCTTCTGGGATTTTGCGGTCTTTGCTTTTTTTCATTTTATTTATCATTTTATTTTGAATTTCAATGTAGCCTTCATATTTTTTGTGAATATAAACTTCTTCTTTTGCTTTTTCAATAGACCATGGAGACAAATCCTCATCGTCTGGCAGGTTTTCCGCATTGTTTTCACATATATCTGTAAATGCTTTTCTGTATAGTTCGAATTTTTTATATGCCTTGTCTGATATAAGACCTATTGAATGTCCTGCATCCATAAGCCTTAAATCGGCGTTGTCATTTCTTATTGAAAGTCTATACTCTGCCCTGGAAGTAAACATTCTGTAAGGCTCGTCCATCCCTTTTGTAGTTATATCGTCTACGAGTATTCCTATATATGATTCATTTCTTTCAAGGATAAACGGAGTTTTCCCTAAAACTTTGAGACCGGCATTTACGCCCGCGACAAAACCTTGCGCTGCCGCTTCTTCATAGCCTGTCGTTCCGTTTATTTGCCCACCCAAGAAAAGATTTTTAACAGTTTTTGTTTCCAAAGTCTTTTTTATCTGTAAAGGACTTGAATAATCGTATTCAATAGCATATCCGTATCTTATTACTTTTGCGTTTTCAAGACCTACTATTGAATTTATCATTTGCTGCTGCAAATTAAAAGGGAGTCCTGTATAGAGTCCGTTAAGATAAACTTCATTAGTGTTGTATCCTTCCGGCTCTACAAAGACGTGATGGCTTGTTTTTTCGGGATAGCGTTCTATTTTTTCTTCTATCGAGGGACAGTACCTAGGACTTTTGCTGTTTACTTCGCCGATGTAAATAGATGAAAGTCCGAGATTGTCGCTGACTATTTTGTGCGTTATTGGATTTGTGTATGTGAGCCAGCAGGAGAGCTGTTTCAGATTTTTTCTCCATTCTTCAACTTTTGTAGAATAAGAGAAAGGGACGGGTTTCTCGTCGCCGAACTGCTCAGTCATTTTTGAATAATCTATTGAACGGCTGTTGATTCTCGGCGTTGTGGTCGTTTTAAATCTTCCAAGCTTCAGTCCGCAGTCTTCAATTAGCGATTTTGAAAGATACAGAGCAGATACTTCGTTAAATCTTCCGCCGTTAAAATGCATTTTGCCAAGATGTATCGTGCCTTTTAAAAAAGTTCCCGTAGTTATTACGACGGCATCCGCTTCTATAGTTTCTCCGGTGAGTATTTTTACTCCGCAGACTTTTCCGTTCTTTACCGTCAAAGATGTGGCCTCAGACTGCAGTATTTCGAGGTTTTGCTGATTTTGTACGGATTTTGACATTAAAACAGAATAGAGTTCTTTGTCGCATTGTGCCCTCGGAGACCAAACCGCGGGACCTCTTGAACTGTTTAACATTTTAAACTGCAACCCTGCGCGGTCCGTTATCCGTCCTATTTCGCCGCCCATAGCATCAATTTCTCTTACCATTTGTCCTTTTGCGATACCACCGACGGCCGGATTGCAGGGCATTCTTGCCATTGAATCGGCATTTAACGTGATTATAAGAGTTTTCAATCCCATTCTTGCGCATGCTAAAGAAGCTTCACAGCCGGCATGTCCGGCTCCGACTACTGCTACATTGTATTTTCTTTCCATTGAAAATCCTACTACAAAACCTCTGACTGACATACGGCTGTGCTCGTGTATTATATACAATACTAATTAGCCATTTCCTGAAACGAAGTCGCTACATATTACATATATTAAACTTTGCATCTACCATATCATTTCCCCATTGTGGCTTGACATGAATTCAGCATCCTCAATAAGTGAAATCAATAATATTTTTTCTTTTTTTTACAAATTATATTACTTATAAATTATATCCTTTTGTATTGCAGAAAGCAATATTCTTTGATTTAACCGGAGTTTCCGGCTCAATGATTAAGTGCAGTTTTTTGAAAGACGAAAAGAAATGAATTAAAATGTCGTGCTCCAGAATTTTAAAATGCTGTATTTAGTGTTTTGGGATTGAATTTTTTTGTGTTTTTTAATAAAATGTAAAAGCTAATTTGTAATTTTTACTAAGGAATTTTGATGAGAACTCTTTTAGTTTTGGTTTTGACATCTATTCTAACTCTGTTTTCCACATACACTTATGCAGGCACTGTCATAATTTCAGATGTTTTAATCGAGGGGCTGAAAAATGTAAAACTAATAAGCGTTTTGTCAGTTGTAAATCTTAAAAAAGGTAAATGCTATTCAAGCGTTGCAGCAAGAAAAGATGTCCGTTCAATTCTGGAAATGGGTTGTTTTGATAATGTTGAAATTCGGTTTGATAATATCAGTGGAAATCTCACTTTTGTTGTTACGGAGAAACCGTATGTAGAGCGTATTGCTTTCAACGGCAATTTGGAGTTTTCCGAAGGAAAGCTTAAAAGAGAGAGCGTGTTAAAGGAAAAAAATTACTATGATTTTTCAAAGCTTGAAGAGACAAAGAAAAAGATAAGCTCTTTATACGGAGATGAAGGTTATGCCGATTGCAAGATTGAAGTTTATCCTAGTACTGATTTGGACACGAATAGAATGACGATAACTTTTCTTATAACTGAAAATAACAGAATCGTTGTCGAAGAAGTTAAAGTTAAAGGCATGTTTTTTTTTAAAGAGAAAGAAATTCTTAAACTTATGAATACAAATCCGGGAAAAATGTTTAGGGAAGATATTTATCAGACAGATTTAAAGTCAATAGAAATGTTTTATAAGAGTAACGGTTTTATTGACTATAAGTTTGTTTCTCCAACAGTTGTGTATAATGCCGTCAGAACGAAGATGTTTCTGACTTTAAATATCAGTGAAGGCAGCAGATACAAAATAAGTTCCATAACTTATGACGGTAATTCTATCGTTGATAGTAAAGAAATAGAAAAAACAATTAAATTTAAAAAAGGCCAGATTTTTAACCAAGATAAAATTATTGAAGCAATGAACCTCATCTACAAACTTTATTACGAGAGAAGATATACGTGTGCAAAGATTATTCCGCATTTTAATAAAGACATTGATGGCGGAATTGTTGATGTAAATTTATCAATCGAAGAAAATTCAACTCTTTATGTGGGAAATATTTACATTGGCGGACTTCTTTCGACAAGAGACCAAGTTATAAGAAGAGAACTCCTTATAAAACCCGGAGAAGTGTTAACAAGTGGAAATCTGCATAGAAGTATTGAAAAAATTTACAATTTGGGATTTGTCAGCAATGTAGAACATCAACTGTTTGCTACCGACAACCCTGATGTTGTAGATTTAAAGATTTTAATTACTGAGAAAGACTTCAGTGGCAAGATTGGCGGTGGTATCGGATATTCTTCGGATAATCAACTTGTCGCATCGGCGCAAATTCAGCATCCTAATATATTTGGCTTGGGACAAAAATTAAGCTTATTGGGGGAATTTTGTAAAAAAAAGCAGGATTATGAAATAGAATGGATAGAACCCTATATTTTTGATAAAAACATGAGTTTGATTTTAAACGCATTTAATGTTAAAAAAAATATGAATTATAGCAGTAGTAAAGATCATACATACAAAGAAAACAGGATAGGATTTTTGATAAAAGCTGGGCATAAAATCAATAATTACATGAGTTTGTTATTCGGATATAGTTATGAACATGTTAAGCTTTTAGATATAAGTCCGTCTTTAGAATTAAAAATTAAAGAAGAATTGGATTTTGCAAAAGAAAGAGATAAACCATCGAGCATTTTTACTCAATTTATATATGATTTGAGAGATTATGTTTTTAATCCTTCAAGAGGAAGCATACATATTGCAGATTTATATCTGGCAAGCGATTTGTTGGGCGGGAATGTAAATTTTGTTAAAGGAATTGTCAAGTCAAAGTGGTTTTTTCCTACATTTTGGAAATTTATATTAAGTGTTAGTTTACAAAATGGCGTAATTATACCATACAAAAAAAATCAGTCAAAAATTCCTATTTACGATAGGTTTTACTTAGGTGGTTCAGATACTATAAGAGGGTATGCTTTAAGAACTGAAATCGGCTCCCTAAAAGGCAGTACAATTATGGGATTTATGAATATTGAGTATAAATTTCCGATAGTTTTTTATAAAGGGAGAGAATTAATTCAGGGCATAATATTCTATGACATAGGCGGAAGTTGGGGAAATTATTGCAATATAAATTTAGTTTGGGGGAGTAAGAAGGAAAATGTTCATTCGGGTATAGGCTTTGGAATAAAGATTATGGTTCCCCTGATTCCTTTAAAGATTGAGTGGGGATATGGGTTAAATCATGAAAAAGCGAAAAGACAGTCTCAAGTTTATTTTTCTTTCGGAGATAATTGACGTTCGTTATTGTTTTTATTTTTACGAAGTTATAGGGAATAAATATATTTAAGGTATGGTATTGCGTGTAGATATAGAATGTAATGCAGGTATAGGTATAGTTTTAAACTAACAAAACGTTTCTGCTGGGAAATCTGCGGCTAACAAATTTATAAAAACGGCAGAGGATGGATAAATGAAGATTACCGCATCAGAACTTGAGGAGCTTGTTTCTGGAGAGCTTATCGGCGACAAAAATATTGTTTTGACAGGTATCAGCGGACTTTCAGCCGCGAATAAAGACGATATTTCTCGGTTTAAAAATAAAAATGTAATAAAAGTGTCAAACCTCTATTATGCCTACGGCATTGTCCTTTCTATTGTTGAAAAAGAGAAATTAGATGTAGTAGAAAGAAATATACATATATCTGCCTCGATAGCAGATGATGTAAAGTTGGGAAAAGATGCGTATATAGGGCAAAATGTTGTGATTGAGTCTGGATCTGAAATCGGTGGCAATGCAAAGATATTTCCAAATGTGTGCATAATAGGTGTAAAAATGTAAAAATTGGAGAAGAATGTCTTATATATACGAATGTTGTTGTAAGAGGATACACTGATAGGTGACAGGGTTATTATTTAGCTGGGGGGGGGGTGAAAGAATTTGACGCTCTCAGAGAGTATTATGCTCTCAAAAAGCCTATGCATTTTGAAGCTGGAAAAACTAGAATATCCGCATATCCGTCGGATCATCTTGAAATAAAATGTATTATAGGTTTTGACCATCAGTTTTTGCGTTTTCAGCAGATGTCTTTAAAAGACTTAAACGATATTGCTCCGGCAAAAGCTTTCTACTTTGATTACGAGATAGAAGCACTCAAAAAGAAAGGGCTTGCTTTTTTGGGCGGATCTATGGATAATGCTATAGTCATAGCTTTAGACGGAGTACAGAATGAAGGGTTGTTGCGTTACAACAACGAATTTGTAAGACATAAAATCCTTGATTTTGATAGGCGATATATATTTGGCGGGAAAACCTATAAAAGCTAAGATAGTTGCTGAAAAACCGGGACATCAGAATAATATAGTTTTTGTAAAAGAATTTTTGAAAAAGGCAGTCAAAAGCTATGGGGGTAGAAATGGACAATAATATTAAAAATACAAAATCGACAGGAACCGAAAAAATATTAAGTACTGAGGAAATTTTAAAGTGTATACCTCATAGGTATCCATTTCTGCTGATTGATAAAGTTAAGATAAATACAACGGATCTCTCAAAAGTCGTAGGATATAAGTGCGTAAGCGGGAATGAGAATTTCTTTCAAGGGCATTTTCCGGGAATGCCGATAATGCCCGGCGTTTTAATTCTTGAAGCGATGGCGCAGACGTCGTGTGTTATGTTTCTTTCACGCCCTGAAATGAAAGGATGTCTTGCGTATTTTATGTCTATAGGCAACGCAAAATTTCGCAGACCGGTAAAACCTGGAGATATTCTTGAGCTGTGCGTAGAGGTATTAAAAGACAGCGGAAGACGCGGTAAGATGAAAGGCAGAGCTCATGTTGACGAAAAATTGGTAGCAGAAGCTGAATTTTCATTTATTATTGTTGACAGAGAGTAAAAGACAGAGCGGGATAATTGTATATCTTCTTTTTTCCTTACTGACAGAAGAAAAATAGGAAAGTGGAGAATATATTTGTCTGTATGTGGTTATTACTGTAACATCCGAGACGAGATAAATGGAAGGCATCAAATGATTCATCAGACAGCTGTAATTGATAAAGGTGCAGTTATTGAAGAAAATTTAGAAATAGGACCATATACGATTGTAGGTCCTAGCACAATTATAAAGAGCGGGACCAAAATACACGGACAATCTGTTATTGAATATGCCGAGTTAGGCAATAACTGTGAGATTTTTAATTTTTCGTCGGTAGGCAAATGTCCTCAGGATTTGAAATACCATGGTGAAAAGACAAAAGTTGTAGTTGGTGACGATGCTTTTATAAGCGGGTATGTCGGAATTCAACAGTTTACAAAAATTGAAAAAGGCACGATGGATGCGCCGTTACTATGGATATAATTCCCTACGCTTTATGTATAGGATATAGGGCGATGCTCAACGGTTTGAATTTGGTTGATATGAGAAGAAAGAAAATATCTCTTAAAGAAATCGATGCTGTTAAGAACGCTTACCGTACTCTCTTTATGTCAAAAAATTTGCTTAAAGATGCTTTGACGGGAATAGAACAGAGCGCGTCCGTTTGCGTGCAGGAAATAGTCGAATTTATAAAGAATTCCAAAAGAGGAATAGCAAGACCCGTATAAGTGCTGTCCGGGGTTATTGCTTCTATGAGGATAAACTGAGCCAGAGAAGAGTTTTTCTATGGAAAATGTAGGTCTTATAGCGGGAAATAATAGATTCCCTTTTCTGGTAGCAGAAGAAATAAAAAGAAGTGGTAGCAGTGTTGTCTGCATTGCTTTAAAAGAAGAGGCGGATGCCGGGCTGGAAAAATTATGCGATAAAACCTACCGGCTTTCTATATGGGAATTTCAGAAGATCATAGACGCTTTAAAAAGTGAAAATGTGGAAACTCTTTAGTCTTTAACAAAAGCAAAAGTAAAGAAAAAAAAGAAAGGTGGCTGATTAAGGAAGTTTTGGATTCAAGAATTCTTGCAAACGGTAAATACGTTGCTTGGTTTGAACAGTCTTTTGCGCGGTACTGCGGTGTAAAATTCGGTATTGCAAATGTAAATGGAACAGCGTCGCTTCATACGGCTCTCCTAATGTGCGGAGTTAAGCCGGGGGATAAAGTTGTTACGACGCCTTTTTTATTTATAGCAACTTTAAATTCAATTCTTTTCTGTGGTGCAAAGCCTGTTTTTGCATATATTGACCCGAAAACTTTTAACATAGATCCTGTCGAACTTGAGAAAACGTTAAAAACGGGAAAAAATATCAAAGCTGTTTTGACTGTTCATCTCTACGGAGTTCCGTGCGATATTGATGTGATTCTCAGTCATATAATTACAGACTTACAAATCTTGCGGCGGCAATAGGCATAGCCCAGCTTGAAAACTGGATTGCAAAAAGGATTGCGAATGCCCGTAAATAAAGTGAAGCTTTTAAAGATTTGAGTTTCCTGCAAACGCCTTATGTTCCAGAAAACTGCAGACACGTTTTTCATCAGTATACGATAAGAATTTCGTCTTCCGAAAGAAAAAAGTTTATTGAATATCTATCGGATAGCGGCATAGAAAGCGGAATTTATTATAATACCGTATTATATAAACAATCGTTTTGCAGACGGTTCGGATACAAGGACGGATTGTGCAGAGAAGCGGAAAAAGCTACAGACGAAGTACTATATTCTAAGCTTGAGTTTGTCGTTGATGTAGATGAAAAAAGAGCCAAAAAAGTTGCAAAAGTAAATAAGACAGATCATTTAACTGATTTCGGTGGGCTTTTAGGGAAAATCGATGCGGCAGTAATTGCAGTTCCTACAGGGTATCATTATTTGGTGGCAAAACCGCTTTTGCAAAACGGTATACATTGCCTTGTCGAAAAACCTTTTACTCTAAGCGTTGAGGGAGCTGAAGAACTTATAGAAACGGCTAAAACCGGAAATTTGGTTTTACAGGGGTAGGACACGTCGAGAGATTTAATCCTGCGGTTATTGCCGCTATGCCGTTTATAAATAGTCCGAAATTTATTGAAGTTAGCAGACTCGGACCCTTATGTGCCCAGAATCATATCGGCGTAGTGTTGGATTTGATGATACATGATTTAGATATTTTATTTTCTCTTGTAAAAGATAGTGTTGTTTCTTTTGAAGCGCATGGGGCAAAAATTCTTTCGGACTCTGAGGATATTGCAAAAGTCAGGTTAAAATATTTAAACGACTGTGTGGCAAACGTGTCTGCAAGCAGGTTTCAATGGAGAAGTATAGAAAAATAAGAATTTTTCAGCCAGACAGTTATGGTTCTCTAGATTATTCAGGAAAAAGTCTCAGTGTTTATAAAAAAAAGAGGAAAAAAAGATAGTTTCTTTTTCTGGCATAGATGTTAAAAAATCTGAACTTTTAGTGAATGAACCGCTTTTTTACGAAGTTGATAATTTCCTCAGCAGCGTTATTAAAGGAGAAAAAACCGCTGTTTCAGGTGAGCAAGGGGGAGATGCCGTTGAATTGTTGCTGAACATTCTTAAAAATATGGTGTTTTGACAAAAAGCGTGAGAGTAAAAATTAAATTCGGACGAAATGCGGTCTTTGCCGCTGCCACTCTGTCCGGATCATTGAGTGTTTTATAAGGTAAAAATGGCGAACGATAAAATCTTCATTTCTGCTGGGGATCTTTCCGGTGAAATACATGCTTCAAATCTCGTAAAAGAGATAAAAAGCATCAGTCCTTTATGTCGTATTTCCGCTGTAGGCGGTGGCAATTTAAAATCTGTTGCCGACGAATTTCTTGAAGATATAGTAAATATAAATGCTTTCGGTTTTCTGCCCCTAAAACAGGTTTTCTATTTAAAGAAAGTTTTAAAAAAACTTGAGACTTATTTTGTTAAAGAATGTCCCGATAAAGTCGTGCTTGTGGACTATTATGGATTTCATATATTTGTCGCAAAACTTACAAAAAAATTAAATATTCCGGTTTACTATTATATAAGTCCGCAGGTTTGGGCGTCGGAAGAATAAAAAAACTTGCCGAAACGGTCAAAAAAAATACTTGTAATTTTTCCGTTTGAAGAAAAATTGTATAAAGATAACGGTGTTGATGCCATTTTTGTCGGAAATCCTTTGATAGATAGAGTACTGGAGAAAAGGAGTTTTAAAGTATCAAATCCGCTCTTAATAGGGACTTATTCCCCGGCAGTCGCAGAAAGCGTATTTAGTCGTCATATACGGGTAATCCTTGAAACTGCTAAAATACTTGAAGAAAAAAAATAAACGCAAAATTTGTAATGTTTAGCGTATCCGGCAGTGCTGTCTTTGATTTGCCTGAATACATTGAACTTGAAACTTCTGGAGATTTTGAAATAAGTCTTGAAAACGCTTTAATGGGAATCCCGATGGTTGTGATGTATAAACTGTCTTATTTTAACTATTTTTTTATAAAAGCAATTATAAAGATAGAATACGCAGCTATAGTAAATATTTTGGCCGGCAGAAGTATTGTGCCGAAATTTATACAATTTGATGCGAAACCGCAGAAAATCGCATCATCGGTATTGGAACTGCTGAAAGTACAAAGTTATATGCCGAAAGTTGAGAAACTGCTTGCTTTCAGAAAAATGCTTGGAACACCGGGCGTAAGTAGAAGAGTAGCTGAAATTATTTTAGAAGACTGGCAGTAAGCGGTGAATATCCGGTTTCGTAAAAAACAATAATGGGGATGAGTTATGCCGTTTTTTAAGCAAGCCCGCTTCATATAATAAACAAATGACGGCAACACTGAAAAACTGCGCCGATATTTAAGTTTTAGACAAGTTTATATTTATTATGAAATTAAATCTGCCAAAAATAAAACAGTTTTTATATTGCCTTTTTTGCTTTGTTTGATTTAATGCAGGATGTACAAACATACTCACGGGTTTTTATGCCGTTGAGCAGAATATTCAAACTCTGGAGATTAGGTCTAAAAAGTCTTTTTGAGGCTTTATTTGAATGACTTACTGTATTGCCCGATCTCGAACCCTTGCCGCAAACTGCGCATTTGTAAGACATTTTTTACGCACCTCCGATAGTCCTGATACTTTGGAATTATACATTATCGGCTGTTTATAGTCAAATTGGTTTTCTTAAAGCTTTCGCTGCTGAAGCATAACAATGGCTAATTTTATATAATATCGCTTATCTTTATGTTGAATTTAGACAACAAAATACAATATTTAAAGGGAATTGGTCCCGGACGCTCGCAAACGTTTGCAAAACTCGGTATAATAACCGTCGGCGATATGCTGACTTTTTTCCCTGTTTGGTATCAGGACAGAAAAAATATCGTTTCAATAAGAGATGCCTATAAGCAGCCGCAAAGCTGTATATTCGGTAAAATAGGAAAAGCCTATGATAGACAGCTTTCAAGAGGGCTATGTCTTTTGTATATAGAAATATTTGACGGTGTTTCTACAGGCTACGCTCGTTTTTTTAGAAAGAAAAACCCTTATTCCAGCACGGACATTTTTGCTTCCATAAAAAAAGCTTTTGAGCCTGGAACTTTTGCTTATATTTACGGCAGTACAAAAACGGGAAACTGCGGCAGGTTTATAGATGTAGATGACTACGAAACTGTCAAAAATGAGAAAGACAAACCTTTATTGTTTAACAGAATTATGCCTGTATATCCTTTGACAGAAGGATTGAATCAAAGATTTATAAGAGAAGCAGTTAAGAGTATTTTGGATTCTGTTTGCGGATTATATCCCGACGTCTTGGATTTAATACCAGATTTTGGCGGTATCCCTAGATTGAAATCTTCGCTTGCAATTCAAAAGATTCATTATCCTGGCACTTTGGAAGATGTCGAAAATGCAAGGAGAGCTTTTGCTTTACAGGAATTTTTTATTTTTGAATCTGCCCTTTCGCTGTCGCACAACAATATAAGAAAAAAACGTAAAGAGCAAAGGTACGAAATACAGAAAACGTTGTTTACGGCTTTTAAAAGAAATTTAAAACTTGAATTTACGAAAGACCAGAAAAAAGCAATAAACGATATTTTTTCCGATATGCAAAGCCTATATCCCATGAACAGGATGCTTATGGGAGATGTAGGATGCGGGAAAACAGTCGTGGCGTTAAGTGCGGTTTTGCTCGCAGTGGGAAACGGCTATCAGACGATGATTGTTGCTCCTACTGAAATTTTAGCCGAACAGCATTATCTTACGGTCTCAAATATGCTTTTAGGTCTCAGCGTTAAAGCTGTTTTGGCAACTTCTTTAACATTAAAGAAAAAGAGCGAAAGAGAAAAGATATTGGCGGGATTTGAAAGCGGCGATATAAAAATTGCAATTGGCACGCATTCATTAATAGAAGACAAAATAAAATTTAAAAATTTGTCGTTGATAGTAGTTGACGAGCAGCAAAAATTCGGAGTTATGCAGAAATTTGCGATGTCTGATAAAGCGCGTTCGCCTGACATTTTAATGATGACGGCAACGCCTATTCCGAGATCTCTTGCGTTGACTGTGTATGGCGGAATGGATATGACCGCGATTAAGCAGTTGCCTCCCGGAAGAACTTCCGTAAAAACTTATTTTTTGGCTGAACAATCCGCTTATATAAAGGCAATTGAAGAGCTTAAGAATAAAAATCAGGTGTATATTGTATATCCTATTATAGACGAATCGGACAGACTTGTCTTAAAGTCTGCGGAGCAGGAATCGAAAAAACTGTCGCAGACGTGGTTTAGAGATTTTAAAGTCGGTCTGTTGCACGGGAGAATGAAATCGTCGAAAAAAAATAAAATAATGCTGGAGTTTAAAAACAAAGAGTTTGATGTTCTGATATCTACGACTGTCATCGGAGTGGGGATAGATGTTCCTGACGCTACGGTTATGATAATACAGCATGCCGAAAGGTTTGGACTGTCGGATCTCCATCAGCTCAGGGGAAGAATAGGCAGGGGATCTAAACAATCTTATACATACCTCATAGGGGATTTAAAAAATGAAGCTGCCCGCAAAAGACTTTCGGTTATGACTTCCACGAACAACGGTTTTAAAATTGCAGAGGAAGATCTTAAGATGAGAGGTCATGGAGAATTGATGGGGACATTACAGCACGGTTTTCCTAAATTTAAGGCGGGTGATTTGATAAAAGATGCCGATATTATTGAATTTACAAAGAATCTTGCCGCTAAAATTACCGAACAGGATCCCTATCTTTCCAAAGGTGAAAATGCAGTGTTAAAAAGTCTGATATGTAAGCATTTTTCAGATAAAATAAAGTTTATAAATATAGGTTAGAATAATCTGCTTATCTGTTGCTTATAAGCGTTTACAAAACTTTCTAGATAAAAATCTTTGTTATCAGTGCCGTTCAGCTAATATGTTGACAAAAAGGTAGTCAACAATTTATAATATAAAGGATTAGTATTAATAAATTAATTCTAAGTTTGTCTGATTTTTTGAAAGCAGATACCGTTGAAATAAAAACATATGACTATAAAGGCGACATAGACTGTAAATCCTATATTTCTGTATTATCTAAAGTTGTTAATATATATAAGCGTGAAGATAAAGAGTTCGTTCTATCTTGAATGCTCTTGCTGTCTGACATCCTGTGGAAATCGCAATAGATGTTTGTATGGATATTTAATATTTGAATAGGAAGTGCACCAGTTGCTGTTGCTTGAAATGCCAATGAAACCGTTGTGCAGCAGGGACTGTGATATGTTTAAAATTTGCGATAAACATAATAAAAAGGAGATTTCTGTTATTGTGATGACGACGTTAGTGTCGGACTTATAAGAAAAAGATTGAAAGAATTGTTAAGTGAATATGTTAGGAGGAAGTGAAAATGCCAAATCCGAAAAGAAAACATACCCCTCATCGCAGGGATTGCAGGAGATCGGCGAACTCAAAGCTTGACGCACCTAATTTAGGTAAATGTTTAAATTGTGGTGCGGCAAAACTGTCGCATAGAGTATGTCCAGAGTGCGGATTTTATAATGGCAGACTCATTGTGCCTAAAAAGGCAAAAAAGTCTGCTGAGGATATAGCAGAGGTTAATAGATAATGATAATTGCTCTTGATGCAATGGGGGGGGATTTTGCGCCTGCTTCAACAGTTGAAGGTGCAATTTTTGCAGCTAAAGAATCCAAGCATAAAATTCTGCTTGTAGGAATAGAAAAAATTTTAGTAGGAGAACTCTTAAAATATAGAGGCCGCTATGATCTTAAGTCACTTAATATAGAGATAATAAATGCGACTGAATTTATTACTATGGATGAACATCCCGCCAAAGCTGTTCGTCAGAAAAAGGATTCTTCTTTATCCGTATGTGCAAGACTTGTGGCAGATGGTAAAGCTGATGCTTTTGTTTCTATGGGCAATTCCGGTGCTGCAATGTCTGCGGCACTTTTTTATTTAAAAAGAATAGAGGGTGTTTTAAGACCGGCAATTTCAACAGTTTTTCCAAACTTTGGCGGACATTGCATAATTGCCGATATGGGTGCAAATGTAGATTGTACGCCTGAATATCTTCTTCAGTTTGGAATAATGGCGAGTCTGTTTTGTGAAAAAGTTGCCAGTGTAGAGAATCCCAGAGTTGGTTTGGTTTCAATTGGCGAAGAGTCTACAAAGGGCAATGAACTTACACTGGCGGCTTTTGAGCTTCTAAAGAAGGCGGATATAAATTTTATAGGTAATGTCGAGGGGAGAGATATTCCTGGAGGCAAAGTCGATGTGGCTATATGTGACGGATTTGTAGGAAACGTAATATTAAAGTTAGGTGAGGGTCTTACTGAAATGATGCTTAAGCTTATCAGAAAAGAATTTAAGCAGCATCCGATGACGTGGGCGTCTCTTCCTTTTTTATGGCTTGCGATAAAAGATTTAAGAAAAAGAGTTGACTACAGCGAGTTCGGCGGCGCTCCACTTTTAGGTGTTGAGGGCGTATGTATAATAGGTCATGGAAGTTCAAATGGGAAAGCGGTGAAAAATGCAATTTTTGCTGGTGCGGAAACTGCAAAACATAATATTGCAGCTGGAATTAAGGAAGCGATATTAAGATATAATAATAAGGTCGTATAAATGAATAAAAAAATCGGCACGGAGATTTTAGGTACTGGATCATATTTCCCAAAAAAAGTTCTTACGAATGCAGATTTGGAAAAGATGATTGATACTTCTGATGAGTGGATACGTACAAGAACCGGAATTAAAGAAAGAAGAGTATCTGAAAAAAATGAGCCGACTTCAGAACTTGCTTATAAGGCTTCAATTGAAGCGTTGGAAGATGCAGGTATTTTGCCTGAACAGATAGATTTGATAATTATTGCAACGATGACTCCTGATATGTTAGTTCCGTCAACTGCATGCTTTCTGCACAAGAGGCTGGGACTTACCAATTCGGCTCCGTCGTTTGATTTGTCTGCCGCATGTAGCGGTTTTATCTATGGAATTTCAGCGGCGAAAGCTTTTATTGAGTCGGGATTATACAAGACGATTTTATTGGTCGGCGCCGAAGAACTTACAAAATTTATGGATTGGACCGATAGAAATACCTGTATTTTGTTTGGCGACGGAGCGGGAGCAATAGTTTTATCGGCTTCAGAGGAAAATGACAATGTTTTGTCTGTGTTTCTCGGAGCTGACGGTTCATATTCGAATTTGCTTTTTTTGCCTGCATGTGGAACGGCTTGTTATGATCCGGCAGATGACATGAATGGACATACAATAAAGATGCAAGGTAAAGAAGTTTTTAAATCTGCTGTGCCGAAAATGGTGCTTGCTGCCGAAAAAGCGCTTAGTTTTTCGAAGAAAGAACTTAAAGATATAAAACTTTTTATTCCTCATCAGGCAAATATGAGAATAATTGAAGCGGTTGCCAAAAAAATGGGCGTTTCTATGGACAGAGTTTTTGTAAATGTTCATAAGACGGGAAATATTTCGGCTGCGACAACAATTACGGCACTAGACGAAGCAATAAAAACCGGCAGACTGCAAAAAGGCGACCTCGCGGAATTGATTGCGTTCGGCAGCGGGTTTACATGGGGTGCTACAGTAATAAGAATATAGAAAAGATAAAGTTTATTTAAGTTCTTTTCTGTCGGGCACTGTTGCAAAGTTGGCATGTTGAATTGAAAGTTCCAGTCTTAGTTGTACGGACTGTTCTTTAAGGGGTTATAGATATGTCAAAAATAGCGTTGATGTTTCCTGGTCAGGGAGCGCAGACTGTCGGGATGGGAAAAGATCTTTATGATAAATACCTCAAAGCTAGAGAAATAATTGATTTGGCAGGAAACGAGCTTAAGAATATTATTTTCGAGGGGACTGAAGAAACTTTAAAACTTACTGAATATGCGCAGCCCGCAATATTTGTTGTTAGCATGGCAGCTTTTGAAGTTTTCAAAGAATCTTATGGGCTTTCAGTCGACGGGTTTGTCTCTGCTGGACACTCGTTAGGCGAATATTCTGCCTTGTGTGCGGCCGGTTTTTTCAGCTTTAAGGACGGTTTAGCTATGGTCACGGCGAGAGGAAAGTTTATTCAAAAAGCGTCTGCAAAAACGCCCGGAATAATGGCGGCAATTATAGGCATGGAAAAATCTGCTGTTGAGGATTTATGCAAGCGAGCTTCGGGCGTGGGTGTCTGCGAAGCGGTTAATTTTAATTCACCTAGACAAATTGTTATAGCTGGAACTGTGTCGGCGGTAAATAAGGCGGTTGAATTTGCAGCTACTGCAGGAGCAAAAACCGTTATTTTAAATGTTTCGGGCCCGTTTCATTCTTCTATTATGTCGCCGGCCTCGGATGACATGTCAAAAGAACTTGAGAAATATAATTTCACTGCGCCGTCTTTTAGCGTTTATACGAACTGCGATGCCTTATTGACGACAGATACCTCCGCTATTAAGGAAAAACTTGTAAGACAGATCAAAAGTCCTGTAAAGTGGGATGAAATTGTTCAGAATATTATTAAATTGGGATACTATAAATTTGTAGAAGTCGGTCCCGGAAAGATTTTGTCCGGGCTTTTAAGAAAAATAGACAGATCAAAAAAAGCGTTAAATATAGAAGATTCGGCAAGCTTACAAAAAACGTTGGAGGAACTAAATAAATGAAACTTCAGGGTAAAGTGGCAGTTATTACGGGTTCGGCGCAGGGAATAGGAAGATCGATAGCAGAGGTTTTTGCGTCGGAAGGATCTCGACTTGTGATTTCCGATATCAATATAGAGTCGGCACAAAAAACAGCAGATGAAATAAAGACAAAATATGGTTTTGATACAATAGCGGTTGCCGGAAACGTTTCAAAATTGGAAGACTGCGAGGATTTGGTCAAAACTTCTATTGACAAATTTTCAAAAATAGATATACTAATTAATAATGCCGGAATAACTAAAGATAATCTGGTTTTGAGAATGAGCGAATCGGAATGGGATTCAGTTATAGCGGTTAATTTAAAGGGTGTATTTAATTGTATAAAAGCCGTAAGTAAAATAATGCTTAAGCAGAGACAAGGCAGAATAATAAATATATCTTCTGTCGTAGGTCAGATGGGAAATGCAGGTCAGATAAATTACTCTGCATCAAAGGGTGGTGTGATTGCAATAACAAAAACCTGTGCGAGAGAATTTGCTTCGAGAAATATTTTAGTAAATGCTATTGCTCCAGGATTTATCCGCACTGCAATGACGGATAAATTGACGGAAGGGCAAAGGCAGATGATGACTTCAATAATACCTCTTGTAAGGCTTGGAGAAGTTTCTGATATAGCAAAAGCAGCGTTATTTTTGGCAAGTGATGATTCATCTTATATAACAGGACATGTTTTGTCCGTAAATGGCGGAATGTATATGTAACAGGTTGTTTTGGGGAGAGTATAGCCAGCAATGGAAACAATATCAGCACTATATCTTTGCGTAATTATAAAGAAAGAAGAGTATTTATTGTCCAAAGTAATTTCGACATAAATTAAAGACATAGAAGGATCATCAAAGGGGGAGTACAAAATGGCAGATTTTGAAGCTAGAGTAAAGGAAATTATTGTTGAGCAATTAGGTGTAGATCCAGCTGAAGTGGTAACCGGTGCATCTTTTGTTAATGACTTGGGTGCGGATTCTTTGGATACTGTAGAACTTGTTATGGCTTTTGAAGAAAAGTTTGGCATTGAAATTCCGGACGAGGAAGCGGAAAAAATCCAGACGGTTGGAAGTGCGATAGATTATGTTAAAACTCACGTTAGAAAATAAGGCATTAAAATGAACAAAAGAATAGTTATAACTGGCATAGGAGTTGTTACTCCTATAGGTATAGGAAATGCTGAATTTACAAAAGCTTTAAAAGAGGGTAGATCTGGAGTTTCTGCCATTGAATCATTTGATACAACCGCATATACCACGAAATTTGCAGCTAGTGTTAAAAACTTTGATCCTGAAAAATTTATTGACAAAAAGAAAATAAAAAGAATGGCAAGATTTACACAGCTTGGATTTACAGCGGCCAAAATGGCTGTTGAGGATTCAAGACTTAATCTTTCTAAGGAAGATTTGTCAAGAATCGGCGTTATAACAGGAACCGGCATCGGAGGTTTAGATATAATTGAAAGAGAAGAACGAGTTCTTTTGTCAAAAGGAGCCAGAAGAGTAAGTCCTTTCCTTATTCCTATGATAATTACTAATATGCTTCCGGGTGAAATAGCTATTAATTACGGTTTTACGGGACCGAATTATGCGATTACAAGCGCGTGTGCATCTTCTAATAATGCTATGGGCGATGCTTTAAGATTGCTTCGCAGCGGTGATGCTGACGTGATAATTTCGGGTGGGGCGGAAGGAACGATCGTTCCTTTGGGGCTTGCGGGTTTCTGTTCAATTAAAGCTCTTTCGCAGAGAAATAACGAGCCGCATAAGGCTTCGAGGCCTTTTGACAAAACTCGCGACGGGTTTGTTATGGGCGAAGGTGCTGGCATAGTCGTATTCGAGACTCTGGAACATGCGCTAAATAGAGGTGCGAGAATATATGCTGAGTTTGCAGGATACGGGGCGTCTGACGATGCTTATCATATTACTGCTCCTGAACCTGAAGGCAGAGCCGCTGTTTTGGCTATGGAAAAAGCAATAATAGATGCCGGCATTTACAAAGAAGAAGTTGACTATATTAATGCACACGGCACGTCAACTGTGTTAAATGATAGAACGGAGACTTTTGCAATAAAAAAAGTTTTCGGCGAGAAAGCGTATAAGATACCAATTTCATCTACGAAGTCGATGACGGGACATCTTTTAGGCGGTGCAGCTGTTGTAGAGCTTGCGGCTACGGTTTTTGCAATGCAGGAAGGTTTTATACATCCTACGATAAACTATGAGACGTCCGATCCGGAATGTGATTTGGATTATGTTCCGAATACGTCGCGTATTCAGCAGATCAATTGCGCTCTTTCAAATTCTCTTGGTTTTGGCGGACATAATGCGACCGTTGTAATAAAAAAATATGTTGAATAAAAATTGGGAAAAGTTTCAAAAGATTATTGAATACAAGTTTGGCGATCCTAAAATTTTAGCAACGGCATTAACGCATAAATCCTATGCGGCGGAGACCGTCGGAGAAAATTATAATAGACGTATGGAATTTTTGGGAGATAGTATTCTTTCGGCTATTGTTGCAGAAACGCTCTATCTGAGATATCCTCGAGAAAGCGAGGGGAAATTGTCGCAGTTTAAAGCTCAGATTATTTCAGCTCATAATTTGAGCAGTTGGGCTAGGGAAATGGATTTGGGCGGTTGTATATATTTAGGTAAAAGTGAAGACACAAAAGAAGCAAGGCAGAGAGAAAGTTTGTTGTGTGATGTATTTGAGGCTGTCATCGGAGCGATATATTTAGACGGTGGTTTTGAGAATGCAAAAAAGTTTGTTTTAAGATTTTTGAACGATCAGAAAGAGATAGAGATTACAGACTATAAAAGCAGATTACAGGAAATTCTGCAGTCGATATATAAAGAGCTTCCCGAGTACAAAGTAATAAAAGAATCTGGTCCCGATCATAATAAGAAATTTGAAGTTGCTGTATATATAAAAAGTGAGTTATTAGGCAAAGGCGCGGGAAATTCCAAAAAAGAAGCCCAGCAGTTCGCCGCCAAGCAGGCAATGAAAAACATAAGGGCAGAGAGTGAGGTGTGGAAATTGGAATGTGGAAATAAACGGCGGGAACGAACTCTTAAATAAACAATAAATTGGGGCGATAGGATAAAGAGGAGTTTTAATATGGTAATGGATTATATGTTGTCTGAAGAAGAGCGGCTGATGATTGAGACCGCAAGAGCGATTGCAGTTGAAAAAATGAAACCAATAAGAGAACATTATGATGAGAAAGAAGAATTTCCATGGGAAATCGTAAAAGAGTTCGCACAATCCGATTTATGCGGAGCATACATTCCGGAAGAATACGGTGGCTTTGGCAAAGGCATTATGGGACTTGTGCTTGTTGTAGAAGAACTGTGTAAAGTTGACGGAGCAATCGCATTGTCACTTGCCGCGACGGCACTGGGAACTCTTCCTATTCTTATATCCGGCAGTGAAGAACAAAAGAAAAAATATTTGCCTGACATTGCATCGGGCAAAAAACTTGCGGCTTTCGGTTTAACGGAAGCGGGAGCAGGTTCAGATGCAACCGGAATGGCTACAGTTGCTGTTAAAGACGGTGATTATTACGTATTAAACGGAACAAAATGTTTTATAACTAATGGTGGAGATGCTGAAATATATACCATTTTTGCAAAGACAAATCCGGATAGAGGTGCGAGGGGAATTTCGTGTTTTATCGTGGAAAAAGGCACACCGGGGTTTGAGTTTGGCAAAAAAGAAAAAAAGATGGGTATTAGAGCGTCTTCAACAAGAGAACTTATATTTGATGACTGCAGAGTGCATAAAGATCAATTGATTGGAAAAGAAGGACACGGTTTGCTTACGGCGCAGGCAACGTTGGATAATTCCCGTCCGGGCGTTGCGGCGCAGGCGCTTGGTATTGCGGAGGGAGCTTTAGATGAAGCCGTCGAATACGCAAGAAAGAGAGTTCAGTTCGGACAGCCCATAGCTTCTTTTCAGGCAATACAACACTTGCTTGCAGAAATGGCGACTGAAGTTGAAGCTGCAAGAGCGTTGCTTTATGCTTCTGCGAGAATGATTGATTCTGGAACCGGAAAACGCACAAGCAAAGAATCGGCGATGGCTAAACTTTTCTGCTCGGAAGTGGCGATGAGAGTTACCACAAATGCGGTGCAGATATTCGGTGGATACGGATATACAAGAGAATATCCCGTAGAGAAAATGATGAGAGATGCAAAGATCACGACGCTTTATGAAGGAACAAGCCAGATTCAGAAAAATGAAATTGCGCTTAACCTTATTAAGGAATCGGCGGCAAAATCCAAGTAGTTTTGTTTTATTCTTTTAAGTTTTTGCGTTATAAAGCCAGCTTATTTGTATTTTTATCAAATTGCGACTGATTTTGTTTGGCATAAAACTTAAAAACAGTTTATAAAATCCCGATTAGTTATAAAAAAGTAAAAAGTGAAAAACTGCCGGTTTTTATCGTTGATTTTATTTTCCGTATTTTTTTGTAAAGATGAAATCGCAGGAGAAGAAAATGAATATAATTATTTGCATTAAACAGGTGCCTAATACGACAGACGTGCAGATCGATCCCGAAACGGGACGCCTCAAAAGAGAAGGTGTAGAATCAATAATTAATCCTTTTGACGAGTATGCTATAGAAGAAGGCGTGAGGATTAAAGAGAAAACCGGCGGGAAAGTTATAGTTATTACAATGGGACCTCTGCAGTCCGAATTTGCTTTAAGAGAAGCTGTTTCAAAAGGTGCAGATGAAGCTGTTTTGATAAGTGATAGGGCTTTTGGCGGAGCGGATACTTTGGCGACATCTTACGCTCTGTCTTCGGCGATAGAATTTATCGGCGGTTATGATATTATTCTCTGTGGAGAACAGTCCTCTGACGGCGATACCGGGCAGGTCGGACCTGAAATTGCGGAAATGCTCAATATACCACACATAGCGTACGTTAAAAAAATAGAATTAATTGATGACAAATCAATAAAAGTTGAAAGAATGATGGAAGATGGATGCGACCTGATAGAAAGTCCGCTTCCGGCTCTTTTAACAGTTGTCAAAGGAATAAATACTCCCAGAATAGCGTCTCTTAAAGGTAAAATAGTTGCAAAAAAAGTGGTTATTAAAATTCTTAACGCTGCAGATGTGGGTACTGATACTAAAAAAACGGGTCTTAACGGATCTCCCACACAGGTTGTGAAAATATTTACGCCGACTCAGAGAAACAGCGATGCTGAGAAATTCAGCGGCGAAGCTAAAGAAGTTGCCGTTGCTTTGGTTAAAAGATTATCCGAAATCAGAATCATATAAATAGAATTGAAATAAAAAGTGAAAAGCAGAACTGATAGACAATATTTCTTTGTCGTATATTTACGTATTACTGGGTTCTGTCTTTTGTTGCTTGTTTTTACTGCCGGCTGGTTGAGTTTATGGGATTGGGCTAAAAGTGTCGGAACTTTAACTTTGTAAGAAGTTATTACTGAGAAGAACCTGAACCTGCCTTTTATCTTTAGAATCGTTAAAGTTGTTCTGACATTTTAATGTCAAACTTTATTTGGAGAGTTACTTTAATGGTAAACAGCATAAAAGTATTTACTGATAAATGTGTCGGATGTAAAATGTGCGAAAATGTGTGCCCTTTTAATGCAATTTCAATAGTTGAAAGATTAGAATATCCTAAAAAATTTAAACTTGCGGTTATTGATTTAAACAAGTGTACGTACTGCGGTTCTTGTGTCCAGACTTGTAAATTTAATGCTATAGAACTTAAAAAGGATGTGCCGCTGTCTGTAGTTGATAAAAATTTGTATAAAGGCGTATGGGTTTATGCCGAACAAAGACATGGCGAAGTATCGGGCATTGTGTATGAGCTTTTAAATGAAGGAAAAAGACTTGCAGAAAAACTTGGGACGGCTTTGAGTGCAGTTTTAATAGGCAGTAATATTAAATCAAAAGCCCGTGAGTTGATTGACAGAGGTGTGGATAAAGTTTATGTTTGCGAAGATCCTATTTTTATTGAGTTTCAAGATGATCCTTACAGTGATGCTTTAACGCAGCTTATAGAAAAGGAAAAGCCTGAAATCATTCTGATGGGTGCTACGAATATAGGGCGTTCATTTGCTCCGAGAGTTGCGGCTAGAATTCGTACGGGACTTACGGCGGATTGTGTTTTCCTGGAAGTGGATCCTGAAACAAGAAATCTCCGACAGACAAGACCTGCTTTCGGCGGAAATATTATGGCGACCATTTTAACTCCGGTACATCGTCCGCAGATGTCCACTGTAAGACATAAAGTTTTTAAGGAAGCAAAGATAGAAGAGGGAAGAAAAGGCGAAATCATTGAATATAAAACCGACGTGCAGACTTTGCTCAATAGAACGAAGTTTCTGGGTTTTATAAAAGATACGAGCGTTGCTGTCAATTTTGCCGCTGCAGATATTATTGTATCCGGTGGAAGAGGACTTGGCAATCGAGAAGGTTTTAAACTCATTAAAGAACTTGCAGAACTCCTCGGTGCAGCAATAGGTGCTTCAAGAGCTGCGGTCGATTTGGATTGGATACCTTCTTCGCATCAGATAGGACAAACCGGAAAGACAGTTGCTCCGAAAGTTTATATTGCCTGCGGAATTTCAGGACAGATCCAACACAGAGTGGGTATGGGTTCGTCTGATATTATTATTGCAATAAATAAAGATGCGGCGTGTCCTATGATGAAGGTTGCGACTTATGCTTTAGAAGGTGATTTGCACGAAATTATTCCGTGTATAATAAAAGAGATAAAATCTTCCAGATGCAGTTAAGGGTTATGTATGCGATGAAAAATTGTGTTTTATGCGCTTTGGCATTGAGAAAGAGTTCCAAGTTCCAGTTTGATAGTTTACACAAGACAACAAGATAGTGTTGTTTTATGTGCTAGGAAAGGAGATGTTAAATGACGGGAACAAAGGAAAAAAATGTTAAACTTTCGGAAAGAGATGTCAGCGCAGGATACGTGATCGACAGTTCCGAAGCTCTGAATATGCTTATTCAGCGCGTAAAAAAAGCGCAAGAAGTCTACTCTAGTTTTAGTCAGGAACAGGTTGACGCAATCTTTAAAGCAGTGTCGATTGCAGCTAATCGCTCTAGGATTCCTCTTGCCAAAATAGCCGTTGAAGAAACAGGGATGGGAATCGTCGAAGATAAAGTTATTAAGAACCATTTTGCTTGCGAATATATTTATAACAAACACAAAGATGCTAAAACTTGCGGGATTATCAGCGAAGATAAACCGAATGGAATTAAAATTTTAGCCGAGCCTGTCGGCGTTATCGCTGGTATTATTCCGACTACAAATCCTACCTCCACAGTAATTTTTAAATCTCTGATTTCTTTAAAGACAAGAAACGCTGTAATTTTTTCGCCTCATCCCAAAGCTAAAAAATCTACTGTAGTAGCTGCCAGAATCATGCTTGATGCGGCAGTTAAAGCTGGTGCGCCATCGGATATAATCGGGTGGATTGATGTTCCGTCTCTGGAATTGACAAATTTGCTTATGACGCACAAAGATATAGCTATTATTCTTGCCACAGGCGGACCGGGAATGGTTAAAGCCGCTTATTCCTCGGGAAAGCCGGCTCTTGGCGTAGGTGCGGGCAATACTCCTGCGGTTATAGATGAGACAGCTGATATTAAAATGGCGGTTTCTTCAATTCTTATATCAAAAACTTTTGATAACGGCATGATTTGCTCATCTGAGCAGTCAATTATAATAGTAAAAGATGTTTATGATGAAGTTATTAAGGAATTAAAATTTCGTGGCGCGTATATTTTGAACGAACAGGAAAAAGAAAAAATAGCAAAAACGATAATTCTCAAGGGCAAGTTAAATCCTGCGATTGTCGGTCAGTCTGCCTGTAAAATTGCTGATATGTCGGGAGTTAAAGTTCCTTCGAATGCGAAAGTTCTTGTGGGTGAAGTCTCTGAAATCAGTTTGGAAGAAGAATTTGCACAAGAAAAATTATCGCCGGTAATTGCGGTTTACATGGCTGAAAACTTTGAAGATGCAGTTGAGAAGGCTTATCGTCTTGTAGAGTTGTGCGGAGCGGGACATACATCCGTGCTTTATACTGATGAAAGAAAACAAAATAGAATTAATGCGTTTGCTGGCAAGCTGCGTACCGGTCGTATTTTGATTAACACGCCGTCCTCGCAGGGTGCAATTGGCGATTTATACAACTTTAAACTGGATCCGTCGTTGACGCTCGGCTGTGGTTCGTGGGGAGGCAATGCCGTGAGCGAAAACGTAGGCGTAAAACATTTATTAAACTATAAAACAGTCGCTGAGAGACGTGAAAATATGTTGTGGTTTAGAATACCTCCGAAGATTTATTTTAAAAGAGGTGTTACGAATTCTGCATTGCGTGAATTGCAGGGTAAAAAACGAGCGTTTATAGTTACAGACAGATTTCTCTTTAATTCCGGCGTGATTTATAATATTACAAAAGTATTGGAAGAAATTAATGTTGATTATCAGATATTCTTTGACGTCAAGCCGGATCCTACTGTTTCTACAGTAAATGAAGCGCTGTTGCTGATTAGGAATTATGAACCTGATGTAATTATTGCTTTTGGTGGGGGTTCTCCTATTGATGCGGCGAAAATTATATGGTTGATGTATGAGCATCCCGAAACTGATTTTAAAAATATTGCGATGCGGTTTATGGATATCAGAAAAAGAATATGTAAAATTCCTGAATTGGGTAAGAAAGCGCAGATGATTGCAATTCCCACAACTTCTGGCACCGGGTCGGAAGTAACGCCGTTTGCCGTAATTACCGATGATGAAACTCATATCAAATATCCTATTGCAGATTATGTGCTGACTCCTAATGTGGCGATTATTGACCCTGACTTTGCCGATTCTATGTCGAAAAGTTTGTGTGCGGCATCTGGTATTGATGCTTTAACTCATGCCATTGAAGCTTATGTGTCTGTGCTTGCTGCAAACTTTACAAATTCACCTGCGTTAGAAGCGGCAAAATTGATATTCAAGTATCTTCCGAGTTCTTATGCGGCGGGGAAGGATGACCCGGTTGCAAAAGAAAAAGTTCATTATGCGTCGACTCTTGCAGGTATGGCTTTTGCAAATGCATTTCTAGGTTTATGCCACTCGGCGGCTCACAAGCTTGGAGCGGCATTCAATCTGTCTCACGGAATTGCGAATGCTTTAGTTATCAATCAGGTAATCCGCTATAATGCGACAGAACGCCCCGGAAAGCAGACCGTATTCCCGCAGTATAAATTTCCTAATGCTAAGGCAAAATACGGACAAATTGCGGATGAGTTAAATCTTGGCGGCGGGCATAATGATGACGAAAAAGTTGATTTGTTAATTAACGCAATAACGCAGCTTAAAAAGGATATTCAAATTCCGCTTTCAATAAAAGATACAGGTGTATTGGAAAAAGATTTTTATGATAAGTTGGATGAACTTGCGGAGCAGGCGTTTGACGATCAGTGTACCGGTGCAAATCCTGTTTATCCATTGATTGCTGATATTAAAAATATTTTTATTAAGGCTTACAATGGAGAAGTTTAAATAATTTGGGGGGAGGGGAGGGACAAGCAGATTGTCGATCATCAGCATTATGATTTACTACCCGATTCATGGTCAGCGCAATCGCTAAACTTTAACAACATTAAAGATATCAAAACGAAATACTAGCGCATATTTTTATATTTTAGTTTTGCTACATCGGGATCAGGAAAAGCAAAATGACTTTTGACTGTTTTCATTAGCTGAGCTTTCATTAATATCGTTTTGAAGCTTTCCAAGAATAAGAGAAAAATTATAGTTTTGCTCCATAGATTCATACTCCTGTATCATCAAGCCAGAATATAAAGTGTTCCTCCTGCTTTTTACAGAAGCAACAATAATATAATATACAATAGCAATAACAAATGCTCTCGCAACAACATAAGAAAAGTGCGGATATTTCAAAGTCTACCTCGTCTGCTGTACGAATATCATTGCGTTGCGACTTTACACCAATATGACAACAGATTACTCCATTTTTAACCTTTCGCACCATGTGAGTGTATACTTTTTTAATTATTGCCATGCTTTTTTATCTGCTTGTTTTTGCTGTTTTGGTGCTTAAAAACTTTCCCGGCAATGTTGTCTGCATTTATTTTATATTTTTATTCTACTATTCTTAATACTTCTGAAACTTTAAAAAAGCTCATTAACTTTAGTTATATATCTTTTAAGTGATTTTTAAACTGTCATTCTGCAATTTCATTCTCTTAGTTTTTTTAACTTTAATATTCTCGGGTTTTTGAGATCAGTTCAGCTTTTTAGGACTTTAAAATGTCATACCGATACAGTCTAATGCCTGTTAAGTGAAAAGGAGAGAATAATAGTTGCTGATAGTTCTCTCTGCCTGAGATAAAGATTCTCTTCTTTATATTTGAAAATGTTGATATTTTTTTGCGGCAATGGAAAATAAAAAATGGTAAAATAATATAAAAGTAGTGAAAGAGACTGCTTTAGAACTTGATTTGGGATTTATCATTAAAAAATAAACGACCGCGGTAGACCGATGTGAAACGCACAATTGTGATTTTGTATCCGGATAATTTCAACAAAGTCTCAAACTATTGAAAAAAAACTATAAAATGCATAACGGTAATCAGGAAATAGATTTAAAAAAAGAGATTTTGGCAAGGATTGTGAGAGCATTCTTTTCTCATGATTTTAAAGAACGCTCTATCCTTAAAGTCCGCGTTATAGCGGGACTAGGTTTTGCAATATAAGATGACTGTGAAACGGTTGACTTGTCAAAATATGCAGAAAGATCCCTTGAGAGAGTGTGAAGCCCCCTCCCCTGAGGAAAATCCTCTCACGGCAATTGAAGCTGTCTGTAAAGGCTGTGTTCCTAACAGAATTTATGTGACGAACTTATGTCAGGTGTGTGTGGTAAATCTTTGTCGGAGATGGTATGTAAGTTTGATGCAGTAGCCATAATCGGCGGAAAATCGGCAATTGACGGCAATAAATGTAAAAACTGTAAAATGTATAGAGGCTTATCCATAGAATGCTGTAGTGAAAATAGTCGTTCCCTGTGAGGATTCTTGTTCGGTTGCCGCAATTGACACCGCGCAGATAGATTACAAAGCCTGTATATATTGCGGAAGTGTATTACGAGTTGTCCGTTTGGTGCTGCTCACGAAAAAAGTCAGATAATTGACATTTAAAAAATATAGTTTCCTGTAAAAAAGTTATTGCCTTGATCGGCCCTTAAATTGTCGGGCAGTTTTCTGGAAACATTTATCAATTGAAATCCGCTATAATCGCAGGGAGCGTACACAGCCGCAATAAATGAAACATAATAGCTTGAAAAAAGAATGAAATCTGCCGGATCTATTATGGTAACTTCCTGCTGCGCGAGTTATAATCAGTTTATAAGAAAACATCTGCCCGAAATAAGAACGTTTGTGTTGGATACTGAGACGACTCTTTACTATATTGCCGGGAAGGTGAAAGCTGAACATAAGGATGCTCTAACTGTGTTCATAGGTCACTGTATTGCAAAAAAACGAAGTGCGGGAAAACAGCAATGTTGATTATGTAATAAATTACGAGGAACTTGTGACGTTATTTAACGTAAAAGATATTAAAGTTTAGGATTGTAAAGAGGAAAAATTTGATATTGAAAATTCAAGACATGGACGCGGTTTTTGTGTTGCAGGCGGGGTTGTGGCTGCCGTATCAAAAGTTCTTGAAACAAAAGATTTAGCAAAGCCACATATAAATCAACGGTTTGAACAAAGAAGCAATCAGATAGTTGAAAAGAATTGTTAAGGATCAAAAATGTGCAGAAGGAAATCTGACTGAGGTAATGGGCTGCGAAGGCGACTGCATAGGTGGCAATGCAACAGTCTGCATTTCAAAAGTTTCCATAAAAGCAGTAAAAGCTTTATCGGAAAAAGTAAAGATATGACTGAAAAATAAAAATCTGCTTTGAAAGAGCAAAAACTTATTGCTTATTAATTAACTTTGCAGAAATTGATCTGTTATGATCAACAGTATCGAGGGATAGATATTGAGAGTTTTAGTTACGGGTGCAAACGGCTTTGTCGGGAGCCATATTGTTGAAACATTGCTTGAGGTAAAACACAGCGTTATGTGCGCTGTAAGAAAAGCGTCAAATTTAAGATGGTTGGAAAATTTATCTGTAGAGTACAAATACGGTGATTTAGACGATAAAAAATTTTCTGAGACAATCGTTAAAGACGTTGACGGTGTTATCCACTGTGCGGGTATTGTACGCGCCATGAGCATGGATGAGTACTTCAAAGCAAACGCTGAAAATACTAAAAATCTATGCGAGGCGGTTCTAAAAGTAAGTCTGGGACTAAAAAAGTTTATATTTATTTCTTCGCAGGCGGCTATGGGACCGTCGGTTGCCGGTGGTGTTAAAAAAGTTACGGATAAAAATAATCCCGTTTCGGATTACGGGTTAAGCAAGCTGGTGGCGGAGTCAGAGGTTAAAAAAAATCTTTGCGGAAAAGTTCCATATACAATTTTAAGACCTGCCGTCATTTACGGTCCGAGAGATAAAGATATTTTTATATTTTTTAATTTGGTACATAAACATTTGAGACTTACAACAATGACAAAAAGATTTTTACAGCTTATCTACGTAAAAGATGTTGCAAATGCCGTAACATCATGTCTGGAAAATAAAAAAACCGATAATAATACTTATTATCTTGCAAATTCTACTGTATATACTTGGTCTGAAATAGGCAAAATTATATCCTCTTCTGCCGATATAAAGACAATTCCTCTGCCTGTTGCAGATTTTGTCTTTAAATTTGCGGCAATAGCGGCGGGATCTTTATCCTATATAACAAAGAAGCCTACGGTATTAAACAGACAGAAAATTGTTGAAATGCTTCAGCAATATTGGACCGCCGACACCGAACCTGCCGAAAATGATTTAAATATTGAGTTTACCTCGCTTGAAGTTGCTTCTGAAATAACGTATAATTGGTATTTGAGCAATAAATTTTTCTAAACTATACTATTTTATGAAAAGGAAGGTTTATAAAGAACGCCGATATTTTCGAAAAAAGTTTTAGTTTTTATGCCGCGAAAAAAACGACACGTCCTGCAAAAACATATTTGTTGTAATTATATGGAAAACGGAATTGTGAATTTCCCGTAAGTTTCAAGATTTGTAAAAAAACCTGAACACAATACGTCGGAGAATAATAATTTAATTGTATCGAAAATTATACGGCTGTATTAAAATAAAATGAAGATAATTAAAGCAGATACCCGAGAGCAATTCAAGAGGTTTGTACGATTCCCTTGGAAAGTGTATTCAAAAAATAGTCCGTGGGTGCCGCCTCTGATTTCAGATGCCGAAGGAATACTTTCAGAAAATAAAAATCCTTTCTGGCTGCACGCAAAAAAGCAGCTTTTTTTAGCTTACGATGATAATAACAATGTCATTGGTAGAATTGCGGCGATAATAGATTACAATTATATAACTTTTCAATATGATAAGTGCGGCTTTTTTGGTTTTTTTGAATGTTACGACGACACTGAGGCTGCTGGATCTCTTCTCTCAGCGGCGGAGAACTGGCTTAAAGAACAAAGTATAGACAGGATGATAGGACCTATGAATCCGTCGATAAATGACGAGTGCGGATTTTTGTCGGAGGGATTTGATATACCACCTAGTCTTATGATGGTTTATACTCCGCAGTATTATCTGCGTCTTGTTGAGCAATACGGTCTTAAAAAAGTAAAAGAACTTTATGCTTATGATATGGATATCAGCGAAGCTTCAAGAGTTGGCAGGCTTGAAAGAGTTATTGCCGCAGCAAAAAAGAAACTTCCGACGTTAAAAATAAGAACTATGCAGGAAAGTTCGTTTGAAGAAGATTTAAAGGTTGTAAAATCAATATATAACCGTGCATGGGAAAAAAACTGGGGTTTTGTGCCTTGGAGCGATGAAGAATTTGCCGCTCTTGCCTCGAAGTTAAAAATACTTATAATTCCGCAGATGGTAGTAATAGCGGAAGTGGCGGGTTCGCCTGTAGGAATGCTTATATCTGTGCCGGATTATAATTATGTGTTGAAAAAAATTAACGGTAGACTTTTTCTGTTTGGAGTTTTTAAATTTTTATATTACAGAAGGAAAATAGACAGTTTAAGACTGATGATTATGGGTGTTATAAAAGAATATAGACATAAGGGTATTGAAGCTGTTATGTATGAAAAAGGTTTAAAAAATGCGCTTAAAATCGGCTATAAACATTGCGAGCTTTCTTGGGTGCTTGAAGACAATATAATGACGCAGTGCAGTGCAGAAATGATGAAGGGCAGGATATATAAGAAGTATGCGATATACGGCAATAAAGTTTTTTCAAATCAGGATTTTTCATCCCAGAAACAGTGCGATTTTAAAAACAAGAACAAAGAATCTTGAAGTATTTAAAAAAAAGAAAACTTTTTATGCAGGAGTTTGGCTAAAACATCTCCGGTTTCTGCTCTTGCATGTTCGGTTTTGTAGGGACCGTCGCGGTAACTGTCAGTAAAGATTGAGGCGGGATTGAATCTGGGAAGTAAAAATTTTGATTGACGAACAGCGATAAGAAATCTGTGGGGAATAATAATGCACTTAAAGAAAGTGGAAGTATGCGGTTTTAAATCATTTGCCGACAGAACAGTATTGGATTTTGAACCCGGCATTTCTGGCATTGTGGGTCCTAATGGCTGCGGCAAATCTAATATATCGGATTCCATACGCTGGTGTCTCGGAGAGCAGAAAGCAAAATCGATGAGAAGCTCCAATATGCAGGAAGTAATATTTGGCGGCACGCAGACAAGAACTACTACCGGAATGGCTGAAGTTTCTCTTACTTTTGACAATTCGCAGAATGGTTTACCTGTAGATTATTCCGAAGTTATCATAACAAGAAGATTATTCAGAAGCGGGGAAAGCGAATATTTTATAAACAAAACACAGTGCAGACTTAAAGATATAAGAGGTATGTTTTTGGATACCGGTATAGGCTATGACGGTTATTCAATTATCGAGCAGGGAAAAGTTGACTTTTTGACTACTGCGAAACCTGAAGACAGAAGAGAGCTGTTTGAAGAAGCTGCCGGAATAGCAAAGTATAAAGTGAAAAGAGAAGAAACTTTAAGAAGACTTGAAAAAATCGACACTGATATGTCCCGTCTGTCAGATGCTCTTGTTATTCATAAACAGCAAATAGCGGATTTAAACTCTGCAGCAAAAAAGGCAAAACAGTATAAAGAGTACAAAGAAAATCTTGCAAAATATGAAATTGTCTCTTTGGTGCGACACATAACCTGCGGCATCGGTGAAATAGAAAGAATAAAAAAAAATTTGGACCCTAAAGTAAAGGAATTTGAATCAGACAATGTCTTTATAGCGCAGCTTGATGTGGAAATTCAGGATATGCGTTTTTCCTTAGACGGCAGAAACGAACAGTATGTGAATATAAATAGAGATTTAAGCGAAATAAAAACGCAGATAGGTGTTGCCGACCAGATAATACAGCATGCTATGAGTCGCGAAATCGAGATAAAAGCTGAGCAGGAAAGACTTGGGCATGAGCTTGTGACAATCCGCGATAAAGTTGTTCAAATGGAAGAACAGCTTAAAACTTTAAATACCGACGATGGCTCTTTGTCTGTTGAAGTCGTTTGTCTTGAAAACGTTTTCAAAGAAAAAGAACTGCAGTACAATTCGATAAAAGTTGGACTTTTGGAACTTGAATCAAAAGAAAACGAAATTCGTTCAAGGATTTCAGAACTTAAGTCTGAAAAAGAGCAGCAGCTTAAATTAAAAACAGAGCTTGCGGAAATAAAAACACGTCTTGATGCGGATATCATTTCTTTGGAGAGAATGATAACAATGCTTGAAAATGATGTTGAATCCGCAAATCGGGAAATTGCAGAAATTGATGCCGAACTTACTACCGCAGATAAGTCGCGGTGGTTATTTGAATCCGAAAACGAAAAAATAAATAAAACTGTTTCAGAAAATGAAGAGAAAATAAAAACTCTGGAAAACAGTTTGTTGCAGTACAAAGAAACTCTTGTTTCAAGTGAAGCCCGCATAGCTACTTTAAAGGAGTTTGATCAACAGGATCCCGTAAGATCGTCTATAAGAGCGGTACTGAGTTTGGGAAATGTTGCAAGAGGTCCCGTAAGCAGTTTAATTGATGTTAATGATGATAAAATCGGACTTATAGCGTCGGCTTTAGGCGAAAAATTAAATTACCTTGTCTGTGAGACTTCAGAAAGAGTCGAACGAGCTATTAAGTTTTTGGAAGACAACGGTTTGTGCAGGCTTTCTTTTATAGTTGCTGAAAAGATTTCTGATTCTTATAGGAAATCCGATATAGGACTTCCTCTGGGATATGTCGAACTTATAAAATATTTTAGATATAATCCGGAAGATGAAAAAATAATCCGCTTTTTATGTTCCTATACTCTTGTCTGCGGGAATAAAATTTATGGAAATGTCATAGTTCAAGGCGGCGGAAAAATATCTTTTGAGAAACCGATGTTGATTGAAGAGCAGATAAAAAAACTTCAGAAAAAGTCTGATGAAATCAGGCGGAGTATTTCTTCCGTGCAGTCTGAAATAGAGCAAATAAGAGAATATCAGATAAATTCCCGTCTTGAAAAAGAGAGATTAGGTTTTGATACGATAAAAATAAAAACTCAGATCGAGGAAAAACATTCCCGGATTGAAGAGAAAAAAAACGGATTAAAAAGAATTGCCGGGGAAATAAACAGACACAAAGAAGAAATAAATTCTAAAAAAACAGAACTTGCATCTTTTAGCAGAAAAATATTTGGTTTTGAAACAAAACTCGCAAATTATGAAAATGAAGAGGATAAGCTTTACGAGGAATTAAAAACTGTTGACAACGGTATATTTTCGGTGAGAAAAGAAGAAGAACTTATTGCTCCATTTATGATGAGTGCCAGAAGCAGTTGGGATAAAAAAGCTGCTGAGTTGGAAAACATGAGGAGAGGACAGCAGTATATTCTTGACAATATTTCCAACATTAAGCAGCAGATAGTGTATGCTGAAAACAGGATTAGGGAAAACAGTGAGAAACTTTTAGAATTGCTTGCTACGCAGGAAACAGAGGCAGTAAAAATGCATCAGTTATACGAGCAGCAGACCCAGAAAGAAGCCGAAATGAGGATTTCTTTGACGGATAAGCAGACACTGCAAGATGCTCTGGACGCAAAAATAAAAGAATGGCGCGGTTTATGTGGTAAAGTTGACGGTTTAAACAGCGAAATAAAAAATATGCAGTCCGATATAAAGAATTTTGAATATCAGAAAAATAATTTGAAAAAAAGACTTGCCGAAACGTACGGTAAAAACTATGAAGATATTAAAAATGATTTTGAAGGTGTTGATGAAGCAAACAGCGAAGAAATTGCGGAAATAAAGAGAAAAATGGAATCTTTGGGTGCCGTAAATCTTGCTGCGCAGGAAGAGTACGATGCTTTAGAAAAAAGATATAGTTTCCTTTTAATGCAGCAACAGGATTTGCTGGAAGCTAAAGACGATTTGTATGAAGTTATAAAAAAAATAAATAGGGTTACCGTAGAGAACTTTAAGATGACTTTTGACATTGTAAAGGGAAACTTTAAAGAGATTTATAGAAAACTTTTTGGTGGCGGAGAAGCAGATTTAATGCTTACTGATGAAAATGATCTGCTTGAAAGCGGTGTTGACATTTATGCTCAGCCTCCAGGAAAGAAATTGCAGAATATCTCGCTTTGCTCCGGCGGCGAGAAAGCTTTAACTGGCGTAGCTCTGCTTTTTGCTTTTTTTGTGGTTAAGCCTTCGCCTTTTTGTATTTTAGACGAAGTTGACGCTCCGTTAGACGATGCAAACGTAGGCAGATATAACGCTATGGTTAAAGAGTTTTCCGCACAAACGCAGTTTTTGATTGTAACTCATAATAGACGTACGATGGAGATGGCGGATGTTCTTTACGGTGTTACGATGGAAGAACAGGGTATTTCAAAAATAATATCTGTAAAAATGAATAAACAAAACGATGCAGTTACGCAGTGAACCTGTTATTTTTTGCTGTAAACTGTAAACGTTTATCACTTTATTTCTTTATGGTTGTCTGTCATTGTAAATCATGGGCATTAAAGTTGTGAATTTTTGAAAAATCCAGTTTTTCCGGATACTTTAATGATTTGCAGCTTGCTTTGTTTTTTTCAGGATAATAGAAAAAAGAGCATGATAATTATATATCAGGAATTTTATGTCGGTGACAAAGATAAGTCTTATAAAATGTGACGATTACAGTAAAGCGGATAATGCCGTAAGAGAAGCGGTCAGACTGCTGGGCTGCATATCTGTTTTTATAAGTCCGTCGGAGAAAATTCTTATCAAACCCAATCTTTTAAGTCCAAAAGATCCATCCAAAGCGATAACAACGCACCCTGAAATCGTAAGGGTTGTTATAAAACTTGTAAAAGAAGCGGGAGCTGTGCCCGCGGTCGGCGACAGTCCTGGCGGCGCAATAAGAAACATAAAAAATTTATGGGAAACGACGCAGATGGAAAGAATTTGCAAGGAGGAAAATGTTGAACTTATAAATTTTGAAGCTTCCGGTTCAAAAGAATTTGACATTAACGATAAAAATATAAAAAAAGTTAATTTCTCAAATGCCGCTCTGGATTGCGATGGAATAATTAATCTGCCGAAGTTAAAAACGCATGCGTTGATGAGTTTTTCTGCGGGCGTAAAAAATCTTTACGGATTAGTCCCGGGTCTTATGAAAGTGGAATATCATAAATATGCATTTAAAAGCAAAGATTTTGCGGATCTGCTTACGAATATTTATTTATTTTTTAAAGATAAAATAAGATTTACTCTTATCGACGGTGTTCTTTCTATGGAAGGAAACGGTCCAAGTGCCGGTGAAGTTAGAAAAACGAATTTAATTGCTGCTTCGAGCGATACTGCTGTTCTTGACGCATATTTGTTAAACGAGTTGAATTACGACATATCAAACAGCGGCATATTAAAAAATTTAAAAATAACAAAAGACATTCTCAAAACGGTTGAAGTTTCAGGCGAAAAATCTGAAAGTTTTAATTTAAAAAAATTCAAATTCCCATCCGTGAGAAAGTTGGATTTGTTCCCGAAATCCTTAATACGTATTTTGGGGAAATTTTTATGGGTAAAAGCGGATATAAATGAAAAAATATGCGTAAAGTGTATGCTTTGTGCTAGAGCGTGTCCTGTAGAGGCAATACGGGCGGCAGGTAATCAGTATCCGCATATTGATGCAGAAAAATGCATAAGTTGCTTTTGTTGTCACGAGATGTGTCCGCATAAAGCTGTCAAATTTAAAAAGAGCATGCTTGCAAAGATTTTTATAAAAGAAAATTAAGAAAACGTTCGTATGAAAAAAACCGGACTGCAGAATATTGCGTGTTAAAAATACTGATTTTTGCAGTTCGTTTATTGCGTAGGATTCTTGCTCAATTTTTGGGATGCGTAGCGTATTATCTTATCCCTATAAGAAAAAAAGATATGCTCAAAAATATCGCTTTGTCTTTTCCTGAAAAAAGCAAAAAAGAAGTCGATTTTATAACTAAAAACGTCTATAAAACGTTTATAGAGGTGCGTATAGATATGTTTTTTATCTCGAATATGCCGGATGTAGGTGACGAAGAAAAAGATATTTATATAATCAACTTCTATAATAAGAGACTTGAAGAAATAATCTGCCAAAATCTTGAATAATAATTTTGGTTCTATCGCAGGTGAACACTCGTCCAAAAATCGGTTTGCATAATAAAAATGTTTGACAAATGTACTCAATCTTTGATATAATAATATAGTTGTTAAAAATAGATACGTAGGCGCGGGGTGGAGCAGTCCGGTAGCTCGTCAGGCTCATAACCTGAAGGTCGCAGGTTCAAATCCTGCCCCCGCAAGTAAATACCTGCCTCTTTCTTGTGCTATACTTAGTATAAAATTCTCTCATTGTTGTATTTTTACTTCTGCTTTTCTTTCTTTACTTATCTTTTGTATTTCTTTTTGTATAAATCCTTTCTATTTTTCTTCGACTGTATTTAATCTTTTAAGTGAAATCGGGATGGGCGCTGTAGTATTTGATTGACAAGAATATCCAAAAATTTTATATTAGTCTAAGATTTATATTTTTCGAGGTTTTAATGGTAAAGGTTAGAAGAAGCGAGGCTCTTAACAGTTTAAGCGCCTCGCTTGAGAACTATCTTGAGACTATTGCAGTGCTGAAAAGAAAAAAAGAATGCGCAAGAATTGGCGATATTGCCAAATATTTAAATGTTAAAAGTTCAAGCGTTAATGTCGCAATTAGTTTCTTAGCCGAAAATGAACTTGTAATACATGAGAAATACGGATATGTTGATTTAACCGATAAGTGAGAGAAGATAGCTTGGGAAGTTCAAAGAAAACCTGGAATATTGTATAAATTTTTGAATACTCTGTTTTTTATAGACAGCAGAGTTGCTGAAAGAGAAGTCTGTGAAATAGAGCATTGGGTCGGTGTGGAAACTATACATACAAGCTTGAAAGATTGTATATTCTTTTAAAGAAATATTTCCTTACGGAATATGAAGATTTGATTAATTTAAAAGAATATTTGGGAAAATGGAAAGATTATAAATAAATTGAAAGTTATGTATTGCCGTTTTGTTTTTGTGTTTGAGACTAGTTAGTTAAAACTAAAATAATTATATATAACTAAAGATGGGGCTGATATGAAATATCTGAAAAAAATTATAAAGCTTATTTATAGATATTGGCATGAGCGCTGGGTCAAGGCTCATTTTCAAAAGTATAAATCGTTTAACGACTGTCTTAAATATAATGGTATGGCTAAATTAAGCGATGCTGTTCCAGGTGTTTATAGATTTATTACGGCTTATTGCGATGGAAAATTGGCATACAGGCTTCTTGAAATGGGTTTTGTTCCGGGCGAATATTTAACTGTTATTGAAAACACTGGTCTAAAAGGTAGCACAATGATTAAAATAAAAGATTCAAAAATTGCTTTAAGCAATAAAATTGCCGATAAAATTTTATTGAAGAAGAAATAACGTATGAATACAGATAAAAATATTACAGTTGCTCTCGTGGGCAATCCAAACAGCGGTAAATCAACAATTTTTAACAGTTTGACAGGGTCTAACCAGAATGTCGGCAATTACCCCGGAATAACGGTGGAAAAAAAAGAGGGTTTAAAAAAATACAAGGGATACAATGTAAACTTTATTGATTTGCCCGGCACTTACAGTCTTTCTGCATATTCTGATGACGAAGTGGTGGTAAGGAATTTTTTACTTAATGAGAAGCTTGATGTCGTAGTTAACGTAATTGATTCTGCCAACATGGAGCGTAATCTCTATTTGTTTACTCAGATAGTGGAACTTGATATGCCCGTCATAATGGTTTTGAATATGGTTGACATTCTAAAATCGCATGGGAAAACTGTCGATAAAAAAGTTATGTCGGACATTTTGGGAGTTCCGATATTTGCCACAGTTGCAAGCAAAGATGTAGGAATTGTCGATATTTTGGATTGTGTTGTAAATACTTTTGAGAATGTAGAGTTTAAAAATCAGATAAGAGTCAAGGTTGATTATGGTGACGATATTAAAGGTGAAACCGAAAAACTTGAAAAGCTTATATCGAAAGACTCCGTATTGTCAAAATTTCCCAAAAGCTGGCTTACGATAAAATTATTGGACAATGATCCTTTAGCGTTAAAACTTGTCTGCAAAGCAGGTAACGAAACTGAAATATCAGAGCAGATTAAAAAAAGCAGAAATCATATTAAAGAACATTTCGGTAGAAAAGTGGAAATTGAAGTAGCCGACAGACGCTACGGTTTCGCGAAAGCTGTCGTAAAAATGGTTGTAAAAAAAACAGGGCGGGAAAAAATTGATATGACCGAATTTATTGATAGTTTTACGCTCAACAGGTACATGGGGATTCCCATTTTTGCTGTAGTGATGTATATAATTTTCAAGTTTACTTTTACTTTTTCAGAACCTGCGGTAAAACTCTTAGGTTTATTTTTTCGATGGTTTGGTGGCGCTATTATGGGACTTATCCCGGATGGTCCGGTGCGTTCTTTGATTGTTGATGGAATAATCGGCGGAGTCGGCGGTGTGCTCGGATTTTTTCCGCTAGTGCTGTTTATGTTTTTTGCAATTGCATTTTTTGAAGATTCCGGATACATGGCGAGAGCCGCTTTTGTAATGGATAAAATTATGAGCAGATTCGGACTTCATGGAAAATCATTTCTGCCTTTAATGCTTTCAACCAACGGGTGTGCGGTGCCGGGTATTCTTGCGACAAGGACTCTAGATTCAAAACGCGACAGGCTTATAACTATGTTTGTAGTGCCGTTTATGATATGCGGCGCTAAGCTTCCGCTATTTGCTCTTATTATAGGTGCTTTCTTTTCGGCGAAATATCAGGCAACTGTAATGTTTTTTATGTATTTTTTGAGTGTTGTTATTGCTTTAGGCATTGCAAAACTCTTGAGCGTAACAATCTTATTAAAAGGGGAGTCGACTCATTTTGTTATGGAGCTTCCTCCTTATCATCTTCCCACAATTAAAGGTTTATTTTTAAAAATGTGGGAAAGAAGTTGGCTCTATGTGCGCAAAGCCGTAACCGTAGTCATTTTAATATCAATTTTGGTATGGGCGGTATTTGCTTACCCCCAAGCTCCTTTAAATGAAAACTTTACCGAAGCTGAAAAATCGGCGCTTCAATTGGACTGCAGCATTGCCGGAAGAGTGGGAAAAATCTTCGAACCTTTGTTTAAACCTATTGGTATAGACGGCAACAGAGTTATTGCTTTAATAGCCGGATTTGCCGCAAAAGAAGTGATTGTAAGCACTTTGAGTACGGTTTACTCTATTGCTGGCGAAGTTAATTCAGGATATACCCGGACTTTGAGAGAAAAAATTGCGACTGACGATAACTGGTCGCCACTTAAAGGTATAGCTTTTCTGATTTTTTGTCTAATATATACACCCTGTATCGTATCTGTCGCAGTTTTTTTTAAAGAGACCGGTTCAAGTTATAAGTGGCTTGCGCTTCTTGTTATAGGAAATACGATTTTTGCTTGGATAGTTTCGTTTATTGTTTTCCAGCTCGGAACCCTGCTGAATATAGGTATGTAAAGAAAAAAACAAAGTGGGTTTTTAATTCGAAAAGTTAAAATAAAAATGCTATTGTTTTTTTGTCATTGATTTAAAAAAAGAGGCTTTAAGAATATTGCAGAATATAATAATAATTATTGTTGTGGTAGTTGCTGCCGTGCTTATGGCAAAACATTTAATAAAAGGCAGTTGTAATTGTTGCAATAATAAGGGTAAAAAAAGTTCAAATTGTCGGGTTGGTTGTCGTCTGAAAAAATAAAAAATGCTTACGACTGTAAATAAAACTAGTGTTATGGAGCCAGCGGGAATTGAACCCGCATCTTATCGTTGCGAACGATACATTCTCCCGTTTAACTATGGCCCCCCCCCCCCGGATGATACGGAAAATCATTATTATAACAGGCACATTATAGCAATATTTTAATTTTTTTTTCATAGACTCAGTAAGGCAATTGTTTGTCATATTGAGGAGATTTTATTTACGAAATATATTCATATCTGTCAAAACTTCCCATTTTTAGAATTACAATGTTTTAATAAAAAAAGAGGCAGTTGAAAGTGGATATAAAAGTTCCAAAAGCCTGAACATAGTGAAGTTAAAAAAATGAACAGGAGTGAAATTGCAGAACAACAATTTAAAAATTACTTAAAAACGGATGATGAGCGGGTGCATTTGAAAGTTTTCAGTAGATTGAAGGAAATCAAAAAAAGAGATTATGAACGATTTCTATAATGCTAATAATAATTATCTAAGCCGAGTTAGAAAGGTTCAATTGTATATTTTTAAATATTTTTTTGACTAAATCTGAAAAGGAGCAGGCTGATGATTATACAGAAGATACTAAAGCGAAAATTGATTGTTGAGCTTTAACGGGCGTGGGTGACCATGAAGTGGATAGAAAAGCTTAATGTTTCAGCACTTTAGCGACGTGCCTGAAGTTGGGTATAACGATAAAAAGTTAATCAAGGGATATGGAAAAAGGCAAAGATCTTCGTTTGCAATCATATTATCTGCAGCAGTTTTTGTAGGGTTACCTATTGAAGCAAGGCTTGGAAGCAAAAGAGAGTGAATTAAAAGTGACTAACGAGGCATTGGCTAGAGTAGTATTATCAATCCGACTAAGAGTGATACTACTCTTGAGGAACTAGAAGCACTTGTTAAAAATAATAAACAACGATTATTGTAATAACAGAACCTCATTGACGATTTGGAGTAGCTTTATTCTCTTGGACGACAATCAATCCCTGTCGCTAGAGTTGAGGGATATAGAAGGAAGCCGTACAAAAAGCAGATGGTATCATTTGACTTTAAATGGGCAAAGATTAAGAAAAAGCTAAAAGAGTTGAAAGACGCATTAACAGTTTTGACTATTGAGGAGCCTTTTTGTTTATACCTCATCTTTAATAATAAACTAGTGTATATAATAAAGGGTTTAAAGTTGTCTGGTATAGATGTTAATAATGCTGTTTGTCGCTTTATATATTACCGAGTAAAAGAAAGAAAAAACTGATAATTTACATTTTAATGTCTTGATGTCTTGCGTCTCGGTTGCACTAAGAAAGAACAGATAACAGCTACGGTAACACCTTAAACCCCGCTACACATTTTCCATTTATCATACATATAACAGCTTTTTAATTCGCAGAAGCGGCTATAATGAAAAGTTTTGTTAAAGCGTAAGCAGACTAAATGACATTTGATACTGAGTTGTTTTTGATCTCTTAAATAATATTTTAAACAGATAATATGTTTAAGCTTTAACTGCTGTCAAAAACAGAACAAATATCCAATTCTAAAATCAGACAGCGTATCGTTTGATATTGTGGAGGTGGCGGGAATTGAACCCGCGTCCGAAAATGTTTTGGTATGACCGCTACAGGCTTAGTCCAGAAAGTTTATTTCGTTTATAACACTGTCTCCGGACAAGATTGCATTATAAACCAGTACCGTTTTAATTTCATTTTAAGCTGACGGTACAAACAGCTTAAAACTAACCTGCTCCTGTCGTTTTATCCCCATAGTAGGTGTCTGAAGTAAAACGGAAGCCGCATTAAGCGGCCATAATTTCAAAATTGCTGCAAAGCGTTTTAGATCCTGTGAAAAAATTGAAAACTGCAGCAAAGTTGTTACTTGTTACTTTGTTTATTTTATTGTTTATTGTTCAGTCGATTTTTACGGAGCCATCGACTAACTCCGGCCTGCTGTCATTACGTATATCACTCTCGTCGAACCCTACTCACCCCCCCCACTATATATACTCTCTGCTTTAACCTTGCTTTACTTTATCTTGAAACATGAAAAAAACTTTATATGTTCTTTATACAAGTCTATGCTTTTTGCTGTCTTATTTTTTTGAAAAAGTCTTTTATAATATTTGCGCATTCTGCGCTTAAGTGTTTTTCTTTTTTTCCAACAATTACTAACCGTCGGCTGAGTTTTTTAATATCTCCTGTTTTAAGTATATTTTTATAACAGCCCGCTTTTTTGTCAAAAGCTCCGAAAATAATTTTTTTTATTCTCGCTTTTGCTAAAGCTCCGGCGCACATTACGCACGGTTCAATTGTAGCATATGCATAACAATCGTTTAAGCGGTAATTCTTGAGTTTTTTTGCGGCTTTTCTCAATGCAACAATTTCAGCGTGAGCTGTAGGATCTGATAACGCAATGCATTTGTTAAATCCTCTTGCAATTATTTTGTTGTCTTTAACTATAACAGCTCCTATAGGCACTTCACGCGACTCTCGCGCTTTAGAGGCTTCTTTTAAAGCTTGAAACATAAAATAAGCATCGTCTTTAACTTGTTTATTTTTCAAGGTGCTTTTCTATTAATTCTTTTATGTCTTCCGGAAAACGCACAGGTCTCATCATTTTGTTTACAAATGGATGTTTTGTCTTTCCAGTAACCAAAAGTTTTCCATCACATTTTACTTTATAAGAACATGTTGTGCTTGCCGCTGTAACTTCGGTGAGTCTTGTTTCTATTGTTATTACATCATCGTATTTTGCTGGCGCTAGATATTTGCATTCGGCATAAATTACTGGAAAATAAAACCCGCGTTTTTCAATTGTTTTATATTCAAACCCTATATCTCTTAGTAATTCAGCTCTTCCTCTTTCAAAAAAAGTCAGATAATTGCCGTAATAAACCATACCCATCTGGTCTGTATCAGCATAAGCTATCCTCAAATGCAACACATTCATAATCTACTCCCAGTTTAAATTTGCTTTATTATAATAAATTTGCTTTTGATAAATCAATATTTAGATACGCCGCGCATCGTAAAAAAGTGATAGCTAAGTTGGTTTCATATTGAGCTTGTCTATCGCTTGGCTGAAGCATAAAGGAATAATTTTATATTCTATTTTTTAATTTGTGTTTTAGTGTTTTAATTGTAATAATAGTAAAATAAAATGTTAGAGGAAAATATATAATTATATATTTTATCGGTTTTTTGAGTATCAATGAAAAAGATATTTTATTGTGTTATTGGATAATATCTTTTATTGTAGTGCATGCGCTGCAATGGTGTTAATTAAATTTTTTTGATAAGGTATTAATTATGCTGAGAATTTCAACCATAGAAATCCCTTATAATAAACTGCTTGTAAGATTGGGATATCTGCAGACTAAAACCAAACTTGATGAAAAAACTGCCGTCATGATAAAAGAAACTTTAAGTCTAGCACAGAAACTTATTAAACCCAAAGCTGTGGTTGCTTTTGAAAACATAGCGACGATAAGTGGGAATAAAACCTCGAACGAGATTTCATTTGAAAACGGATATAAAATTAAAAGCGGGAATATAGCGAAGCTTTTAAAAAACTGTTTTAAAGTTTACGGGATTGGCATAACGGTAGGCGGAGCGTTAGAGCTGAGAATAGATGAATTTTTGAAAAAAAAAGAAACTTTTAACGCTTTGATATCAGATGCGGCAGGTTCTGTTGCCGCGGAAGAAACAATAAATCTTGCAAATGCGCAGATTAAGGCTTACGAAGAAAAAAACGGTAATATGTTGACGAGGAGATATTCGCCGGGATACGGAGACTGGATACTTGAAGACAACAGGCAATTTTTGAATTGGATAGGTGCGGAACATATAGGCATTAAATTAAACGAGTTCTGTCATATGAAACCCGAGAAATCTGTTTCGGCTTTGATAGGAGTTGCTAAGAGATGGAGTGAAAGATAAAGGGTTTAAAGAAAATATTATTAAAATCAAAAGCAAAGAATTTATAATTAATTGCGATACATCTGTATAAACATCTTCTATATATATTAATTAAAAAAAATTTATTCTATTGGTTCTATTGGAACAGTTCTTAGGTATGGCGGAGGTATTGAGGAAGCTGAATATGCTGCCAGGACGACAAGAGTTTTAGGTGGAATGTAAATATGCATAAATAAAATGTCAAGATTTCTGTTTTACAAAAAGCAATTTTTGAGCAGGATTGAGTTTGACATTGCAAAGCTGGCTTTGAGAATATTTTGAGAAAAGTATTATCAGTTGTAGCGAAAACTGCAAAAGACGGTTTTGGAAGTTTGAGTAGACAATAAGGATCTTTAATATGAATAAACAAAAATTTTTAGATATTCTAAAAAGCCGCATATTAATAATGGACGGAGCTACGGGAACTGAACTGCAGAAAAAGAAGTATCTTGATGGTGTTGAAATTCCGGAAGAAATTAATATCAAATTCCCGGAAAGAATAGCGGATATTTATTCTTCTTATATAAATGCGGGTTCTGATATAATTCTTGCAAATACGTTCGGCGCAAATCTCATAAGATTAAAACAGCACGGACTTTTGGACAAAGCTGACGACATAATAAAATCAGGAATTGATTTGATAAGGGAAATTTCTTCCGATACGATTGTTGCAGGCGATATTTCGTCAATAGGAGAGTATATTGAACCGCTCGGCTCTTTAACTTTTGATGAAGCTTATAACTCTTTTGCATTTCAGGTGTCTTTGCTGCAAAAACACGGCGCAGATGTCATAGTTATTGAAACAATGACCGAGATAAAAGAAACTAAAGCGGCAATTCTTGCGGCAAAAGAAAATTTTGACGGAGCAATTATTGTTCAGATGACTTTTTCAAAAGACGGAGTCACGGTTACGGGAACTGATCTGAAAAGTTTTATTGCAATGGCGGAAAGTTTAGGTGTTGATGCGCTGGGATTAAACTGTTCTATAGGCTCTCGGGAATTGGCAGAACTTGCAAAGGTTCTTTGTGTCAACACGAATTTGCCTATATCTTTTAAACCTAATGCAGGAATTCCTGTGTTAATTAACCGTGAGACCTGTTTTCCGGAAACAAAAGAAGAGTTTATTGAAGCAAGCTTAAAAGCCTATTCTTACGGTGTTAATATGTTCGGCGGCTGCTGTGGAACGAATCCTGAATTTATAAAGATTCTATCAGGTGAGCTGATGAATAAAGCTCCGAAAATACGCAGTGTAAAAAGCAAATATTTTCTTTCAACAAGAACAAAAACTATCGATATAAATGAGGCTGAAAAGCCTGTTATAATCGGTGAAAGAATAAACCCGACAAACAGAAAAAAGTTTCAGGCGGAGCTGCTTAAAGACAATTTGTCGACTGTAAAAGACGAGGCTCGCTCACAGGTTTGGTCCGGTGCAAATCTTCTAGATGTAAATATGGGAGTTCCGGGCACAGACGAAATAAAGCTTCTTATAAATGCTGTAAATCAGATACAGGAGACGGTTTCTGTTCCTTTATGCATAGATTCAAGTAATTCCGGTGCTTTAGAACAGGCTGTTAAAAACTGTGCCGGCAGACCTCTCATAAATTCCGTAAACGGCGAGCAGGCAAAGCTTGACGTAATATTGCCTATTGCAAAACGTTATGGCGCGGCGCTTATCGCATTGACGACAGATGATAACGGAATACCTGCAACGGCAGAGAAGAGATTAAAAATAGCTGCAAAAATTTTAAATTTTGCTGATCGCTGCGGACTTGAAAGAAAAAATATTGTTTTTGATTATCTTGTCCTTTCTGCAAGCTCTTCACCCGATCAGATAGGGGAAACATTAAAGGCAATGAGAGAATCAAAGAGGATGTACCCCGAATGCAAACTTGTTTTAGGCGTGTCAAATGTTTCTTTCGGACTTCCTTCAAGGCAGACAATCAATTCGACTTTCTTAAAAATGGCTGTAGCTGTAGGACTTGATTTTGCAATCGCTAATCCCCACGAGAATTGGGATATAGATGACCCTTTTGCCAAAAATTTACTCGAAAACAAAGATAAGGGAGCGGTTAAATACATGGAGGTTTTTACCTCTTTTAGAAAGCAGATACCGGAAACCGAGACAGAAAAACTTACTACAGATAAGCAGCTTTATTTTGCGATTTTAAACGGAAACCGGGACTCTGTAGATGATATTTTAAGTCAGATTATTGCTTCCGGCGATAGCAATCCTTTTCGGACAGTGAACAATAATGTTTTGAAAGCGTTAAACGTTGTCGGTGAAAAATTTGCCTCAAAAGAGTATTTTTTACCGCAGATAATTATGTCTGCTCAAGCTGCTCAGTCGGCTTTTGCTATAGTAAAGGCTACGCTGAAAAAAGACGAAGCGTCTTCTGCCGGCAAAATTATAATAGCTACGGTTAAAGGCGATATGCATGACATAGGTAAAAATATAGTCGGTGCGGTGCTTGAAAGCTATGGTTTTGACGTCATAGATATGGGTGTAAACGTCGATTCTCAGTCGATAATAGATGAAGCCCATAAGATTAATCCGATTGCAATAGGACTTTCCGCTCTTATGACGACCACAATGCCTGAAATGGAAATGGTTGTAAAATTAAAAAATGCGGCTCGTGTTCCCACAAAAATCATTGTAGGCGGCGCGGCAGTTACAGAAAAGTTTGCAAAAGAAATTGGTGCGGATGCTTATGCCAGAGACGCTATGGAAGCTGCTGGATATGTGAAAACTTTGCAAAAAAATTAGATGCCCGATGGGGGGGAGAAAGAGAGAGCAGCTTTAAGAAACGTCCGCAGATAATATTTTTGGCGGAGTATCTCTACTTCTCTGGACTGTTAAATTGTTTTCTGCATTTCTGAACGATATATTCTGAGTTTTCCATTGTTGCTTTTATTTCATCTAAATCTCTTTTATTTAAAATATCTGTGTCGTACGTGGTTCTGAAAATATGCGCTATATCTGAAGATTTAATTACATGCAGCGACTGCATAATTAAATTTAAATTTCCTTTGAAAAACAGTTTGTATTTTTCAGCGGCCGATTTTATATCCATAGCTACGAAATCTATAAGTTTTTCGCGTATTAATTCTTGCAGTATTTTGGGATTGGTGCCGTTTGTATCAAGCTTGACGAGGAACTTTAAATTTTTGATTTTTTTTATGAAATTGAACAAATCATTTTGCAGTGTCGGTTCACCGCCTGTAATAACCACTCCTTTTAAGAGACCCTGTCTCTTTTTCAAAAAGTATAAGACTTCATTTTCATTAAGTGTTTTCTCAAATAGATAGGGGTAAACTAATTGAGGATTATGACAGTAAGGGCAAAGCATATTACAGCCCTGCGTAAAGATAACGGCCGCGGGAGTGCCGGGATAATCTATAAGTGATAATTTTTGGAGTCCGCCAATTTGCACAGCGCAACCGCCTCTTTTAATGTAATAATCCTAAAAGGAATAGAGAATATTATTTGCAAAAGCAATAATTTTTGCGGATTTTAAATTCTTCCCTTTTACCTTCATTCCACGAAGCAACGGGTCTCAAATATCCTACCACTCTAGAATAAACTTCACATTTTGTGCCTTCGACTGAGTCTTTTTGCAACTTTAATTCCTGAATTTTTTTCTGAATTTCGTTTATGGTCATTTCAGTTCCTTTATTGTGAATTTATTTTGCAGCAGATAAACTTTTAGTTTGGCAGGTTCCGCTCTCTTCCTTATACTCTTTTACTGTGCATAAAGAGGGATGTCTGTTGTCAAGTATATCTTCGAGGACTTTTATTTGTCTGTCTATGTCGTCAAGTTTTTCCTGTTTGCATTTAGGACATTCAGTATGTTCGCCTTCAATATAACCGCACTGCGGGCATACGCTGAAAGTAGGCGTTATTGAAAAATACGGCAGACTGTAATTTTCGCATACGATTTTTATAAAATTTTTTAGACTTTCCGTATCTTTAATACGCTCTCCCACAAACATGTGCAGAACCGTACCACCGGTGTACTTTGCCTGCATTGAATCCTGTAAATCCAGATTTTCAAAAATATCTTCGGTGTAATCTACCGGCAACTGGCTCGAATTTGTATAAAATGGCATGCCTATTGTTTTGCTTGCCGAAATTATGTCTGGATATTTCTGTATGTCAAGTCTTGCAAGTCTATAAGAAGCTCCTTCCGCGGGCGTAGCTTCAAGGTTATAGTTGTTTTCTGTTTCTTTCTGATAGTTAATAAGAATTTCTCTCATAAAATCCAGAATTTTTTCACCGAAAGATTTGCCTTTTATGCTCCCGACTCCTTCGCCGAACAAGTTTATACACGCTTCATTTAGCCCTATAATTCCTATTGTTGAAAAGTGATTTTTCCAGTATTTGTTAAAACGTTCTTTAACTATTCTCAGATAAAAACCCACATAAGGATATAAATTGTTGGACGTAAATTTTTCCAAGACATTTCTTTTTATTTCCAGACTTTGCTTTGCAATATCCATATTTTCTTTAAGTCTGTCTATAAAGTCAGATTCGTTTTTTGCAAGATAACCTATTCTTGGCAGATTGATTGTAACGACTCCTATAGAACCTGTGAGCGGAGACGCTCCGAAAAGTCCGCCGCCGCGTTTTCGAAGTTCGCGGTTGTCTATTCTAAGACGACAGCACATGCTTCTTGCATCTTCTGGTTTCATATCGGAATTAATAAAATTTGCGAAATAAGGAACTCCATATTTTGCTGTTATATCCCATAAAGCGCTTATATTTTTATTGTTCCAGTCAAAATCCTTCGTTATGTTATATGTAGGTATGGGAAATGTAAAAACTCTTCCTTTAGCGTCTCCTGCAAGCATAAGCTCTAAAAATGCTTGGTTTAACCTGTCTATTTCTTTTTGAAATTCGCCGTATTTTTTATCCCGATGTTTCCCTCCTATTATAACAGGTTCGTTTTTATAATACGGAGCAACTGTCAAATCCATAGTTAAATTTGTAAAAGGAGTCTGGAAACCGACTCTTGTGGGAACGTTTATGTTAAATAAAAATTCCTGTAAAGCCTGCTTTACTTCTTCATAGTTTAATTTATCATAATAAATGAAAGGAGCAAGCAGAGTATCGAAGTTTGAAAAAGCCTGCGCTCCTGCGCTTTCGCCCTGAAGAGTATAGAAAAAATTTACAATCTGTCCAAGCACTGTCCTGAAATGTTTTGCCGGTTTTGCTTCAGACTTTCCAGAAGCGCCTTTAAATCCGTTGAGCAGAAGATCCTGTAAATCCCAGCCTGCGCAGTAAGCGCCAAGCAATCCTAAATCATGCAAATGCAAATCTCCTTCGCTGTGCGCTTTTCTTACGTTTTCTGGATAAATTTTATTCAGCCAATAAATTTTGCTGATTCCCGAAGAAATATAATTATTAAGACCCTGCAAAGAATAAGACATATTGCTGTTTTCATTTACCTGCCAGTCTATTTTTTCTAGGTACTGGTCAACTAAATCAATATTGAAAGCAGAATATATTTCTCTTATTTTACTATGCTGATCACGATAGAGAATATACGCTCTTGCCGTCTTTTTATATTTTGAATAAAGCAAAACTTCTTCAACCGCGTCCTGAACCTTTTCAACAGTGGGTTTTCTGTCTTCAATCGTATCGAGTAAAAGAGATAGAGCTTTTATAGCAAGTTTATTTGCTGTATCTTGTCCGAATTCTCCTGTGGTTTCGCCAGCTTTTGCTATGGCTGCAGAGATTTTTTGGGAGTTAAACGCTTCTTTTGTGCCGTTTCTTTTCACAATTGAACTGAAAAACCCTTCATTTTCCATTTTTTCCTCTTTTTATTATAATAAAGTTATACGGCAGTTTTATGAACTTAGTGAATTATAAAATTTAAATTGTGCAGGCAAAATTTAAAGTTATTATAGTTTTGTGAGAAATCTAATATTCTTGCAGTATTTTTCCGTTTTAAAGCGGTAATTTTACAATTTATTTTAGAACATCTGAATTGTCGCCGATGTCACAAGCATAAGCGCCGCCTACTTACCGCAACCTATCCAAAATTTCGGCGAGGAAATATTTTCTCAGCCCTGCGCGTTTATTTCCAGCATCTTTAAAATCGGGCGGTAAGCTTTCTGTCTTATATCTTCGGAGACGCTAATTGCATTTTTCATATTTGTAAGAACATCTAAAACTTTTGCAAGCGTAATTTTTTTCATATTGGGGCATACCGCAAAAGATGACACGGGATAAAAGTTTTTGCCTGGATTATTTTTTTTAAGCGTATATAAAATTCCCGTTTCTGTGCCTATAATAAATTCTTTTGCAGTGCTTTTTTCAACATATCTGCACATAACGCCGGTTGACATTACATGGTCTGCCGCAGATGCAACTTCCGGACGGCACTCGGGATGAACTAAAATTTTAGCATGCGGGTGTTCTTCTTTCGCTTTTAGTAAATATCCCGGAAGAATCAGATTATTGTGTGTAGGACAAAAACCGTTCCAGACATTCATTTTTACGCCTGCTAGTTTTTGAACGTAGCTGCCTAAATTTTTGTCTGGAACAAAAATTATGTCGCTGTTTTCCGCACCTGTTTCTCCGGCGATACTTTTTACGACGTTTACTGCATTTGAAGACGTGCAGCATATATTGCTTTCAGCTTTTACCGCGGCAGAAGTGTTTACGTAAGCTACGACCACCGGATTTTTATATCGCGATTTAAATTCTTTTAATTTTTCGGCAATTATCATATCCGCCATAGGGCAACCCGCATTTAAGTCGGGAATTAAAACTTTTTTCTTTGGGTTCAGTATCGATGCGGTTTCCGCCATAAAATGTACGCCGCAAAAAACAATTACATCTGCGTTCGTCTGCACGGCTTTTCTGCTTAAATCCAGAGAATCGCCCACAAAATCTGCTATGTTATGAATTTCAGGCAGCTGGTATATATGAGCCAAAATTACGGCATTTTTTTCTTTTTTTAATTTATTTATTGTTTCTTTCATTGCTTTATTTCTTAAAATTTTTTCATTTTATTTATTGATATATCGCTTACTGTAGTTATTTTGTCAAACAATTTTGTTTAAAATGTTCCGGGACCTTCAGTGGTTTTATCGGCGCTTTCCGCCGAGCTGAGACATTAGAGGAGACCCGTTTTTGACTATAAAAACTTTAGTTCCATCAGTGCAGATGTCTTCTTTTCCGGTTACTGCAATGACACTCTTTTTTCATAAGTAAGTGTCTTTGCGTTTTTTACCATATCTCATGGAACGTTTCTGCTGTCGACGCATTTTGTGGTAACGTCTATTCCCGCAGTTTTTGCTATTTCGGAAACATTGCCTTTTATTACGACGGCGTTTGAAATAGAGGACATATTGGAGAACCGTCGAAAAGCTTGACGATATTCGCACAGTCTGAAATTGTAACCCAGTTTGTGATGTAATGCACCAAAGGAGAGCTTTTTCTTACTCTTTCTAAAACTTCGTAAATTTTATCCACATTAGTGCTTCCATATATTAGCTTGCTTTATTGAAATTGCAATCATAAGCCTTATTATACTTTTATTTGAGTGTTTTCCTATAAAAAAGCCTATGAGTTCTGCCGTTTCGTCTATGTATCGAGAGTGGATGAATTAATGTATAAGTGGTACGAATTTGCCGCTCCCCAGACTTTTCCCGTATAGTAATTATAATATTGTTGTTGCTTTGTTCCAAACCGAAAATATTTACAAACAGTTCATGCAGTCCTCTCATGTTTTTTTTCTTCTGACGCTTCAAAAAGCTCCTTTCCTAGCCCGCTTTTTTCTGAAGCTATCTTTATTAAGCGCTTTATCGCAAAATGCTGTATTTAAATCTTTCATCTAAAAACCTATAAAGAGGGAAAACATAAATGCGTAACGCAGTCCGGTTGCCGTCACATCAATGAGATTTTTTTCATCGGCGAAAATAGATGCCACCGAATGCGGAAACAATTCTACGAGTACAGATCCAAAAGTCATTGGGGCAACCGTGATAATAATTGTTTTTTTAACTTTTGTTACGTGTTCGTAAAGATCTGTACCGTAATTGTATCCGACTATAGGTTGCATGCCCTGATTAAGTCCAAAAACTATCATAACGAAAAGATATGCTATGCGGTTTACTATCCCGCAAGCTTCTATCGAATGAGAGCTATTACGGAAAACAGTATTCCCGTTATTAATTTGAGTACATATACAAATTCCGACATTTTATTCCCCTCTTTTTATTTTAATTTTAGTTTTTGATATATGGCAGGAGCAGCGGGTCTTGCACCCGCAATGCTAGTTTTGGAGACCAGAAGTTTACTGATAGCCTACCCGCCCACGTGTGTATACTTTAATCATAATGAGATTTGCCTTTTGGGTAGCATTTGTCGTTGAAGCAATCATAGTGGTAATCTCTTGGACAGTATCTTATCTTTCCGCCGTACTCAAAGACTTCCCCACCCTCAGAAGTAGTCCCCACTGTTTTATAACCATGTTTCACTTTCTTTGTCTCAGCGTACTTCTAGTCTAGACAAGCTAAATGCAAACTGCCATTTGAAATAGTGCCCAAATTGTGCCAATTTGAGGGCTTCTGTGATGTGTTATGTTATTTGATATCAGCCATTCTTTTCTTTTTCATATTTACGGCAAATTATCCAAGACAGAGCGCTAACAGCAGTATAAGCTAAAAAAGATACCGCATATACAGCCCATTTTCCAGCATAGTTTTTAACAGAACCGTCACTATTCCTAATTGGTTCATCATCGGCAAGGAACCACTGAACACCAAATATTATAAAAGACACAATGGCACACGACCCCAAACCCAATGCGGATACCGCACTCAAAATTCCAGCTTTGTTAGTGGCTTCTCTGGCATTTGTGGCACTATAGGTTTTCTGGGGGGGGGGGTAGCTAACCTGTGGCTAGTACCACGCGAATCTTTAACATAATAATTTTCACTAACATCCCAAGCAAACACATTGACACTGAAAAACAACAACATTAAACCTACAATTAACTTTCTCATAATATTTCCTCAATTTTTTAATTAGTTTTAATATTCTTTCCCTTAAAACTATTTTAGGTATACTTGAATAGTTTCCCTATTAGCTTCATATTCTTTTATACGCATTTTAATTTGTGGGATAACATTATTCATTCTTTGTATCTCTTCTTTTTGAGTTTTAATAAGCTCTAGCGTTTTCTGTTTATTTTCTACTATTCCTGCGTCCACAATGTACTGGTTGTAGTCTATAAGCGCCATATCGTAGTAAATAAGTGATTGAGAAGCAGTTATGGCTGCCTTACTACATTTTATTTTTGCTTCAACCCAATTATCTAGTTTGCTTCAACTTGTCGTAGGATATTCCTTTTGCAGAAGCTAATTCGTACTTCAACTTCAACATCTTTTCCATATTTTGGATACGTTCAAACTCTGAATAGTTTTTATCATATTCTTTGGATGCAATGTTAACCTTAAATTCATATTCATCTGCAGTTGCAAGTTTTTTATTGTTATGATGTTTTTTTAGCAGCATATATACCGCCTGATACTGCCGCTTTTGTAATCAAACCGCCAATTCCAGCCTCTGCCTCTGCACAAACATCAACAACATTACTCCAATTTTCTTAATCATTTCAATCTCCTTTTTTTTATTCCCAAATTTTTAAATTTTATCACGAGCAGGAAAAATTGGAGATTAAACCTGCCCGCTGTATAAATTATTTTTTTCAGCAAACCACAAACATTTGATATAAATCTAACCATCAGTAAGAATAACCCAACAAAGGCAACAACATCAACTATTCTAATGTGCGCTCGATTAACAAAGTCATAAAAAAGATAACTTCTAACAAACAAAAGTAAAAAACATTTTAGCGACTAAGTCCAAAAAATTTATAGATTTATTTAACATTTCTTTTATCCCCTTTTTTTGTTGTGTTAACTTATGCTATTTCCAGAAATTATGACATAGCGTCTCTTTTGCCGAAAAGCAACATTGCCGCCATCACAACATTCAGCGCAGGCACTGCAAGTAAAACGCACCACCAGCCCCTTGCGCCCAAATCGTGGCACCTGCCAACAGAGACAACTACGACTAATGCCGACTATAATGCTAAAAGGCAAAGGGGGTATCCCTGAATGATATACATAACACAACGACCAAACAAAACTAGCTGGCAACACCGTAAATGCATATTGCTTACGATTAATATGCCAGTTATAACTATTTGCATCCCATCCGCCTTTTTTCAATTCCATTTTTAATTTTCTTTTTTTTTGCTGAATATAAAAGGGATAGTAGGGCTTTCGTGTTTAAGCTACGCCGCTATCCCTTTCTGTAGTACTAACATTTTAGTATTCTTTTACGTTCATATCTTCTACGATATTAAGCGTGCAGTCGACTTTGTATACAATATCATAGGATAGGCAGCGCCTATTTTTTCTAAAGCTTTTGATATTCCTTTTAAAAAATCTACTGTGTAGCCTCATTTATCAAAACTAGGATAATGTCCATCTTTAAAAAGTTGCTTTTCTAACTTCATATTCTGTTCTTTTGTCAGTCTCATTTTTCCTGCCCTCTGTGTTTTTACTTATTATCTAGATGTTCATTAACAGCCTTAAGATAATAGATATATGCTGTTTCGTACTCGGTATCATATGAGTTTATATGAAATATTACCCATTTGATTGTAAGGCAGTATTACAATGCTGTCATATTGTTTCAGTTTGTTCTCTGTGTCTACAAGCTCATTTTTACGCTCGATTAGCTCTTTCTCTGCCTCTGCTCTTTTTTCGTCTGAAAACATATTAGGTCTTCCCACAATAAACTCTAAATCTCTGACTTTAAAATCAAGATTATCTTTTTTAATCAGCAATTCGCCTTTTTCAATACGTTTATTTATCCAACAAGAAGTCGCCAAAGGATTTTTCTTTACTTAATCCTCAAGTCTCAATCTCATTTCTGCTTCAAGTTGTTCCCCAAAATTGCCGTCCCAAAAAGTACTAGTCATTAGATGTATCATTGAGAAATCCGTTGTAAACGCTTCTTTTAACCTGTATAGCAAAGACGATTTAAGCGGCGGAAGCTTACGTGCTATTTTATTGTATTTCTCGCTGAATTTTTCTATAAACAAGCCTTCTGGCATAGTTTTTAAGTTGCCCAAACTTTCTTTTAATAATTCCGTTGAAGTACAAATATCAACATTCTTAACTTTTGCAACAACTTCTGGATTAACATTTTGTATTTCTTTAGCTGGCGGAATTTCAGCGGTAGGTTTTATTCCAGTAAATCTATCTAGTTTCCCGCACCCTGATACTGCTACAACCAAACATACTGCTCCTGCCTTTAAAAAACTTTTCATTTTATTCCTCCTCGCTTTTTGCCGTTATTGAAGGTGATACCCACGTGGTTTTTATATAATTATTGTACTGTATTGGATATCACATTCCCGATGATATAATTTGTCGCAACGTAATCTTTTTGTCCAAGTCTAAGCGACATTAAGAGTAGCAGCTCCGATACCTATCAGAGAACCGAACGTCGCCGATAAGTTCATAATAGGAAAAGTGGTCGCAAGACCGGATAAAGCTATAGCTCCCCGATGCCGTAACCTATAAAAATACTATCGGTTATTTTGTATAGCGATAGTCGCGGGAATCGCATATTCTATTAACAGTTTACCTATATCCATAGTGCCTAGAGTAAGCAAAACTCTTCCTTTTTTCATATTTTTGGAATTCCTGAAAAAAATAAATTGGTTCAATCTATCTTAACATTTTAATAAGAACGGAGTATTTTTGCATATTGGCTATTTATTGCATCGAATTAAATTAGATATTTGTCCGTAACATTGCGGTTTTAAACTAAACTAAAAGACTTTAAGAGACGGTTTTTTCTCGTTTTTGCCTTTCAGCGGGCTGCATTAATTAAAGATAATGCATATTAGGATTTGATATAATATTTAAATGGATGAGATATTAACTTTTGAAGAAATAAAAAATAACCTTGAGATACGGACATATTTTGAATTTATGGACAAAACATTTGCTCTTATGGGATATAAAGAGCATGGCAGAGGTCATGCTTTGTACGCCGCTGAAATTGCCGAGCGGATTTTGAAATATTTAGGCTACAGCAAAAGAGAACAGGAACTTGCTAAAATTGCTTCTTATATTCACGATATGGGCAATTTGGTTTCAAAATATGGACATGATCAAAGCAGCTCAATAATGTTTTTAAATGTTATTGGAGATAACAGATATAATGAAGATATTTTTGCTATAGCAAGCGCTGTAGGTTGTCATGAAGATAAGACTGTGGATCCGGTGTCGGCGATTGCTGCCGCTCTTGTTCTCGGAGATAAAACAGATGTGCGCCGCGAGAGAATAAGGGCTGAAGATTTGTATTATGTCTATAAACATTCTCGTATCATTGCCGCCTGTCAAAAAGTTGATGTTGTTATAAATAAAGAAGAGATGACTATCGGATTGCGGATAAAAATCGACGCCACAATATGTTCGGTTATGGACTATTTTGAAATATTTATGTCAAGGACAAATTTCTGCAGAAGAGCAAGCAGCGTTTTAAACTGTAATTTTGAATTGTATATTAATGAGGATAAGTTTCTGTAATGGAATATGGTTCTTACCAACTTATAAAAAAATCCCCTGAACTCAGAGCAAGGCGCGGAAGAGTTTGTGCTGTGTTATTGACACTCCGGTTTTTATGCCTGTGGGAACGCAAGGTTAGGTGTTAAAATGAGACCTAAATCTCGCAATGGCACTGCAGTGCCAGAAGTTTACGTTCGTTGTAATCATTGCCTTGGTTGCCTTAAGGACAAAGCACAAGAACTTAGTCAGCGTATGTCTGACGAAGCTGTACATTTTACGGATAGCGGTTATGTAAATGCTTGTTGACTCTTACCTATGATAATAACAATTTGCCCATATTGCCTCAATACGGTAAGCGTTCAGATGAAATAAAAGAGCAGTTGAAAATATTAAAGTCTTATGGCAGGCGTTATGCCAAAAAAAGTTCTGTTTATAATCGGCATTCATATAATATGCTTCCTACTCATTTTGAACATCGTGCTAATCCTAACGAGTATTGCTGTGGTTGTGAACATAATGAGCTTGTACGTGAATTGAATAAATATTCTACGTTTCGTAAACTTGACGTCCAGACATTTATTAAGGATTTGCGTGATTATCTTAGTTATCATAGAAATTTAAAGATTAGGTGCTTTTATTGCGGTGAATACGGAAATATATTGGATAGACCGCATTATCATATCACTGTATATGGGCTTAGCGCTGGCTATAGCCCTAAAACTATATCTAGAATAACTAAAGATTATAACAAGTGGGGTTATTTTTGATAATATGAAGTCTTTGTCAATGGCTAAATATGATTATTATTTTTTGAAAAAGCAACAAGCTCAATGGAATTCTACAAATGAATTGCTCCAAAAAATTTGGAAATACGGTGAAGTTCGCAAACTTTGTGATTGTACGTCTAAAGGCTGTTTTAATTATGCTGCAAATATATGTTGAAGCAGGCGAGAATTAATTATCGTAAAACTTTGGTTGAAGCAAAAGGCAGAGTTGCAACAGCTAAAAAAGATAAGATTTTAATTATGTGTGATAAGAATGGCAGGCTCGCGCCTTTTAGGCAATATTCAAAAGCATTAGGATTAGGCTTTAATCGTGAGTTTCCTGCTTCTGTTGTCGCTTCTGCTGATGTTTTTACTAATGCGGCTACTGCTGGTTCTGTTGGTCTTGTTGATGGTTGGAGTACTAATTTTGCTAAGATTGGTATCTGTAGGATTGGTTTAAAAAAATCCAGATGTTAAGGGAAAAGAAGCCGTTGAGAAAGTCCGTTTTAATGAAGCTCTGGAGCGTAATGCCGAAATTGTACAAAAATTAAATGAGGATTTAATGCGTAAAAATAATTATGATATTAATGACTGATTTTTATTATATCGCTTGCCGTTAGTTGTTTTCTGTTTAGCTTACAGAGGGAACCCACTGACGGTAAGGGTTTGAGATGTATAAAAATGCAGTAATATTATTGTAAAAAATATATTTAATTAATTTAAAAAGGTGGATAATTATGGTAAGAGTGTTGCTGTCTTTATTAACTGTTTTTTCGTTGGTTCTTCTTTCCAGTTGTGGTAAAAAATAAACATTGTTAAACACTGCAGTATTGCCGTCGGCTGAAAAGACTATGGTTGAAGTGGATATTAATACATTGAAAAAGATGGACGACGATGTTTCAAAATGTTATGAGGATAAAGAAAAAAAGACGGACTCTGTTTGGGACAATGCTGTAGGTTATATAACGGGATTCGTTGTTGTGTTTAACATTTTCTCTGTATTGCAGGAACAAATTAATCGAGCCAATCAAGAAGCAGTCGGACGAGTTCCTTTGCAGGTTCAGCTAGAAAACGAACAAAGAGCGCGTATTGCTTGGGCTGAAGTGAATGCTAGAGACAGGGCTAATTATGAAAAAGGACTTCTTAAGCGGAATGCGTATTTGAATCTCCAAGTTGATGGTTTGAATAACGAAATTGTTGGTTTAAAACACGTTAGTGATTTATATAGGCAAGACTTTAATAGGTCGCATTATGAGAATACGCAATTAAGGCTTGAGAATGCTAGATTGAGAATGGCGATGGATGATTGACGACGGTTTTTGAGGAATAGATGTATGACGAAAGTTGTTGTTAGAGTAAAATTCCGTAAAAAATAAAAAGTAGTAAACGTTAGCAGGATATAGAATGCGAAGCATAAGAGGAGCGAAGCTCCGTGCCTGTCGTTGTTGTTAAGTGAAACGAAGTTTCGCTCTTTAAATGTAAGTTGTTGTCGTTGTTTGTTGTTGTTATGTAATATTAGAACTTTTATATGAAAGAATTTGTATTTAGTTTAGTTGATTAATTATGTTGTTGTTGCCCCTGCTATATTGGATATTAGATACTATGTTTATAAAAAAATGTTGTTGCTGTTGTTGTTTGGTTGTTATTGCAATGTTGTTGTTAATCTTGTTTTTTGTCTTGTGTTGTTATTCTTTGGCGCACTCTTGAGGCTGTCTAGTAGAAGTAGCGGTATCCCCGCTTAATTTATTTAAAGGAGTGCTTTTCTTGAAACAATTATTATTTGATTTTGATGAGATTTATAAACAAATAGCGGTACGACGGCGAAATGCACGGCAATATGCGTATTACTGGTCTTGGCGTTCTTAAAAAATATGTTAAACCTTTGTTCCAATTAGTTGCCCAGTTGTCGGATTGTCCTTCTTGCAATACGAAGCAAATATGCGGTTGGTTAAATATTGTTAAAACTGAAAATCAAGAAATTAAACGATTATATGAGACAGTTCGTTCAGATATACAAAAGCTTAATTCTCGTCTTGACCAAATGTAATCGGCGTTATTGGCGATTAATCAAACTGTTGTAGAGTTTAAGGATGGTTTAAGTTAAGGTATATAAAATGAGTGATTTAAGTCATATTTTAAAAGATATGAATGAAGAGAAGCTATCACAACAGATAAAGGCTCCTATATTGTTTATGCTGGCGCAAGGAACAGGCAAAACTACAGTTATTGCCAGACGTTTTGCGTACTTTATTGTCTAAAGGTATTCCGCCTCAAAAACTGTTAAACAGTTGTACCTTACTTATAATTATCGTTCTGCTCCTGTAGTCCTTGAACACGCCAATCAATTAATACAATGTAATCCTAACAGGTTGTCTAAACCGCTTGAAGCAGTTTCTGACGGAAGAAGCTTATCTGACTTGCAGTTATATCAAACAGACACTCCCGAAAAAAATATTATAGATATTATTAAATCCGATAATTTGTATAAAAATTATGCAATATTAGCTCGCACGAATAATCTTATTGGCAAGGAAAGTAAGATTAAACAGGCTCTTAAATCTGAAAATATTCCGTATGTAATTAAGTCTGCTGACAGTTTGTATGCTAGACCAGAAGTCAAAGATGTTATCGCTTATTTTGATTTTTGATTGACACAAAAAATGATTTGGCTGTTGAACGTTTATTGACTAGAAATGTTAAGCTGTTTGGAGAAGCCTCTCTTAAAAAGCTTAGAAGCTATGCCGAGATTGCTAGCGTATCTATTTATGAAGCGTTATCCAATATCAAAAATATGTCTTTTGGTAAATTAACAAATGTTCTTTGTACTAGATTGTCAAATTATTATTCTGTTCTTACTGACTATTTAAATAAATGTTCTGATATGAAAGAGCTTACCGCTGTTTGTGATTATATTTTGTTTAAGTTATTTCACGGATATGCTCTTAAAGATGTAGATTATCAAGGTAAAAGCTCTGGAGTTTACGAGCAGACACGTAATGATGCTCTTGAGGAAGGTGCGTAAAGGTATTGTTTTATATATTGCTGCTTTTGGCGACGAAAGCGTACAAGGCTGGTTAGATTATGTACAGGATATGACTACAGAGGATACTTTTGCCGATATAGGCAATAAAGTTTTGCGTTTCATTCTGCTAAGGGCTTAGAGTTTGATACAGTGTTTATCGTAGGTGCTGAAAATGGGCGCACACCGCTTATTTATCACGGCGAAATTAAAAATGAACCAGAGGAACGCAACTTGTTTTATGTCGCAATGACTAGCCTTTGACCAGAATGTACGTTAGAAATTCAGAGCGAAGCTCCGTGCCTGTCGTTGTTGTTAAGTGAAACGAAGTTTCGCTCTTTAAATGCAAGTCGGTGTCGTTTCTTTTCTGCTTTTTCTTTTAGAAAAAATCTGGACTTAGGAAACTTTGTATTTAAGTCTTTTGTCTTTACATAATACTTATTTTATGGTAGGCTTAATATTAAAAATAAGAAAGTCATTGGGAAATGGTGCTTTTTTAAGTCAAAAAAAGAATTTTTTGAGAAATACTATTCAAGAAACTTATATTCGGAAAAATGAGGTTTAAAATGGGGAAATTTGTTAATTTATTTATATTTTTGCTGGCAATCATTTCAATGCCGTCGTTATCGTTTGCACAGCCACTTTCCGAGGGATTGTCTTCTTTTGGCGGATTGATGCCGCTGATTCTTATATTTGTTTTTTTCTATCTATTTTTGTTAAGACCACAGCAGAAGAAAGCTAAAAAGCACCGTGATTTATTAAATTCTTTGAAAAAAGACGACAGGATTATTACCGGCGGCGGTTTATATGCTACGGTAAATGCTGTAAAAGGAAACACTGTTGAAGCAAGAATTTCAGACGGAGTTTATGTTCAGATTGTGAAACAACTGATTTCTGCTGTTATAACAAAGGAAGATGAAGAATCGGCGAAAATACCTGAGATAGTTAAGAAGTAAAGTAGGATTTTAGTCGGACTCGGAATGATGAATACTGTGCCCGATGGTTAAAATAATGGATGATAAAAATAAGTATTCAAATATAGTCCTTAAAGACATAAAGAAAAACCCAATAGTCAATGCGTTTATTAAGTCCGCTAACGATTATTTGGGAACAATTGGTTATACCGAACATGGCGTCAGGCATGTAAAGCTGGTTGCTTCTATAGCTGAAAACGTTTTGTTATATCTCGATTATTCGAAAAGACTTCAGGAACTTGCGGGAATAGCTGGTTATATGCACGATATAGGCAATGTTGTAAATAGGAAAGATCATGGGCAGTCTGCCGCGCTTGTAGCTATGAGATTGCTCAAAGATATGGGTATGACACCTGAAGAAACAGCATTGATAATTTCAGCGGTAGGAAACCACGAAGAAGAAACAGGAGATCCCGTAAATCCTGTGGCGGCTGCCTTAATTTTAGCTGATAAATCTGACGTGCATAAAACAAGAGTTAGAAATCCTGATATTTCAAAATATGATATACACGACAGAGTGAATTCTGCCGTAGAAAAATCTTTTTTGAAAGTTCTTAAAGATAAAAAGGTTATATCGCTTCAGCTTACCATTGATACGCAGATATCAAAAGTTATGGAGTACTTTGAGATTTTTATGTCGAGAATGCTTATGTGTAGGAGGGCTGCTGATTTTTTGGATTGTGCGTTTGAGTTAATAATAAATGAGAGGAAATTACTCTGAATGAAAATTAACTGGAAATTGTTGATAACTGTTACATTATTGGCTTTTTCGGTCTGGGCTTTGTGGCCGTCGCTTAAGTTTGCGTTAATGTCTGATGAGAAAAAAGAGCAGTCGGAGAAAGAGAGAGATCCTGTTTTGGGTAGGACTTTAAAATTAGGTTTGGATTTAAAAGGCGGAACGTATCTTCTTTTGGAAACTGATACGTCGCATCTGAATGGGGCTGTAAAAGTTAAAGATGCGGTTAGCAGGGCGATAGAAATTATCAGAAACAGAATTGATCAGTTCGGTGTGACGGAACCTATGATTGCAAAACAGGGAGATAAGTGGATAGTAATACAGCTTCCGGGCATTAAAGATCCTAAGGTCGCAAAGGATTTAATAGGTAAAACCGCATTGCTTGAGTTTAGAATAGTAAATACAAGCGAAGAAGCAAGGCAGGTCCTTGATTTGATTTATGAGAAAAGAATTACGCCCGTGCAGTACAGAGAAAATTCATCGGCATATCCAGATATCAAAGCCGTTATGCCGGAAGGCGCATCGGTTTTTGAGAGTAGAAGTAATATGGACTATTACGTTTTAGATAAAGCTCTTTTGACGGGTGCCGCTCTTGCAAACGCGAAAGTTGAATTCGGTGGAGAGTACGGACAAATGATGGTTTCGATAGAGTTCAATAGAGATGGCGGGAAAATATTTGAATATATCACTGAAAGAAACATAGGAAAGAGCCTTGCTATAGTTCTTGATGGCATTGTACAGTCTGCTCCTGTAATCCGAACAAGAATTTCTAGGGGGGAAAGAGCGAGTATTGAGGGTAATTTTAACTCTGAAGATGCAAAAGTTCTTGCAGCCGTATTAAGGGCAGGCGCTCTTCCGGTTCCAGTTAGATTAATAGAAGAAAGAACGGTCGGACCGTCACTTGGAGATGATTCGATAAAGAAAGGTTTTATGTCGTCTCTTATCGGCATTGTATTAGTTTTTCTTTTTATGTTTATATATTATCGTTCTTCGGGATTGATTGCGGATGTTGCGCTCTCTTTAAATTTAATAATACTTATGGCTATAATGGCATATTTAAAGTTTACTCTCACGCTTCCGGGCGTGGCAGGTATAGCACTTACTCTTGCTATGTCCGTTGACGCAAATGTGCTTATATTAGAAAGAATAAGAGAAGAAATTGCTGTTGGAAAAACTGCAAAAATGGCAGTGGATGCGGGTTATCAGAAAGTCTTTTGGACTATTTTTGATGCAAATTTTACGACTCTTATAGCCGCGGTTTTTCTGTTTCAGTTTGGGGCAGGTCCTATAAAAGGTTTTGCCGTCACTCTTTCAATAGGTCTTATCGTAAGTATGTTTACTGCCGTAACGGTGACAAAACTTATATATGAGTTTTTGTTCAAAAAAAATCTATTATTAAAAATAAAAATATGATCGGAGGTCAGAATGCGGTTTTTTAGGTCCGTAGATATAGATTTTATCGGAAACCGTTACAAGTTTTTTACGATTTCTGGATTACTGTTGTTATTGACTGTAGGAGCTTTTATTTACAGGGGCGGACTAAATTACGGCATTGATTTTACCGGTGGTATTCTTATGCGGATTTCTTTCCAGAACGAAGTTGGATTGCAGGATGTACGCATAGCTGTGGAAGAAAGCGGAATAAATTCTTTTGAACTTCAGAGTTCCGGCAATCTTGTTATGATAAGAATAAAGAAAGATCTTGAAGCTCAGGAAGAATTTGAGACTTTGATTAAAAGTTCGATACAGTTGAGATTTCCGGATAATCCGGTTAAAATTGAAGGGATTGAATACATAGGTCCTACCGTTGGCGAATATCTTTCAAAGCAGGCTGTATACGCGTTTTTGTTTGCGTTTCTGGTTATGATTGTCTATGTCGCATTCAGATTTAAATCTAGTTTATGGGGTATTGTATCTGTTGTGGGGATTATTCATGATATTGTCATTTCTCTTGGTTTTGTGATTCTTGCCAACAAAGAAATCAATATAACGATCGTTGCCGCTCTTCTTACGGTTGTCGGTTATTCAATTAATGATACTATAGTTTTATTTGACAGGATAAAAGAAAATTTAAAACTTCTTGTAAAAGAAGATTTTGTAGCGGTAATCAATAAGAGCATAAATGAGGTTCTTGTCAGAACCATTGTTACTTCGCTGACTGTGTTTATCGTGGCATGTTCGCTCTTTTTCTTCGGTGGCGAAGTCATGCATACTTTTGCATATATAATGATAATAGGTACGGTGCTTGGAGTGTTTTCTACAATATTTGTCTGCGCTCCGCTTATTTGCGAATGGAGAATAAAAACAAATAAACGTTTGAAAATCGCCATAAAGCAGGACGGTGTTCGTTCAAAGTAATGCGAAAAATAAAAAATTTTAGAATAAATTTGCGCATAAAAGAAATTTTGGGCATAATCAAAAAACTTGTAAATGTCGTTGAACTGTCTATAGAAGTTGAAGAAGCAGTTCGGCGGTGTTGTCGTTTTTATTCCAGATTTCTAGTTCCGTCTGCGGTTTATGAAACTTTTTCAAAAGAAATGCTTCCTTTTGTCTTCGAAAAAGACGTACCTTCAAAATGGATCGCCGAAAGTGTTTTTTTTGTAACTATAGGAGGCGATCTTTATGAAGAATATAAGAAAGATGAAGGAACTTTCGGTGAGCATACCGGAAAAATCATTTCCGCGGTAGCTGTTGACGCTTTAGAACAGTCAAAAAATTTTATACGAAGACTCATTTCAAGTGAAGCACAGGAAGAAAACTGTGAAATTTCAAGAAATGTTGACATTCCGCCGCTCTTATATGAAACGACGACAGGGTGTATTCCGGCTGGCAAAATAGGCATAAGTGTAGAAGACGGAAAGCTGAATCCTCGATATTCGGAATGCGGATTATTTTATTGGATACCTTCTAAGAAAAAAACAAAAAAATAGGAGTTAAAAATGAAAGTACAAACGCTTTGAAACGCAAAAATTTGAGTTATGACGATGCCGTTATGTAAGTATCTTTATTTTAAGATATGATAACAAAAAAATGATATTTTTTTTGTTCTGTTTTTACCTTTAATTACAGTTCTTGTTCTTCTCAGCAATAAATACAGAAAAGAATTTTTTTATAGACTGTCCGAACGTCTTGCTGTTTATAAACCTTTGAATAAAAGATCAAAAACAATTCTTTGGATATACACTGTGTGCTTCGTTTGGAGAAATACGAGCCGTAGAGCCTGTTTTGGACGGTTTTGAAGGTAAATATTACATTGTTTTGACGTCAACTACAAAAAGCGGCAGAGAATATGCGCAAAAATTGCCGAAAGTGGATTTTGTCGCTTTGCTTCCTTTAGACATTTATCTTTTTATGCGTAGGGCGTTGATATTATCAAGCCGGATATACTGGTGCTTGTTGAAACTGAATTGTGGGAACTATGCTTTATACTGTTGCGCGCAAAAATATAAAAGTTGTTACAATTAACGGAAGAATGTCCGACAAATCGTTTGAAGGTTATAAGAAATTAAAATTTTTCTGGTCTTGTGGGATTAATTGATGTTGTTATTGCAAGGAGTAACGACGATGCAGGCAGATTTGCGTTTTTAACGGATGAAAAAAGTAAAATTGTCGTTGCTGGAAATATAAAATACGACAGGGATTTTATATTGAATTCCAAAAGAGAATATTTCTCTTTAATCGGAGAAGATTTTGTTTTTACTGTCGGTAGTATAAGAGAAGGGGAAGAAGAAATTATTTCGGACGTTTATAATAAAATAAAGTCCAGTTCCGGTAGGATTAAATTCTTTCTTGCTCCCAGACATCTTTCAAGAGTAAAAGGCATAATGAAAATTCTTGAAGATAAATGTATTAAATATCCGTTGTTTTCCAGCGGCGATTTCAGGAATAAATTTATTTTAGTCGATGTTTTTAGAAAACTTCAGAGCATATATTCGGTTTCAGACGTATGTTATGTGTGAGATTCCATTGTAAATAAGGGTGGGCAGACCCCCCCCCCCATAGAGTCTGCGGCGTACGCTAAATCTGTTTTATTCGGCAAAAATGCGGATAACTTTAAAGCCGAATCTGAAATTCTTATAAAGTACGACGGGGCTTTAATTGTTGAAAATGTCTGTGATTTAGCTTATAAGATAAGAAAATTTATGTCTGATAAAAAGTTTCTTGAAAATATCGGATGCAATGCTTTAAAAGCTGTTAAGTCGCAGAACGGTGCCGTATCTTTTACGGTGAAAAAATAAAAGAAAATTTAAATGCATAGCGAAAATTTGATAAAAATTATCGTGTTTATATGCCGTATTATAGATAAAACTTTGAGAAAAACATCTTTAAACGATACTTTTTATTATCCAAAACCTTCAGTTTATTCTTTCTGGCACGGAAATCAGTTTCCGATGATGTTGTCTAACCAAAAAAGTAGTATAGTTATTATGGTAAGCTGCTCAAAAGACGGAGAGATTTTGTCTCGGATTTTACGGAAATTCGGTTATTTGACTGTCAGAGGATCGTCAAGCAAAGGCGGGGGGAAGAGCGATGATAGAAATTATAAGATATGCGCGCCCCGCAGGGGATGCAGTTTTGCTTTTGCGGCAGATGGTCCAAGAGGGCTTTATCATATACTTAAATCTGGAGTTGTATATGCCGCGCAGAAAACGGGTATGCCGCTACTACCCATAAGTTGCTCGCCAAAAAATAAAATCGTAATTAATAAATCGTGGGATAAAGCGGTAATACCGCTGCCTTTTTCTAAAATGGTGCAGATTTCCGGCGAACCGGTTTATATCAGCAGTGAAGACAGTATTGAATAGAAAACGGTTCTAGTGGAAGAAAGGTTAAACAAACTGTTTGAGTTTACGGATAAATATTACTGGAATAAAAATATTTTAAAATATTTGGAATATCATACGGCTCCGAAAATTTTAATTGTTCAGCCCAGCAGAATAGGCGATATAATATTTTCTCTGCCTGTTCTCTCGGCAATAAAAAAAAGATATCCGGATGCGAGATTAGCTGGATTGTCGATGATAGATGCGTTGAAATTTTAAACGGCAGTCCTTTTCTCGAAAATATTTTTATCTGGGGCAAAAGACAAATCTCTTTTAAGTATTATAAAAATCTGAGACAGCGACTGAGAGGACAAAAATTTGATTTGAGCATAGATTTACACGGGCTTGCTAAATCGGCGATGCTTGTCGAACTTGCCGGTGCAAAATTTAAGATAGCGTCGTCTTCTATAAATGGGATGAAAGAGTTTTCATGCGAATTTCTAACCGATTTCAATTCATTAAGATTATTGAGTATTCCGGTCGGCAATTTAAATAGCGTCAGAAAGTGGTTTGAAGAAAATAATCTTAATGTTTTGAGAACAATTGCCGTTTCGGTCGACGCAAGCAGAAAAAGGCAGGATAAATGTTTGGAAAGAAACAAATGGATTGAAGTAATAGATATGATATATTGTCGGACATAGGCTTTGACTGTGTTCTTCCCGGTGCTATGCATTTGGCTGCTGCCGTAGGGACGAAGTGTGTAGGTGTATTTGATTATACGGATCCGCTTCAAATAGGACCTGCGCCTTTAGAAAGACATGTAATAATAAAGAAAAATGATATTTCGCAAAAGTTATGCCGGAAAGATATTGTTTCAAAAATTATAGCGCAGTACGGGGGCCGTTGAACACAAGTGATGCATTTTTGTGTTATATATGACGATAGCTCCCCTGTGATAAAAATCGGAGGATGTAAAAGATGGCATGGAAATCAGTAGATGTTTCAGAACTTCAGATTGAAAGAAGGAAATTTGAGCCGGTTCTGCCGGATATACTAAAGAATGGAGCGACTTCTGTAAAACCTGTTGAGGGAAAGATTACGCAGTCTGTAGCGGATCGGTCTAAAATAAAAGAGATTTTTAAAAATATCTACGGTTTGCCTGAAATTACGTTTAAAAAAGGCACAAATAATGCTATTGCAGAGAAAGCCGTAAAAGTTGCCGTAGTTTTTTCGGGAGGACAGGCTCCGGGAGGGCATAACGTAATAGCAGGTCTTTTTGATGGATTAAAAATAGCAAATAGTAAAAACACTTTAATAGGTTATTTCGGAGGTCCTTCGGGAATTTTGGAAAATAAATATAAAGTGATTTCCGAAAAACTGTTGTGCAAGTACAGAAATACGGGCGGTTTTGATTTTATACAGTCGGGGAGAACAAAAATTGAAACATCTGAGCAGTTTTGCTTGACGAAAGACAATCTTTTAATGTCCAACGTAGATGCGTTGGTAGTTGTCGGTGGAGACGACTCAAATACTAATGCCGCCATGATAGCAGAATACTTAAAAAAAGAAAAATTGGATAAATGCGTTATAGGCGTTCCCAAAACTATTGATGGTGATTTAAAAAATAAATATATTGAAACTTCGTTTGGTTTTGATACAGCGACAAAAATTTATTCGGAACTTGTCGGAAATATCTGCAGAGATGTAAATTCCGCGCAGAAATACTGGCATTTTATCCGTCTCATGGGCAGAAGCGCTTCCCATATTGCGTTGGAAGTCGGGTTTAAAACACAGCCTAATATTGTTTTAGTAGGAGAAGAGATTTTAGAAAAGAAGCTGAGGATTGTCAAAGTTGTTGAAAATATCGTTGATGTTATAGTCAAACGTTCGCAGGCTGGTAAAAATTTCGGAGTTGTTTTAGTACCTGAAGGGCTTATAGAGTTTATACCTGAAATGAAAAAGCTTATTTCGACTCTTAATGATGCTTTGGCTGAAAATGCGAGTGTTGTCGCAGAGATTAATTCAGTGGCAGGTAAAAAAGAATTTATCTGCACTAAGCTTCCGGCGAAACTTTCCGATTTGATGAAGTCGCTTCCTTCAGGTATTGCTTCGCAGCTTATGTTAGACAGAGATCCTCACGGCAACGTTCAGGTATCGTTGATTGAAACGGAAAAACTTTTAATTGAAATGGTACATAAAAAGCTTTACGAATTGAAAAAAGAAAATAAATATGGGGGTAAATTCTCGGCTATTACGCACTTTTTCGGATATGAAGGACGTTGCGGAATTCCGTCAAATTTTGACGCAAATTATACTTATGCTTTGGGCTATAATGCGGCTGTTCTTGTGCTGAACGGACTTACGGGTTATTTGTCGTCTGTAAGAAATCTTGCAAGATCCCCGAAACAGTGGGAATGTGGCGGGATTCCTCTTACAATGATGATGAATATTGAAAAAAGACACGGTAAAGAAAAACCCGTCATACAAAAAGCTTTAGTTGATTTAAACGGCAAACCGTTTAAGGAATTTGTCAAAAACAGAGATAAATGGGCTCTAAGCGAAAGCTATATTTCCCCGGGACCAATACAGTATTTTGGACCTGCGGATATAACGGACATGACGACGAGAACGCTTAAATACGAGCAGTCTGGACTGCTAAAATAAAAAGAGATTTCTCTTTTTTAGTCCATATTTTATCTGTTTTATAGAAAAAAGCTATATTAACATGCTTAAATGAATTCAGCTCATTTTCAAGTTTTGTGCCAATGAAGTTGCTTTGTTAGGACTATTTGTCTGAGTTGATAGAAAACATTGATCGGTTTAAGGCAGTGTTAGATTTAAAAGAAGTGCAGGAGTATGTAATGGAAAAATTTATTTCAGGGTTTCTGATGTGATAGTAAGTATATTGTTAGGATAGATTGCTTGCGGAAAGAATAGAAAGAGACGCCCGAGACAGTTAGAAAACAGTTTGATAAACTGGGTTGTGCCGTGAATGTTGCTTTTGCCATAGAGAAAGTCTACACTGCATGTCCTGTTGGAATAGTGATACTCAGCGCACTAATTAGCTTTGGTATTATTTGTGTGGCGCATAAGACTACACCTCACATGAGTCGGAAAACCAAAAAGATGGCGTTTTTTGCGGTATGGCATTTCCTAAAAAAGAGGATTTGAAATGCCCTAAAAAAACCTGCGATAACCGATGAGGATATTTTTAAAAAAATAAGAAAAGCAAGTAATGATAACGGTTTTTCTTGCTCACAAGTAAAGTGAGGTGTATTTTATGAAAAAAGTTGTTGCAGGGTTAATGATGATTATGTTATCTGTTTCAAATTCTTTTTCGGGGGAAGTTGTAACCAAGAGTGAAAAGGCGGAGATTGTTGAATCAATTAATGTTCAGGATTTTAATCCTTATCCTGTTGAAGAAAGGATAAAAAAAGGCGCGCCGTATTTGATGTTAAAGTTTAAACATTGGTGCAAAATGTTGTTAGGTGCATTCACAGCTGGGGGGGGGGGGCTGCTGTTATTATTCTTTCGGAAACAGAGACAACTCCCGCTAAAATTGGCTGTGGATTATTGATTGTTGCTGGGGCTTTATTTTTTGGAAACGGGATTTATAACAGTATAAAGACCGACGTTTACAGATGGCACGATATTGGATTAAGTGGGTACTACACGTTGCTGCCTCGATTTACTGGATTAACTCTATTTGAATTCATATTTTTAGCAATTGCACCTGCTAATATATGCGTTTAAAATAATAATGGGGGATCTGCAACAGCGCTGGATTTCTTAAGGGACAAATGTTTGTCAATGTAGTTTATTGTGCCACCTAGTGATGATGAGTTGAAGCAGGCAAGAATTAATTATCGTAAAACTTTGGTTGAAGCAAAAGGCAGAGTAGCGACAGTCAAAAAAGATAAGATTTTAATTATGTGCTGTTGTTGCTTCTGCCGATGTTTTTACTAATGCAGCTGCTTCTGGTTCTATAAGAATATTTGCGATTTGTATCCGAACCGTCCCGGTTGGGGACTTGTCGGTCGTGAGCTTAAATCTGTTGTTATCCTTAGTTATTATCTTAAAGTGCTTCATAGTTCTAAAGCTGGACAAAAAAACATTGAGCGAATTGAGACGATTTTATAGTCTTTAAATATTGGTTTGCAAAAAATCCAAATGTCAAGGGAAAGGAAGTCGTTGAAAAAGTCCGCTTTAATTAATGCCGAATTTGTACAAAAATTAAATGAGGATTTAATGAATAAGGATTATTATGATATTAATGACTGATTGTTATTATTATCGCTTGCCGGTAACTGTTTTTTGTTTGCAGAGGGAATCCACACTGACGGCAGGGATTTAAGATGTATAGAAATGTAATAATATTATTGTAAAAAATATATTTAGTTAAAGAGGTAAAAAGTATGATTAAACGTTTTTTTGTTTTGGCTGTTTTGGTTGTTTTATCTGGTTGTGGTTCTAAGTCAATTGGAAACGTATCAGAGGAAATTTTATGAATTGTAATTTTAAAAGCGTTGTTGTTTTGGTTTTATGTTTGTGTTGGTTTTTTGTGAGTTGCGGGGTAAAAAGCAAACATTGTTAAATACCGTAATTACTTCAGAAAGCGAGCTTCTTACAAAAGCTTATGAAGCTATGCTCGGAGCACAATTAGAAACTGAAAGGCTTGAGCAGGCAGTACGTAATTTGGCAGGCACATAAAAAAAGAATTGATTGAAATACATTAGGAAAAGTTTTATGAATTATAGTTTTAAAGGTGCTGTTGTTAGTTAGAGTAAAATTCTATAAATGAACTAAAAAAATAAAAAGCAGTAAACGTTAGCAGGACAGAGAATGCGAAGCATAAGAGGAGCGAAGCTCCGTGCGTTGATTGTCGTTGAGTGAAGCGAAGTTTTACTCTTTAAAGGCAAGTTGTTGCCGTTGTTATTATGTAAATATTGTGCGTTAAGTGCAACAATGTATGTGGCTTCTTAAGTAAAGTACGCGCGTATGTAAAAAAATATATAAGCCAGTATATTGTACGGAACGCAAATGTATGTAATGTTAATATAGTTAATGAGAAAAAATGGTTTTTGATTTTATAAAAATCCGATTGTTTATGGAACGGATGAGGAAACCGAATATTCCCCAGAAAATCAGGAGTTGTCGGAACAACCGAACAACCCAAGAACTAGAGGAAAACTTTAATTTATAAAAGAAATCAGCAACAATGTTGTCTTTGTTAAAAAAACTTCAAAGATAAATATTTCAGAGGCAGCCGAGTTCAGTATATTTTTAATTCTGTTAGTCTATGACAATTATATCCGTTATATCTATATTGCTGTAAAATTATTATGATTCTCTCAAAAGAACTTAACACGACTGTTCTTTGCGGTTTCAATGCTTGTTTCATAGACAGCACGTTTTTCTTTATTTATTTTGATATTAATTATCATTTTCGTTTCCTCTTGAAAGAGGGAAGTTAAGGCAGCAAGATTTTACCAAGCAAGACCTTTATTATCCTCGTCCTTAAACGGGAAAGATTAAGCTCTTGAACAAACATTGCCACATATATTCATGATTCTTTTGCCCTCTCACTTTAGAAGAGGAGAAAAGATAACTCCGTGAAAATAGCTGTCTTATTTTTTTCTTTTATCCTCTCACTTGACTTGGAAGTGTGGTCAGCGTAAATACCTTAATATTGTTGTTCGTTTATACCGTCCACAGCTCTTGAAATAAAAATCATTAAAGTCCTCGTCAATTTCTTATTAAGAGTTTAAAATTAATCCGTCTGTCATTAAGAAGTTAGATATTTAAGGGATAAAGTCTACTCAATAGAACAGACAATATCCGGCAAATAATTCATGGAGAAAAAGTCTCTTCAAAATAACAAACAATAGTCATATTTTCTTAAACTTTTTATTGTAATAACTGTTCAGTTCAGCTCAAATTTCTATTTTAATTTTAACCGTTTTGGATTTTGTTATAGATTTTATAGCGTTAATGGCTTTTTCAATGTTTTCAGAATATGTTTCGTGCGTAATTATGCTAATTCTGCCGTAATTCTTTTTGCTTATATTAAATTGTGCAAGACTTCTTGCTATTGAGACTTTAAATTTGGACAAAATACCTGAAATTTTTGATAAAACGTCGGGTTTGTCTATGACCGTAAACTTTAAATAATAAGGTGCTTTACTCTTGCCTGCAGGAAGAATTTTGATTTTTTTCGTGCTGTCGTAAACCACGTCTGGAACAATGCCTGCGGTATTTGTAACGATAGATTTTGAAAGATTTATAATATCGGACACAACTGCACTTGCCGCCGGCAGCTGTCCCGCACCTTTTCCGTAAAATAAGACGTCGCCTGAATCTTTTCCCGTAATCATAATGGCGTTATATTCATTTTCAACTGTTGCAAAAGCATGCTCGTGGTTTACAAGGCATGGTTGTACGGACAAATCTATTCCGTCTTTTGTTTTCTGTGCAGAACCTATAAGTTTTACGTTATATCCGAAATCCTGCGTTATTAAAATGTCCTCAATATCCAAATCAGCAATACCCTTGATGACCGATATACTTTTAACTTTTACCCAGCTGCCCCAAGCAAGAGAAGCGAGTATTGCAAGTTTGTTTGCCGTGTCAATACCGTTGACATCAAAAGATGGGTCGGCTTCGGCATAGCCGGCTTTTTGGGCGCTTTTTAGAGCTTCTTCATAGGAAACACAGTGTTTTTTCATTTCGCTTAGAATAAAATTTGTAGTGCCGTTTAAAATGCCTTTAATTTCGAGTATTTCTTCGGAAGCAAGTCCCTCGCTTAGACCTTGCACCACCGGAATTACGCCGCCGACGGAAGCTTCGTAATATATTGATTTCTGGTAAATTTGCGCTGTTGTGAAAATCTGATCCCAATATTTTGCAAGTGCGGCTTTATTCGCGCTGACAACGTTTTTGCCCGCTTTTAAAGATTCTGTTATTATTGTTCTCGCAGGTTCGTATCCGCCGATAAGCTCAACAATCAAATCTATTTCAGGGTCTTTTATTATATCTTTGAAATTTTTGACGTGAAGTTCGGGTTTGTCTATGGGGTTTAAATCGCAGATTGATTTTATGCGTATAGGATTGCCGACTTTTCTTAGAACTATTTTTTTGTTTTCTTCTAATATTTTTACTACGCCTTTGCCTACTGTTCCGTATCCTATGAGACCTACATTGATATAATTTTTTTCCATGTCTTATCCTTGATATTTTTCAATTTTTATTTATTTTACGTACATCTTGTAATTTTTCTGAAGAGCAGAATGCCGTTGAGTATTTTATATGCTCTGCCTGAAACATTTTACATATCCTTTGCTGTATTTGCCGGAATTTATGCCGGACGAAACAAAAACTCCATTTTTTGCAAGTTTCAGAAGCTTTCATTAAATGGTCAAAAAGTTCTGTCTGGGGCTTTATGCTGTTTTGGGTTTACGCTCTCTGCTAAGGAAAAGACTTAGTTTCTCTCCTCACCGTGTTTACCATTGAAGTATCTTGCTGCTCGCTGGTTATAGCTTTTATTAATTTAGGTATCCGTATTGCCCGCGGATGTTTATGGTTTTTTGTAAATATATGTAAAACTGCAGTTTTTAGACAGTTCTGTGCTTATCATATTCTATATTATTTTTCTGAGAGTTGTAGTAGGCTTAAATGAAACCTTTTTCCCCGGCGGAATGAGAATCACTTCTTTAGTTTTAGGGTTTCTACCCTGTCTGGCTTTTCGGTTTTTTGCTCTAAAAGATCCAAGGCCAGATAAAGAAATCACTCCGTTGTTTTTTAAGGTAATCTGGATTACTTTAACCAAAGCTTTTATTGCTTTGTTTGAATCGCCTTGCGTTAATCCTGAAATGTCAGAAACCTGTTTAACGATATCAGGTTTTTTCATCAAATTAATGCCTCCAGCATCCACGCCGAAATAAATTCTATTTTTTCAAAAATATATTCATTTTATAATAAATTTCAATAAAAATGTCAATAATAATTATTGGATTTGACAATAATAATAGTCTTTCATTATAATCTACTTAATTAAATTAATAGCGGGGCTATAGCTCAGCTGGGAGAGCGCTTGCATGGCATGCAAGAGGTCAGGGGTTCAATCCCCCTTAGCTCCATATAAAGGTTATAGAAAGCTGAGGAATTTCGTCGTAGAAAAAATATAACTTATGACTATGTTTGGTAGAAGGGTGCTGGATTTTCAGAAAGGAATATAAGCAGAGGAGTGATCTCAAGAAGGTAGTAGTTTAGGCGGAATATTGATAATTTTTATAAAAGGAAAAAAGCCGTTGCTGTGTTTATGAGTTTTCCGCAGTTTTCCAAAGGGCATACTGTTATTTTTATCTGGTATTTTTTAAACAGTAAACAGCAAGATGTATGTAATTTCTAGGTATTATAAAGTACTTGAGAAACCAACTAGTCGGTTCTGTACATTCCCTATAAAAACAAACATCTCATTGTATCAGATTTTTCAAAGGGTGCTGACGTTTAGAAAGTAACAATCAGACTACCAACTGTGGACATTTTGATTTGGTTTAAAGAATAGTTGTCAAATGAAAAAGATAATATTTATGATGTTAGTTAGCAGGATTGGTAAGAGCGGAAGCACCAGTAGTAAAACAGAAAAATAAAGTTGAAGCAATCAGTATGACGGAGAGTCAGTTTAAGAGTGAAGCAAAACATTCTTTTAGAATAGGCAGAGTAAAATGGTTAGTTAAAGCAGCGACTGTCTTTCTAGGTGTCTTCATTGTATCAAAAATAAAAAATAGCGAGGCAAGGAAGGCTAATTTCATCAATTGCTTTGCTATGTGTTAAGCTCAAATTTGATGTGGCAAGATGGGAATAGACGGGTAAATCTGGATTAGTTCTTGTATCGCTGAATGTTTGCAGCATCAAAGATATTCCTAAAGGCACTGGATTATGGTTCTGAACAGCTAAACAGACTTATGGAAAGACTAGAGATAATTCTCGAAGATGAGGAAAACTCCAACAAAGAAATTGGAATAATGATAAGACTCGGCAAAATAAAGGGCATATATAGGACTTGACAAAGAAGTAAAAATTGGACAGACAACAAAGGAGGCAATATAAATGATTTATTCGGAGTACATTAACTGCGAGACTAAAGGTTATACTGATATTATTAATATAACAGATGACATCAAAAGAATTATCGCCCGTTCTGGAATTACGAACGGCATAGCTACTTTGGGTGTGACAAGTTCTACATCTGCTATTACGACTCTTGAGTTTGAGCCTGGACTTATTGCGGATTTCCGCAAGTCTCTTGAAATAGTTGCTCCTGTTGACGGTTTTTATGCCCATGACGAAAAATGGCATGACGGCAACGGTTTTTCTCATATACGATCTTCATTGATAGGCACATCAAAGACCATACCCGTTGTGTCAAAATCTCTGATGACGGGAACATGGCAGCAGGTGATTTTAGTGGACTTTGATAACAGACCGCGAAGCAGAAAAGTTTTCGTTCAAATTTTTGGAGAATAACCGAATGAGTTTGAAAGTTATAGCGGGTTCGGCTCGCGGAAGAATAATAAAAACTCTGCCTCATGATAATTTGTCCATACGACCTATGCTCGGCAGAATAAAAAAGTCAATTTTTGATATAATACAATTTAAGATTCCCTATTCTATTTTTATTGATTTGTTTGCAGGAGCGGGTTCGGTCGGAATTGAGGCTCTTTCGCGCGGCGCAAAAAAAGTGGTGTTTGCAGAGTTAAGCGATATTTCTCTGTCACTCATTAAACGCAACGTAAATATGCTGGGGTTTAATGACAAAGCGAAAATTGTTAAATGCGACATAATAAAAGATTTTGCCGTTTTGCAGGATAAATATGACATAATTTTTATGGGCCCCCCTTACAAAGACGAAAATAAAAAAGCGCTTGCGCTTACTTATCCTGTGTTAAGAAATGTAATGAGATACGATATTTTAAAAGATGACTCCATTCTAATAACGCAGAAACACATAAAAGAACCTGTCGGAAATCTTGTAGGACTTGAATGTTTTAGGACAGAGAAATATGGCGATACTATTATTTCTTTTTACAAGCATGCGAAATTGGAAAACATAAGAAATGAGACAGGATTTTAAGATAAGTTATTCAAGAGTAAATATGTATTTATTTTGTCCATATAAATACAAACTTATGTATTTAGATAATCTTCATATTCCGATTAATGCGGATATAACTTTCGGGCATATCATTCATAAAGCGCTGGAAAAATTTCATGTTGGAAAGGAACAGTCTTATGACATGTTATTTGAGTGTTATGATGATGCATGGAGAAATGACGGGTTTGCCGATCCGCAGCAGATATTTGAATATTATGAGTGCGGCAGACGTATGCTTGCAAGTTATTATAAATCTTTTAACGCATCAGATACAGAAGTTATATATGTTGAAAAAGCGTTTGATGCAAATATAGGAAAATACAAGTTTATAGGTATTATTGACAGAGTTGACAGATACCCTGACGGCAAATATGAAATTGTAGATTATAAAACCCATGCGAAAATATGGGAGCAGGAAAGAGTGGATAAAGATTTGCAGTTAAGTTTTTACGTATATGCGTGCAAAAACGTTTTTGGTTTTGATCCCGATAAAATATCGGTTTATTTTTTATCTGAAAATAAAAAGATTTATACAAAAAGATCTCAGAGCGAAATATCTGATGCGATAGATGTCGCGATAGAAACCGCAGAAAACGTAGCGGCTGAAAATTTTGATCCTGACGTTTCAAAATGTCATATGTGTGGTTTTAAGTTAAAATGCAAGTTTTCGGCTTATAAAAAAGCGTCTGCTGAATTATGTCCAGCTTAATTGACTCTCGTGACAAAGCTGCTGTTAAGAACTGGCAGAGTATTAAAATAGGTGGAAGAAATGAGTGAATTAACGGTGGTGAAATTTGGCGGAAGTTTGACTAAAAATCCGCAGGCACAGAACAAGTTTCTTGAAGAACTTACTTTAATTTCAAAAAGACAAAATATTATTTTGGTGCATGGCGGCGGACCTGAAATAAATGCGCTGCTTGAAAAATTTGCAATAACGAGCAGATTCGTAAACGGCTTAAGGTTTACTGATGCGGATACGCTGGGTGTTGTTGAGCTGGCCTTGAGCGGTAAAGTAAACAGAGTTTTGACTACAGGTCTTATAAAAAACGGCGCAAATGCCGTCGGAATATCAGGCAAAGACGGAAAAAGTGTAATATGCAGACAGGTTGAATACCTCGGCTTTGTCGGTGAACCGGTTAAAGTAAACAGAAAACTTATAGATATTTTAATAAAAGCCAGATTTTTACCGGTTATAGCTTCTATTGCCGCTGACGTTGAAGGCAACATTATGAATGTCAATGCTGACACTTTAGCCGCTTCAATAGCGGTGGCTTTTAAAGCGCAGAAACTCATATTTTTAACTGATGTTGCCGGAGTGTTTGATAAAAATAATAACATAATTAAAGAAATTAAAATAAAAGAAATAAACTCTTTAATAGAGGATAAAACCATAACCGGCGGAATGATACCAAAAATTAAAGGCTGTGCCGAATCCGTTAAAAAAGGTCTAAAAGAAGTATGGATAGCAGAGGGGATAAGCGGAATACAAAAAATAAAGGGAACAGTAATAAGGAAGTAAAAATAATAGAGAAATTGAGATAAATAATATATATCAGAGAGATTGTATTGAGCTTTTGAAAAAATATTGCCGATGAGTCTTTTGATTTAATTTTTGCAGATCCGCCGTATAATTTACAGTTGAAAGGATGCCTTTATCGTCCAAATCAAACAAAAGTTGCCGCTGTTTCGGATGAGTGGGATAAGTTTGAGTCAAAAGAGAAATATGATGAATTTTCAAATTTATGGCTTAAAGAATGTTATAGAGTTTTAAAGAAAAACGGAAGTTTTTGGGTTATAGGCATATATCATAATATTTTTAGAGTCGGTTCAATTATGCAAAATATAGGTTTTTGGATTTTGAATGATGTAATCTGGATTAAAACTAATCCAATGCCTAATTTCAAAGGTACAAGATTCAATAATGCTCATAAAACCTTAATATAGGCGACAAAGTCCGCTAAGTCTTGCTATACGCTTCATTATCATGTAATGAAAACAATGAATGATGATTTACAAATGCGTAGCGATTGGTTTATTCCAATATGAAATGGTAAGGAGAGAATTAAGGTCAGCGGAAAAAAGGCACATTCTACGCAGAAGCCGGCTGAATTGCTGTATAGAATTATAATATCAACTTCAAACTTAGGTGATTTGGTTTTAGATCCGTTTATGGGAAGAGGCACAACGGCAGTTGTTGCAAAGAGACTTGGAAGGAACTTTATAAGTTTTGAAAAAGAGAAAACTTATATGGATGTTGCAAATAATATGTTAAAGAAAATTGTATCGATAAAGAAAGAATTGTTGCTTTATAAAATTGAAAACAAAAAGCCGAAAGTTGGTTTTGGAAGTCTTATAGAAAAAGGATATGTAAAAATAGGTGAAAAATTATATTCACGGAAGAAAGATAAAGAAGCTGTTGTTCAAGCGGATGCATCAATAGAAAGCGGAAATGAGATTGGCAGCATTCATGAAATCAGTGCCAAAATACTAAATAAAGAAAGTAATAATTGTTGGGATTTTTGGTATGTTTTGAGAAATAATGAACTAATATCGATTGATAGTTTAAGGTATGCCTATAAGAGGGATTTTTCTAATAAAAGTAAGGATGCTCGTGTAGTGCAAATTAAATTTAAGGAGAATTGTGTTGAAGAACTAAATAGCACTTTGTTGAAATATGTGGCAGAAAGTAAGAAGAATACAAGGAATAAAGTGTGAATTTTAATAAATTTAAAGAAATACTTAACGGGGAAGTATTTGAAAGATCTAAATCCGACTTGCTAGAAAAAATATCATATAAACCGGAAAGATATGTGGGATTGTTTAGACCGACAAAATCCAAAGCGAAAATTTTACAAAATTTGTTACAATCACAAGAAATCAAATTTGGGGATGCTTTTGAAAAATTAATTGAATCGTACCTTATAGAAAACGGTTTTATTATTATTCAGAAGAAAATTTCCGGTGAAAAAGTAAATGAATAGTTGACTATTGATCAATATTTTAAAATTAAATAAAAAAATTTATTTTATAGAGCAAAAAAATTAGAGATGACCATGATTCTACTAAGAAAAGATGGCAGATTGAAAATTTTTAAAAAAAATTAATTGCAGTAAAAAAATTTACAAAGACAATGAAATTACCGGAATTATCTATTTTGTAGATCCTGATTTAATGAAAAATAAAAACTATTATAAAAAAGAATTAATTTCTTTATCTGAATACTATAAAAATTAATACATATTTGTTCTATGGCAAAGATATTTTTAGCTATTTGAAAGTACCTTATATATGGTATGAAATAGTTGAACACTTAAAAAGTTGGAAAACTGTCGTTCCTGGTTTGCCTGAAGTTGTTTTCAACGAGATTAAAGATTTAAGCGTTGCCGTATTTAGAAAACTTTTATCAAATGACGAAGTGTATAATCAAATATTGTTGACTCTTTTTTCTGAAGGTAAAACTTTGAGATTGCTTTTGAACTATTTCAAAAATAAAAAATTGCCGATTTATTTAAAGCTGTCTGAATTATTAGAAAAGAGGTTGAGATGAATATAAAACAAATTGAAGATGAATATTTTATGCATACGTATAAACGCGGTGATTTAGTAGTGAAAGAGACTAAAAACCAGTTTATATGGGATGAAAACGGCAGAAAATATCTCGATTTTTTTGCTGGCATAAGCGTATGTAATGTCGGACATTGTAATGAAGCCGTAATAAAAGCAGCAAAAAAACAATTAGACAGTTTCTCGCATGTTTCGAATTTATATTATGCGCCTCCACAGATTAAATTAGGCGAGGAACTTGTTAAGAGGACATTTCCCGGCGCGAGAGTTTTTCTTTCAAATTCCGGAGCGGAAGCAAATGAATGCGCAATAAAAATTGCAAGGAAATGGGGTTTTTTAAATCCTTCAAAAGAGGGGAATAGATATGAGATAATTTGTTTTTTCAACTCGTTTCATGGAAGAACGCTGACTACGCTTTCTGCGACAGGACAGGATAAATTCCATAAATTTTTTAAACCGCTACAGGAGAAATTTGTTTTTGCGGAAATTAATAATATGGATTCCGTAAAGAAACTTGCAAATAACAGAACCGTCGCTATAATGATAGAACCTGTACAGGGCGAAGGGGGAATAATTCCCTCAGATAAAACATTTTTAAAAGAACTAAGAGCGTTTTGTGACGACAACAACTTTCTTTTGATTTTTGACGAAATTCAGTGCGGCATGGGTCGCACCGGAAAATTATATGCCTTTGAAAATTACGGCATTAAACCGGATATTGTCACTTTGGCAAAATCTTTGGCTAACGGACTGCCCTTGGGAGCTTCTATTGCCGGAGAGAAATGCGCTGGGACTTTTTTGTGTGGCGATCACGGCTCCACTTTCGGCGGAAATCCCGTATCGTGCGCCGCTGCACTTGCGGTATTAAATATTATCAATTCAGAATTTTTAAATAATTCTTTAAAAATTGCAGAATATCTCCGCATAAAACTTGAAAATCTAAAAGATAAATATTCAGTTATAAAATGTGTTAGGGGACTCGGGTTAATGATAGGAATGGATCTTAAAATAAACGGCAAAGATATCGTAAATTATTGTATGGATAAAGGGTTGATTATAAATTGTACTAATGATACGGTATTGAGATTACTGCCGCCGCTTATAATTACGAAAAAAGACGTGGATTTTGCTGTGAAAATTTTGGAGGGGGCACTAAAATGGCAATTAACAAAGTGAGCAGTAAACCTGTATGTAGGGATGGTGTTAAAAAAGTGGTTGTAGCTTATTCAGGTGGACTTGATACGTCTATCATTCTCTCATGGGTAAAAGAAAATTATGGATGTGAAGTTGTGGCGTGTTGTGTTGATGTAGGGCAGGGAAAAGAACTTGAAGGATTAGACGAGAAAGCAAAAAAAACCGGCGCTTCGAAATCATATATAATTGATGCAAAAAAAGAGTTTGTTACAAATTATATTTACCCGACGATAAAAGTAAACGCTTTATATGAAAACAAATATTATTTGGGAACGTCGCTTGCAAGACCGATAATCGCCGAGAAAATTGCGGATGTTGTAAAAAAAGAAAAAGCTGATGCCGTCTGTCACGGTGCAACCGGCAAAGGAAACGATCAGGTGCGGTTTGAACTTGCTTTTAAGTCTTTAATACCTAATGTAAAGATTATCGCTCCATGGAGAGAGTGGGATATAAAGTCAAGGGAAGATGCTATTAATTATGCTAAAAAAAGAGATATTTCCGTTCCCGTAACAAAAGCAAAACCGTATTCTTCGGATGCAAATTTATGGCATATTTCTTATGAAGGTGGAGTTTTAGAAGATCTTGAAAACGAGTACGACGAGTCAATGTTTAAAATGACTGTTTCTCCAGAAAAGGCTCCGGATAAACCAATGTATCTTGCCATAGCATTTGAACAGGGTATTCCAGTTTCTATAGATGGCAATAAATTTACGCCTGTTGAACTGATTACGAAATTAAATGAAATTGCGGGCGCAAATAGTATAGGAAGAGCCGATATAGTTGAAAACAGGCTTGTCGGTATGAAATCAAGAGGAGTTTATGAATCTCCTGCCGCCGCAGTATTGTATGCGGCGCACGAAGAACTTGAATCGATTTCCATTGACCGCGATACATTGCATTTTAAACAGTTGCTTGCCCATAAATATGCTGAAATTGCATATTATGGTTTATGGTTTTCGCCTCTCAGAGAAGCTCTTGATGTTTTTATCAACGAGACGCAAAAATATGTTACCGGCAGTATAAAATTGAAACTTTATAAAGGAAACATTATAATTGTCGCTAGGCAAGCAAAGTATTCTTTGTATTCAGAAAAACTTGCGACTTTTGAAAAGGACGAGATTTATAATCATAAAGACGCTGAAGGTTTTATTAATCTTTGGGGATTACCGACAAAGATGCAGGCTATGCTGAGAAAAAGTGAATAAAAACAGTGGCTTTTTATGACGACAGTTTTATTATGCCGGTAAATGTTTAACGTTGTCATTGTAAATATTTTTAGAGCAGTTAATTCACGGGACGAGAATAGTTTTTATTTTTTTTCAATACTATGTTTTTTGACAGCACACAAATAGCTTCATCAGAATGTTGTCTTTTCTGGTAGTGACGGTTCTTTCTTTTTCATCCACTCTTGCGATAAAGCTCTCTTTTTTCTCTTTGCTGTAAGGGGATGTTAGGTTTGAGAGCTAAGAGATATTTTAAAGTCCTAAAAAAACCGTATTACAGTAAAGACATTTTTTGTCTGTTTTACTGTTAAGATGTTGAATCTTATTTCGAGTACGGAAATTAATATCAATAGAAAAACAATATGACTGTTTTCTCTGTAATCTTTAGAAGTTTAAAAACAATCCAAGCTTTATGTGTCATACTTATATTGAAGGATTTTCTCCTAAAAATATTTTGTCTCCAAATGTCTAGTCTTTTATATTAGACAGGGCTTTTATATAGGAAATTTGGCGCTGAAAAATGTCAAAATCTTGCTTTTGTGAACGATAGAAAACTGCAATGAACCATTTACGTGCGACAATTAATAGGCGAAAAGTCGTTGTTTAACTAAGCAAGCAAGAAAACTGTAAGTCTAAAACGTCGGAAATATTGTAATGCCTGACCGAGGCTCGGTTTTTAACTCTGCCTTTGGTTTAAAGTAATATTACAGTATATTTTATTTTGCAATATCTGATTTGCAGATAAAATAATTCGTGCTTGATATCAATGTTCCGGACTAAGTTTCAAATTTAATTTTTCCGCAATGACGGTAGAGGGATTTAAATGCTTGACGACTTTTTATTGAAAAAATTATCAGAAATGGAAAACGCCGGTTTACTAAGAACTTTAAATACTATACAATCAAATCCTGCGGTAAGGATCGAAGTAAATGGAAGAAAATTCATAAATTTTTCATCAAATAATTATTTAGATCTTGCTGGGAATAAAGAAATAAATAAAGCAGTTGCGGACGCTATAGAAAAATATGGATTTGCAGGCACATCTTCGCGTTTAGTTTGCGGCAATCTTTCAATCCACGAAGAACTGGAAGCTGGACTTGCCGTCTTTAAAAATAAACAGGCTTCTCTTGTTCTCCCGAGTGGGTATCAGACTAATGTCGGTATTATAAGTGCGTTGATGGCAAACGAGAAAAATTCGTGCATAATAATGGACAAACTAAACCACGCTTCGCTTTGGGATGGGGTAAAACTTTCAGGCAGCAGAATTTTTGTCTATGAACACTGCGACATGAACTCGCTTGAAAAAACGCTTAAGCGAGCGCATAAATATGAAATTAAATTAACGATAACTGAATCAGTCTTTTCTATGGACGGAGACTTTGCACCTTTAAAAGATTTTACCGAATTATGTCGGAAATATGGTGCTGTGAGTATGGTTGATGAAGCGCATTCGACAGGGGTTTTTGGAAAAGAAGGAAAAGGACTTGCCGAAGTTTTCGGCGTTTCAAACAAAATAGATATAACCGTCGGCACGCTTTCAAAAGCTTTTGCCGCACAGGGTGGTTTTGTTTGCGGTTCCCTTAAACTTATCAATTTTTTAATCAATAAAAGCAGAGCTTTCATATATACAACGGCAATTTCTCCAGCAGTATGCGCTGCCGCTTTAAAATCTCTGGAAATCTTAAAAGGAAGTGCCGCTGAAAGAGCATTTTTACTTAAAACAGCGGAATATTTAAAAAAGAAATTAAACAAACTCGGTTTTAATACTTCAAATACGCAGTCGCAAATAATACCAGTTATAACCGGAAGCGTTGAAAATACCGAAAGAATATCGTTATATCTTAGAGAAAAAGGAATTTATATTCCGGCGATAAAGCCGCCTACTGTTCCTAAAGAACAATCAAGGATAAGAATTTCGCTTACGGCGGGACATACTACTCGGGATATTGAAAAACTGACAGATTCGATTTCAGAGATTGTCTAGTTCAATTTTAATTGCGCTTATTATTTTTGATGTTTCCCGATTTGTCATTGTGAGATGTAAAAATAGGACAAGCGTATTGCCTAGATTTCTGATTATAATTCCATGTTTTCTTAAATTCGCACAAATTTTTGCGCCTGTTTTAAGTTTAGAGTCGTAAGGTTTTCCTGTTTTTTTGTCTTCAACAATTTCTATGCCCGCCATTACTCCGCAATGCCTGATATTTCCGACTCTGTAATGCTCTAGCAATGATGTGAGTTCTTTTTCCAAGTGTTTGATTTTAGATTGCAGCTTCTGTAAAATTTTGTTTTGGTTTAGCGTATCAATAACCGCATTTGCGGCAGTGCATGCAAGCGGATTGGCCGTATAAGAATGTCCGTGAAAAAAAGTTTTAAATTCTTCATATTTTCCTAAGAAAGCACTATAAATTTCATTTGTGGTAGCAGTAACAGCCAAAGGCATATATCCGCCTGTTATGCCTTTTGACAAACATATAAAATCGGGTTTAATATTCTCATGCTCTACTGCAAACATTTTTCCGGTTCTTCCAAATCCCGTAGCGACTTCGTCACAGATTAAAGGTATTCCGTACTGATTGCAAAGATTTGCGTATTCTTTAAGATAACCTTTGGGCATTATTATCATGCCCGCCGCCGCCTGATTTATAGGCTCAATGACAGCAGCTGCAATTTTTTTATTATTTTCGACAAGAATTGACTCAACCTCTTTTATGCACTGTCCCCGACAGTGCATCTGTATATTGTGATCTTTAAAATTTTCTGCAGTTACGGGAAACTTTATTTCCTTTTTTCTGTAAACGCATCTATAGCAGTAAGGTGACATTGCAAAAAAACTCTTAAAAAGCAAAGATCTAAATCTTGAATGGAACAAATCTGTGCCGCCTACTGCAACAGCGCCTATAGTGTCTCCATGATAAGCGTTTTTTAAAGACAGAAAAAAACTCCGTTTTTCATTTTTAAATTGCCAGTACTGATAAGCCATTTTTAACGCAATTTCTACGGCGGTAGAACCGTCGTCGGAATAAAAAATTTTTTTTAAGTTGTCAGGCAGTATTTTTAGGAGTTTTTCGGATAAATCGATCGCGGGTTTGTGTGTAAGTCCGAGAAAAGTTGTATGTGAAACTTTATCGATCTGTTTTTTTACTGCTTTGTCTATTCTGGGATTTTTGTGTCCTAAAAGAGTTACCCAAAGAGAAGATATTCCGTCGAGATATTTTTTCCCATCAACGTCATACAAATATGAACCTTTCGCTCTGTCTATTATTAAAGGTTTGCACGGATCGTCGTTCAGCCAGTCCGCCATTTGCGTAAAAGGATGCCAAATATTGTTTTTATCTGAATTTGTCAATGCCGTCTTTATTTTATTATCCATATGTTTTTCTCCAGATCAATTTTTTCATTGTATCCCAGCTCTAAAACGGATAGGTTCGTTATTTTTTTTATGATTAAAGCATTGGATTTTACCGAAACGTCATTGTTATTTTTCTTGCCGCTTAATATAACTCCTAAAATCTTTTGCCTGTCTCTTTTTAATTTTTCAACTGTAAGCAGTGTATGATTGAGCGTGCCTAAGCCGAATCTCGCAACTACGATAACCGGAAGATTAAACTTTTTTATTAAATCGCTCACAAAAAAGTTTTGTTTTAGGGGGACTAAAATACCGCCGACCCCCTCAACTACGGTGAACTCGTATTTGTTTAAAAAATATTTAAACGCATTATTGATTTTTTTTAAATCAAAAATTTTGTCTGAAGCTCTTCTTTCGAGTAAAAACGCTCCGTAAGGAGACATAGGATTTTTAAAAAATACAGGCGTAACCGTTTCAGTGTTTTCGTCAATTTTCGCGGCTTTAATTAAGGCTTTTGCATCGTTTCTGTTGCCGGTTGAAACTGGCTTAAAAACACCGGTATTTATACCGGATTTTTCAAGAGTTTCCGCTATTTTACACGATACATAAGTCTTCCCTACTTCCGTGTCAGTCGCTGTTACAAATATTCCTTTATACATTTTATACCTTTCAGCATAGTGCGATTATTATAAAAATAATTATTATACCGGATAGTGATGGGATCCGGCAGAAAGACAAATTAAATGCCCGTACAAAACGTATTCACAGCGGAGGAAAAAGACGACTGTTAAAGCCGATAAACTGCATATAGTGCAATCATTAACATATATCAAAACAGCTTCTATTCGGAACAAATATTTTTAATTTACGTATTTCTTTTTAAATTCCAGCCTGTCTCCGGCTTTCTCTGCCGCACTTACGAAAATATTGTCGCCTTCTTTAAATTCTCCTGAAATGAGTTTTGAAGAAAGAGGATTAAGTAAATATGTCTGTATAGCTCTTTTTAAAGGTCTTGCTCCGAAAGCAGGATCATATCCTTTAGAAGAAATAAAGTCTTTCGCTTTATCAGTAAGCTTTACATGAATATTTTTTGCCGCAAAGCGGCTTTCAAAGGATTTAATCTGTATTTCTATAATTTTATTTAATTCCATCTCGCCCAAATTTCGGAATATTATTATTTCATCTATTCTGTTTAAAAACTCCGGTCTGAAATAGTTGCGGAGTTCCTGCATAACTTTATTTTTCATTTCGTCATAGTTTTCAGATTCCTGAATATGCTGAGAACCTATGTTTGACGTCATTATGATCACCGTATTTTTAAAATCAACGGTTTTTCCACGTCCATCCGTAAGCCTGCCGTCGTCAAACAACTGAAGCATAACATTAAACACTTCACGATTTGCTTTTTCAACCTCGTCAAACAAAACTATGCAGTAAGGCCTTCTTCTTACGGCTTCAGTCAACTGCCCGCCCTCTTCAAATCCGACATATCCGGGCGGAGCGCCTATAAAACGAGATACGCTGTGTTTTTCCATATATTCGGACATATCGATTCTTACTATATTTTTTTCGTCGTCAAACAGAAGCTCTGCAAGTGCTTTTGCAAGTTCCGTTTTGCCGACACCTGTAGGACCCAGAAATAGAAACGAACCTATAGGTCTGTTGGGATCTGAAAGTCCAGAACGGGAACGTCGTACAGCATTTGCTATTGCAGATATCGCTTCGTCCTGTCCTATGACTCTCCCATGCAGTTTATCTTCCATTTTAAGAAGTTTCTGCATCTCGCTTTCCATCATGCGCGTAACAGGTATTCCCGTCCACTTGCTTACGACTACGGCAATATCTTCTTCGTCAACTTCTTCTTTTAGCATCTTTTTTTCTTTCTGCTGTTTTAGAAGTTTTTTATTTTCTTCTTCAAGCTGTTTTTGCGCCTGCGGAATTTTTCCATAACGAATTTCTGCAACGGCGTTTAAATCGCCGTTTCTTTCGGCTTTCTGCTCTTCAATTTTCATGTTTTCAATTTCTGCCTTAAGCCGTCTGATTTCTGAAATCGAAGATTTCTCTTTTTCCCACTGAACTTTCATTTCAGCTGAATCCCGCTTCAATTTATCTATTTCTTTTTCCATATTTGCAAGACGTTCTTTTGATGCAGCGTCAGTCTCTTTTTTTACAGCCTGTCTTTCAACTTCAATCTGTCTTAGTCTGTGTTCCACAGAGTCAAGTTCTGCAGGCATGGAATCTATTTCTATTCTCAGTTTGCTTGCAGACTCGTCAACTAAATCTATCGCTTTATCCGGCAGATATCTGTCCATTATATATCTTGCGCTTAGCGTCGCGGCAGCAACTAGCGCCGAATCTTTTATTTTAACGCCGTGATGTACTTCGTATTTTTCTTTTATGCCTCTCAAAATTGCAATGGTGTCTTCAACAGACGGTTCGCCCGCGAAAACCGGCTGAAAACGTCTTTCCAAGGCAGCATCTTTTTCAATATATTTTCTGTATTCGTCAAGAGTTGTCGCTCCGACAAGTTTAAGCTCTCCGCGCGCAAGCATAGGTTTCAGCATATTTGCGGCGTCAACCGTCCCTTCGGCGGAACCAGCTCCGACTATAGTGTGCAGCTCGTCGATAAAAAGAATTATCCTGCCTTGAGCCGACTGAATTTCTTTTAGAACCGCTTTGAGCCTGTCTTCAAATTCGCCTCTGTATTTTGCGCCTGCTATCAATGCTCCCAAATCTAAAGCCATAACTTTTTTATCTTTTAAGTTTTCGGGAATATCTCCGGAAATTATACGCTGTGCCAGTCCTTCTACTATTGCTGTTTTACCGACGCCAGGCTCGCCTATAATGACAGGATTGTTTTTCGTTCTTCTTGATAAAACCTGCACGCATCTGCGGATTTCTTCGTCTCTGCCTATAACAGGATCAAGTTTTCCGCGTTTTGCTAGGTCCGTTAAGTCTTTTCCATATTTTTCCAAAGCCTGATATTTGTCCTCGGGATTCTGATCCGTGATTCTCTGATCGCCTCTTATGCTTACAAGTATTTTTAAAATAATGTCTTTTGTAAGCCCATGTTTTTTTAATATTTTTGAAGCGTTTTCAGAGATCTCTTCAGATACGGCGATAAAAATGTGTTCTGTAGAAATAAACTCATCTTTTAGGTTTTTAGCCGTCTTTTCGGAATTATTTAAAATTTTGTTTAACCCCTGAGATAAAAATAAATTTCCGCCTGAAACTTTCGGCTTTTTTTCAATTTCCGAGAGTAAGTCTTTTGAAATATTTGCATACAGCATATTTTGCTGTTCCGGCGTCGCAGATTTTTTTATTATTTCGCCGACCGTCCCGTTCTGCTGTTTAACTAAAGCGTATAAAAGATGCTCAGAAGTAATTTCCTGATTACCGTATTCCGACGCTATGTTTTGCGCCTCTGCCAGAGCTTCCTGTGATTTAATAGTAAATTTAGAAAGATTCATATTATTCTCTCTCCCTGTTATTCTCATGCCCATGCAAATCAAATATTATTTGTATATACTGCGGTTTATCTTGGAATTTCCGTGCTGTTTCAAGCTCCCCGCTAAACAATTTTTCTAAATTCCTGCAAAACCATATACTACAGAGTGCGATGCTTCTAAACAATATCCCGTTCTTCTTAGGATAAACATCTTTGCTCTACTTTACTGGTGACGTTAAGGTTTTAGGCCGGCTCACGACACAGTTGACAATGAATTAGGAAAGAGAAGCAATTTTGAAACTATAAGAAGTAATAGATACTGGCGGCGGTAGAATGATAGATGTTTATAACATAGCGGCGTTAAAGTTATATCAGAGGTTGTATTATTTTACTTTCCTTTTGCTTTGAATTGCTTTGAATCCACTACTATTATACATTTTTTCTCATCATATCTGAAAATTTTAGACCTAACTCGGAGTCTTTTATGTAGTAATTTTGCAGTTCAGGATTATAATTTTTTGAAAAAAAGAGCGGCACCCTGTCCTCCGAATCCAAAAGAGAGAGACAGAGCAGAATTTATAATCTTTCTTTTTGCTTTGTTTGGAGTATAATCCAATCCCAGATTTATATCGGTATGCTTAAAATTTAAAGTAGGGGGGACAATATTGTTTTTTATCGCAAGTGCTGAGAAAACCGCTCCTATCATTCCGGAAACTCCGAGCATATGTCCTGTCGCTGCTTTTGTGGAGCTTAAAGAAATTTTATCTGCGTTTTCAAAGTTTTCTGCAACAGCCATGCTTTCGTAATAATCGTTTAATTTTGTGCCGCTTCCATGCATGTGTATGTAGTCGGGCGTTTCTGAGTTTATGGCTTTTTTATTATATCTTTCATCTTTTTATGCGAATGTACGGACAGAGTGTCATTTGAATAAATTTTGTTTGAAAAGCCCTTAATTTCACAGTAAACTTTTACTCCGCGGCTCAATGCTTTTTTTATATCTTCAACTATAATAAAACAGGCGCCTTCCGCTATTGCGAAACCATCTCTATTTTTGTCAAAAGGACTCGGATTGTGCTTTGCTAGAAGTTTCATATTTTTAAATGCCGAAATATACAGGGGGTGTATTGAAGTTTCAGCACTCCCGCATATAACTGCATCGCATAGTTCGCTTTCTATAAAGTTACAGCTTTTTGTGATTGCCAAAGCGCCTGTCGCACATGCCGCAGATATTGCAAGCATAGTGCCGTGAAACCTGAAAATTTTTTTGAGTCTTTCTAATAGAGTATTTTCAAAAGTAAAAACTCTGTTAAAGGGGTTTATTTTGCTTTCTCCAATGCAAAATCCGATTCTTTTTTTCTTATATCTCGAATTTCTTATGTCAGCTTCCTGCAGAGCTTCAAAAATTGCACTTTTTGCCATCTCATATTGTCGCATATCATCCTGCATTTTAAAACCGTAAACCGGAGCAGTGTATGCGTTGTATTGTTTGTCATAACGGACTTGAGATTCGGAATTAATAAGTTTCCGCCAGTTTATTTCTTTGCCTGAACCCAGAGGTGAAATTATCCCGATTCCTGTAATTCCGAATTGTTTTGTGTCTTTCATCTGAGTTTTCCGCTTTTTGATTTTTGCCACTGCCCCTTTCCCGGATAAACTTAATTTATCCGCAGTGACGGCAAGAAGGATTTCTGTATTGCTGTTTATGCTATTCTTGAGTCAAAGTTAAAAATCTGGCCGGATACTGTTTTTACCCCGGCGAGAAAAAGAATGAAATCGGCAAGTTCTTTGATGTCTGTAGTAGCATTTAAAACGCTTTTCCGTTTAACTTCTTCAATGTATGCGTCTCCCGCATTGTCACCCATACTTGTAAAATGAAAACCCGGCAAAACCGCATTTACGGTTATTCCGAAACGTCCTGCCTCTCTTGCGGCTGTTCTTGTTAGAGATATAACCCCTGATTTTGAAGCTGAATAGCCTGCCGCGCCGACGTAAGATTTAAATGCTGAAATTGATGCGATATTTATTATTGAGCCGCTTCTCTGCTTTATCATTGTTCTTAATGCCTCTTTGATTATGTAAAAAGTTCCGTTTAAATTTGTTTTAATGACGCGTTCCCACATTTCGTTGGTCATTCTAAATATGGTTGCGCGTTTTGCAACTGACGCATTGTTTATAACGCAGTCAATTTTACCGAACTCGCTGATTGAACTTTTTATAAGCTCCTTTACTTCATTATGCTTTGATATGTCCGCTTTTGTAAATTTAGAATTTGGAACTGTATAATCCGGACTGTTATTTTTGTAACAGCCGCAGATATTCCACCCGTTTTTTGAAAAAGATGACGTAAGTTCTTTGCCTATTCCTCTTGAAATTCCTGTTATCAACACTGTTTTCGCTTTCATAACTGCCTCTTTAAAATTGACGTCGTCGTTTCTTCGGACAAAAGTGCGCTTAGTTTTAGAATAACGGAGAAAATAATAATAAATTATATAAAAAAATACAATTGACAGTGATTTTTTTTGTATAATTTTTCAACTGGATTCAAAAAGGTTTTAAAATGAAAAAAGTTTATAATTCTAAAGAAATTGAAGAAAAATGGTGTAAATATTGGATAGAAAATAAGACATTTTCAGCGAAATTGGACGGAAACAGGAAACCGTTTACCATGTTTATCCCGCCCGCTAATATAACTGGATCTTTGCACATGGGACATGCTTTGAATGTCACTCTGCAGGATATCATAATAAGATTTAAGAAGTTGAAAGGATATAATACTTTATGGGTTCCTGGCACAGACCACGGTGGTATTGCTACTCAAAATGTTGTTGAAAAACTTCTTAAAAAAGAAGGCAGAACAAAATATGATTTGGGACGGGATAAATTTTTAGAAAAGATGCAGCAGTGGAAAACCGAAACAGGTAGCGCAATATTGGATCAACTTAAGAAACTCGGCTGTGGTCTGGATTGGGACAGACTGGCTTTTACTATGGATGAGAGTCGTTCAAAAGCCGTTAAGAAGGCTTTTATAAAGCTGTTTAATAAAGGTCTCATATACAGAGGAAAAAGACTCGTAAACTGGTGTTCCAGATGTGCAACTGCATTATCTGATATAGAAGTTGAATATGAAGACGAAAGGAGTAATCTATGGTATATAAAATACCCGCTGAGAGATTGTGGTGAATACATTATCGTCGCGACAACAAGACCTGAAACAATATTAGGCGATATAGCGGTTGCCGTAAATCCTGACGATAATAGATATGCGAAGTTTATAGGAAAAACCGTAAAACTTCCTTTAGTGGACAGAGAAATAAAAATAATTTCAGACTATGTTGTTGATAAGTCTTTCGGGACTGGTGCCGTTAAAATTACGCCGGCTCACGATGCAGTTGACAATGAAATAGGAAAGAGAAGCAATCTTGAAACTATAGAAGTAATAGATACCAGTGGCAGAATGATAAACGTTCTGTCAAAATATCTGGGTTTGAGTGTAGAAGAAGCAAGAAAAGAAGTTGTTAAAGATTTAAAAGCTTCAGGATTTTTGGTAAAAACAGAAGATTACGTTCATTCGGTTGGAAAATGTTACAGATGCTCTGCAAAAATAGAGTCTTTGATGTCGGAGCAGTGGTTTTTAAATGTAAAGAAAATGTCTGAAAAAGCGGTTGAAGCGGTAAATGACGGGAGAATGTCTTTTTATCCGCAATCATGGAAAAAACCTTATGTTTTATGGCTTGAAAATTTGAAGGACTGGTGCTTGAGCCGTCAAATATGGTGGGGGCACAAAATACCGGTTTATTACTGTGTTGACGAAAAAGGAAAAAGGACGAACTGTAGTCCAGTTGCTTCGCTTGATAGACCTGCAGTATGTTCTTGCTGCAAGGGCAGAAAATTTATTCAAGATGAAGATGTTTTAGATACTTGGTTTTCTTCGGCGTTGTGGCCTATGAGTATTTTTGATTGGGGCGAAGATGAAAATAATGAGGATTTAAGATATTTTTATCCTGCATCGGTTTTAGCTACGGGACATGAAATCATATATCTGTGGGTTGCAAGAATGGTACAGTTCGGTTTGGAATTTATGAAAGATGTTCCTTATAGCAACGTGTTTATTCATGGCATAGTAAGAGACAAAAATGGTAAAAAAATGTCAAAATCTCTTGGAAACGTTGTTAATCCGGGTGATATTATGGACAAATACGGCACGGACGCATTGAGATTTGCGCTCGCACAGGTTGCTGCTCCCGGTAGAGATATGCAGATTTCAGAAGAATCTTTTTTGGCGGCAAGAAATTTTGCAAATAAAATATGGAATGCTTCAAGATTCATAATAATAAATTCGCAAGACATCAGTGAACTCGATAAAAATATTCAGACGTTTGAGCTTGCCGACGAATGGATTATTGCAGAGTTTGCCGCGACCGCTTCAAAAGTTAAAGCGGGCTATGAATCTTATAACATTGATAGTGCTGCGAGAGAGATTTATGATTTTTTCTGGACAAAATACTGCGACTGGTATGTGGAACTTTCAAAGATACGTATTATGTCAGCAGATTTAAATGTAAAAAAGCGGGTTCTCTCAATACTTGTGTATGTGCTGAAATCGACATTGCAATTGGTATCTCCCGTAATGCCTTTTATAGCCGAAGAGATATGGCGAATATTAAATAAAGGTGAAAAATATATTGGAATAATCAGCGAAAGCTCTTTTGCTGAAGTTAAAGAGGGAAATAGCGGTTCTATTGAAAAAATGAAAGTTTTGCAGGATATAATCGTAAAGATAAGGATTTTAAGGAGCGAGATGAACATTTCTCCTGCAGTTTGGATTGAAGCGTTGTTTAACGTTTTAGATGAAAGGAAAGAAAAAGTTGCAAAGGAAAATGAAAGCTATATAAAACAGCTCGCGAGAATAAGTTCAATACGGTTTGTAAGAAATATTACAAGAACTAAAAATTCTGCGCTTATTGTTGCAGGTGGTTTTGAAATATTTTTGCTTTTGGAAGGGCTGATCGATATTGATAAAGAAAAAGCGAGACTTGCGAAAGAAATTGCTCTTGCAAAGCAAGAGGTTGGCAGAACAACTTTAAAATTACAGAATAAATATTTTATAAAAAGAGCTGCTGAATCCGAAATAGAAAAAATTAAATTAAGACTTAATGAGGCGAATCTGAAAATTGAAAAGACAAAGGAAAGTTTAAAATTTTTAGGATAGCTCTTAGCCCTGCCCGGTTGCGGTTTTCGGATGCGCTTAAGATGATATTTAAATGCATAATTCGATTATCCGGTTGAATATTCAGGAACAGGAAACAGTTTACCAAATTTTGATGAGGATTTTGGCTTAGACATAGGAGTAGATAAGAATTAAATAAACTTTTGAATATGCGCTGTGTGTGAAAGCATAAAACAAATTGCGGATGAGCAGATGAGATCAAAGTGTTGAAAGGAATTTTGTTATGATAAAGGAAATAGTTCTTGCTACGGAAAATCGGCATAAAGAAGAAGAAATCAAATCTATATTGAAAGATTTAGATATTGAAATTGTGCCGATGACTTCTTTTCCAGATTATCCTACGATGATAGAAGAGGGTGCAACGCTTGAAGAAAATGCCTCAAATAAAGCGAGGAAAGCGGCTGAATTCTTTAAAAAATGGACTATTGCAGATGACTCTGGACTTGAGGTTGATTATTTAAACGGTAGGCCAGGAATTTATTCGGCAAGGTATGCCGGCGAAAACTGTTCTTATGACGATAACAATAAAAAATTGCTTGCAGAGTTAAGAGATGTTCCTGAAGAAAAAAGGACGGCAAATTTCAGGACAGTGGTTGCAGTTGCAAGTCCCGCTGGCAGACTGTTCTTGGCAGACGGAAAAATATTTGGTACAATAAAGAAGCATACTGCAGGGACTGCCGGGTTTGGGTATGATCCGGTTTTTTATGTTCCGGAATATGAAAAAACTTTTGCGGAACTCGGTTGTGAAATAAAAAATTCCTTAAGTCACAGAGCAAAAGCTTTGCAAAAAGTAAAAAAGATTATAAAAAGTTTATCAAATTCGCAGTTATCATTCTGAAAAATCGAAACAACATGGTTATAAAGCTTTGAAAGATCCGGAAAAGACCGTATATTTCATAGATAAAGCATCCTCAGTATTGAGAAACAAGCTGTAAATTCTGAAAATAAAGTTTATTCGGTATTATGAACGTGTGGTAATGTTAACCGGGAAGTAGCGTAATTGGCTATCGCGCCTGCTTTGGGAGCAGGAGGTTGTGGGTTCAAGTCCCGCCTTCCCGATATTTTTTTGTTTGGATTCTTGAGTTGAATAAAAGATTAAACAATTCTAGTGCTAAATCATTAGGTAATATAATAATTATTTCTGCGCCGTCTGGAGCAGGCAAGACTGCTATATGCAATGCTGTTGTCAAAAGTAGCAGAAATGTGGTGTATTCAGTATCTTACACTACAAGGTGTCCGAGGAAAGATGAAACAAACGGCGGAGAATACTTTTTTATAGATAGAACTGAATTCCAAAAGATGATTGAAGAGGGGAAATTTGCCGAGTGGGCAAAAGTTCACGGCAATTATTACGGTACTTCGAAAGTATTTTTAGGCAAGATGTTAAAAATGAAAAAAAATATTCTTATGGACGTTGACATTCAAGGGGGAATGAGCATAAAAAAGCAGTATCCTGGCGCCTGTATGATTTTTGTAATGCCGCCTGATTTAAAAACGCTTAAGGAAAGGCTGGTTTCAAGAAATAAAGACCACAAAAAGATAATAAAAATGCGGCTTGGCAATGCGGTGGAAGAAGTCAAATCCGTTCAAAAATACGAATATCTGGTTATAAATGATAAACTAGATAAAGCTGTGATTGCAGTAAAAACAATTATAAAGTCTTTGAAATATAAAATTCAAAAGAATAAAAAATATTTTAATGATTTTTTTTGACAGGGGATAAAAGAAATGGTGTTTACAGAAATGCAGTTAGGATCAGCAGTATCGATGTCCCGGCTAGGAAGATATGAAATAGTGAAACTTGTATTGGAATGGGTTGAAGTAATAAAACAGAACGAAGATTACAGAAAACTTACGCAGACTGAACTTATAGATAAGGCATTAAACGATGTTATGACGAATGTCGCAACGCGTGAAAAAATTGAAGGGCTGCGCAAAGAAATGAAAAAAGGGGCAAAACCGAAATAATAGAGCAGATAAGATATTGTGCGAAAAAATATATGGCTTTAGAAAATAAAAATGTTATTTTGGGCATTTGCGGCAGCATTGCGGTATATAAGAGCTGTGATATTATAAGACAGCTTGTTAAACTTAAAGCAAACGTTGAGTGTATTTTAACAAGAGGTGGCTCCGAGTTTATAACGCCGATCACTTTGCAGACGTTGTCAAAAAATAAAATATACATAGATATGTTTGCAGTGACCGACAAATGGGAAATAAGCCACATATCGCTTGGCCAAAAAGCTGATATTATTGTAATTGTTCCGGCTACCGCTGATATAATTGCTAGGCTTGCTTGCGGCAGGGCGAACGATTTGCTTGCATGCACTGTTCTTGCTTCAAAAGCGGATATTTTAATATGTCCTGCGATGAACACCAATATGTTTAACCATAAGGCTACGAGGAAAAATATTGAAACTTTAAAAAGCTACGGTTATAGATTTGTTATGCCTGAAAAAGGCGAACTTGCCTGCGGAGACGGTGGAGATGGCAGGCTTGCTTCGGTTGAAGTTATAATGAAGGAAATCTCGCGGTGATGTCAAAAAAACTTACATTTCTTATTTTGTCGGGACCTACAAAAGAATATATTGATCCCGTGAGATTTATAAGCAACGAATCATCTGGAAAAATGGGCAATGCTCTTGCTCAAGCCGCTTTAAAAAGAGAATGCGGTGTTATCTTTATTTCGGGTCCGTCAAGCATATTTCCGACGAATGTAAAACTTATAAAAGTTACGACAGCTTTGGAGATGTTTAAAGAAGCAAAATCGAATTTTAAAAAAGCCAATATCATAATAAGCGTGGCAGCTATTGCGGATTATTGTCCGGTTAAAACTTGTAAGTGTAAAATTAAAAAAGACAGTTTGGGAATGTTGATAAAACTTAAACGAAATATCGATATTATTGGATATTGTGGCAAAAATAAAAAAAATCAGATTGTTGCAGGATTTGCGCTTGAAACTGAAAATTTGATAGGCAACGCCAGATTGAAACTGAAAAATAAAAAACTTGATTTGATAACTGCAAATGGCAAAGAATCGTTTGGTTCAGATAGGGCTACGATGTATATCATAGATGCGGACGGTGTTTTGGAGATGAAGAATAAAAATAAAAAAATCATTGCGGAAAAGATTATAGATGAAACAATCAGAATGTTTAAAAATATTGAATCTAGCAAGAAAATCTCTTGAAGAATATAAAAATTGGGGGGAAAATGAGGTTTATAAGACTTCGTCTGCTAATGTTTCATGCGGCAAAGCTGTTTTTCCAAAAACCGGACGACAGGCTTTTTATGCAGAAATTTCCAGTTCCGGAGAAGAACTTGGAGAGCTTAGAGAAAAAGTTAGTTTTTGTAAAAAATGTCCTTTAGGGGAAAAACGTTTAAATGCGGTTTTCGGATGCGGGTCCCCGGATGCCGATTTGGTGTTTGTCGGCGAAGGTCCTGGATATGACGAAGATCATATAGGAAAACCTTTCGTAGGAAGGGCCGGACAGCTTTTGACGAAAATCATTGAAGCGATGGGCCAGGCAAGAGAAAGCGTGTATATTGCAAATATAGTTAAATGTCACGCTATGATTGATCCGTCTAATCCTGAAAAACGTTCAAATGACAGACCTCCGACACTTGAAGAAATGGAAATATGCAGACCTTATTTGGATATGCAGCTTGAAATTATTAAACCTAAAATCATTGTGACTTTAGGAGCGTCTTCCACAAAAGGACTTTTAAACAGCATAGAATCCATCAGCAGGATAAGAGGCAGCGTAAGAGAATATAAAGGCATAAAACTTATACCTACATTTCATCCTGCTGCTCTTCTCAGGAACCAGAACTTAAAAAAATTTGTCTGGGAAGATATGAAAAAAGTTATGCATTATTTAGATACAGGTGAAATATGATAGTTTTAGAGTCAGTTTTGCCTGTTCCTTTAAATAAAATCTTTTACTATCTGCCTCCTGAGAATATGAATCCCGAAAGCATAGTCGGAAAAAGAGTTAAAGTTCAGTTTGGCAAAAGAATTTTAACAGCTTATGCAATATCTTGTCGGAATGTTGAAAGCGACAGCGGTTTAAAATTAAAAAGAATTATTAAAATTATTGACGATGACCCTCTTATAACCGGAGAAACAATGGAGATTGCGGACTATATTTCAAAAAATTATGTCTGTTCTCTGGGCGAAGCGCTTGCGTCGATAATTCCTGTTTCAATGAAACCTCCGAAAAGAATTCCGAAAAATAGAAATAAATATGAAAAAAAAATATATGAAAGACATATCTTAAACGCTCAGCAGTCAAACGCCGTTAATTTAATAAATGAAAGTTTGGGGAAAAAAGTTTATAATGCTTTTCTTCTTTACGGAGTTACAGCTTCGGGAAAAACGGAAGTATATATAAAAGCTGTAGAGTACGTTTTAAAACAAAACAGAAGTGCCATAATGCTTATTCCTGAAATTTCTCTTGCGATTCAATTTGTGGATATTATGACAAAAAGATTCGGCGCAAGTATTGGTGTCTGGCACAGTGGCATAAGCAACATCGAGAAATACAGTCTGTTTTCAAAAGCGAAAAATGGCAGTATAAAAATAATGATAGGCGCAAGATCTGCAGTATTTGCTCCGTTTAAAAATTTAGGGCTGATAATTGTCGACGAAGAACACGAGCATACGTATAAGCAGGAGCAAAAACCGTCTTATGATACCAGAGAAATTGCAAAAAGGCGCGGCGTATATCACAATGCGGTCGTGGTTTTAGGCTCGGCGACTCCATCTCTTGAAAGTTATAAAGACGCGCTGGAAAACAGACTGAATTTAATAGAATTAAACGAACGGATATGTAAAAAAGAATTACCTGAGGTAAAAGTTTTAACGTTAAGAGACAGAATATTTAAAGCGGGACTGCTTCTTCCGGAGACAATAGAAGCGATGTCAAAAGCTTTGGCGAGAAAAGAGCAGATAATTGTTTTTTTAAATCGCAGGGGATACTCTCCGACGATTATGTGCAGAAAATGTGGCATCGTTTACCAGTGTTCCAAATGTTCCGTTTCAATGGTTTTTCACAGGAATCCGGAGCTTTTAAAATGCCATTACTGCGGCTTAACAAAAAATCTGCCTGTGGCATGTTCTGTGTGTAAAAGCAGAGACATAGCTGTTTTTGGTGCGGGAACTCAAAAAGTTGAAGACGAGTTGAAAAAACTTTTCAAAACCGCAAAAATTTTCAGACTTGACAGAGATACTGCGTCTTCAGAAGAAAATTATGAGAAAGTCTACAGAGGCATAAAAAATGAGGAATACGATATATTGATAGGGACGCAGATGATAGCAAAAGGATTTGATTTTCCGAGAGTGAGTTTGGCATGTGTCGTAAATGCAGATACATCTTTATATCTTCCTGGTTTTAAGTCAGTTGAAAAAACTTTTCAGCTTATTACGCAGGTTGCGGGACGCAGCGGCAGAAGAGATATGAGAGGCAGCGTAATAGTTCAGACAAATCACCCACAGCATTACGCAATAGAGTATGCAAAAAATCATGATTTTGTATCTTTTTATAAAACTGAAATAGAGGAGAGAAAAAAGTTATTTTATCCTCCTTACTGCGACGTGGCAAAAATTTCAATAAGAAATAAAGAAGAAAAAAAAGCTGATGACGATTCTGAAAAACTTTTTTCTCTCCTTGAAAATTCAATTAAAAGTTATAAGCTGGGATTAAAGCTTTTAGGCCCTGTGCCGGCATATATCGCAAAGCTTAACAATGTTTACAGACAACATATAATAATTAAAGGCGGCAGAGAAAATATATTAAAACTTGCAGGATTGCTTGAAACTTTCAAGCAGTCGTCGGGGACTTTTATAGGCATAGAAGTTATGCCTTCGGATTTAATATAATAGAAAAGTTGTTGCGGTTCCCGGATTAAGAGATATTGTTATGAACAAACTTGGTTTTGAGCTTGATTTTAATAAAACACGGCGGTGATGTGTGAGTGCGGCAGAGAGGGAAATAATGAAATACGGGTTTATTAAAACTGCAGCAGCGACGCCGCATATAAGTGTGGCGAATCCTTCAGTAAATGTCGCGGAAATAATAAAGTTGATAGAGCAAGCGAATACTTGCGGCGTCGAACTTTTAGTTTTTCCAGAACTATGCGTGACAGGGTATACGTGTGGGGAATTATTTTTATCTGACGTGCTTATGCATTCTGCAAGCGATGCTCTAAATATGGTTTGTAAAACCACTGTCGGGAAAAAAGCTCTTGTTTTTGTAGGTTCCCCTATATGGAACGAAGGAAAACTTTACTCATGCGCTGTTGCTTTCCAGAATGGAAAAGTTTTGGGTGTTGTGCCTAAAACTGCGTTGCCGTCGTATTCTGAATTCTATGAACTTCGTCATTTTGTTTCGGGCAGAGATATTTCAGGGTCAATTAAATTATGCAGACAGACCGCACCTTTCGGAACGGACATAATTTTTGCGGCAAAGAATAACGACACTGTCAAAATTGCCGCTGAAATATGTGAGGATATGTTTATAATTTCGCCGCCTTCTAACCGACATGTGCAGGCGGGGGCTTCGGTTATAGTAAACCTTTCCGCCTCCAACGAACTCATCGGTAAAGTCGATTACAGAAAAACTCTTATAAAGTCACAGAGCGGTCGTTTATCGGCAGGTTATGTTTATGCTTCTGCGGGAAGCGGCGAATCGGTAAGCGATATAATTTTTTCAGGGTTTCGCATTATAGCCGAGAGCGGAGAAATCCTTGCGGAGGGCGGACTTTTTGAAAGCGGGCTTACATTATGCGAAATAGATACACAAAGACTTGCTTACGAACGCCGCAGGCTTAACGTTTTTGAATCATATAATTCAAGCGGATACCGCACGGTGGAATTTAATTTTGATGAAACAGATACGGAACTTATGCGCCACATTTCGCAGCTGCCATTTGTTCCGGAGGATTTAAAATCTGTATCTTCCCGTGCGGAACTCATACTTCAAATGCAGTCAAGAGCGCTTGCGGAAAGGTTAAAATTTACGGGGAGTAATGCGGTGTTGGGGATCTCCGGCGGACTTGATTCCTGCCTTGCTCTTTTAGCTGTAGTGAGAAGCTATGAAATTTTAGGCAGGAGTAAAAAAGATATTATAGCCGTTACTATGCCGGGACCTGGCACAAGCTTAAAAACCGTAGAAAGCGTATCGGAACTTGCAGAAGCTCTTGGAATACAAATTAGAAAAATTCCAATTACGGATATTGTTAGAAAACATCTTACGGATATAAAACACAGTGGCAAAGAAGATACCGTGTATGAAAATGCGCAAGCTCGGGAACGCACGCAGATTTTGATGGACATAGCAAACGCCGAAGAAGGTTTGGTTATAGGTACGGGCGATTTGTCTGAAAATGCGCTTGGCTGGTGCACTTATAATGGCGATCATATGTCCATGTACGCTGTGAATTCATCGGTTCCCAAGACCCTTGTTAAACATCTTGTCTCTTATGAATCCGAAAGGGTCGTAAAATATAAAAAAGCTCTGCTTTCTATTTTAAATACGGAAATAAGTCCGGAACTTCTTCCGTCGGATAATGGTAAAATTTCGCAAAAAACTGAAGACATAATAGGACCTTATGAACTTCACGATTTTTTTTTGTATTATACCGTGCGTTTTGGGCAGAAACCGGATAAAACACTTATGCTTGCTCTAAAAGCCTTTAAAGGGAAATATGACATAGAAGAAATAAAAAAATATCTGAGAGTTTTTATCGAACGTTTTTTTGCAAGTCAGTTTAAGCGCAACTGTGTTCCCGATGGGATAAAAATTGGAACAATATCTCTTTCACCGCGCGGTGACTGGAGAATGGCAACCGAAAGCAGCGCAAAAGAGTGGCTTGACAGTATAAAATAATTTTTTACAACGTATACAATATACTTTCGGGTAGAAAAATCTCTTTTGTTTGACTTAATATAATTTTTTGAGTACAATTTTTAAATGTATGGGTTGATATGTAAAGCGGGCCTGTAGCTCAGTTGGTTAGAGCACTCGACTCATAATCGAATGGTCGTAGGTTCAAGTCCTACCAGGCCCAGTTATAGCGGAAATTATGACGAACTCTTGAGAAATCAAGGGTTTTTTATTTGCTATAATAATTGTAGTTATGGGGGTAGTTAGCTCAGTGGAAGAGCACTCGTTTCACACGCGAGTGGTGGCAGGTTCGAACCCTGCACTACACATTATGTATTTTTGTGTAAGCGGGCTCGTGACAGGTCGGTTTATGCTGCCGTTGACTGCGGCGAAGTATCAGAGACCGTATGCTGTCGTCACTTTTATTGAGGAATGGTGGTGTGTTAAGGGCAAGTTTTACGTTGCCAAAGAGATGACGACCCGGGGTATGGAGAGAAATAAATGGATAATTTAAGATCGGAGCTTGAATTGTTATATGAATTGCAGAACTATGATATTAGAATAGTTGATATAAGGAAAAAAATTGGTAAAGTTCTGTCTTTAGTGGAAGAGAAAAATAAAAGTTTAGAATATAAAAAAAAGGAAACAGAGACAAAAAAGAAAAAATTTGTCAAATTGAATTCTTTAAAGAAAGAAAAAGAATCGGCGTTAGACTCAAAAGAGAAAGCAATAAGCGTACACTCTTTAGAACTTAACACCGTTAAGTCAAATGATATTTATAAAGCGTTGCTTTTAAAGATAGAAAAAGCGGAATGTGATAAGAGCGTTATTGAAAATGAGATTTTGGAGTTTATGGATAAAATAGAGAAGGAATTTGTTATTGTCAAATCTGCAGAAGATGAATTAAAAAAAATTGAAAAAATAGTAAAAAACGAGATAAATAAATTTGAAAATTTTATAAAAAAGCTTGAAAAAGAAGCAACTGCAGTAGAAAAAGAAAGGGAAGAGTATAAATTAAAAATCAATAGGACTATATTGATGCAGTATGAAAGGCTCCGCGATTGTCGTGACGGACAGGTAATATGTCTTATCGGCGATGAAAGCTGTGAATGTTGCGGAATGATGCTAAGACCGCAGTTGATAAATCAGGCGTACAAATGTCATGAACTTGTATTCTGTGATAATTGTTCAAGAATATTGTTGCAAAAATAAAATAATTTAAGTAGAGACGAATATGCAGTCGCTTTACATTTATTGTGAAGAGGAAAGTCCGAACTTTAACTGCAAAAAAGCATAGGCATTATTTCAGAAAACGGTAGCAGGTAATACCTGTCGCCCGCAAGGGCAGAGGTGCGAACAGAGACGCCTTTTCCGGAGACGGAAAAAGTATCCTTATTATCAAGGAAGACGTTTTCCCGCAAATGAGAAAGCGGGAAAAGTAGCATGGAAAAAGGATAAGCTTTTGCAGCAATGCAGAAGGTGAAACGGCTAAATCCTTACTGGAAAGCAAGATTGAAGTATAGTCGCTTGATCGTTAAAAGTGATTTTAACGGCAGAGAAATGACTGCGCTTTTAAGGTTTATTTTTAAAAGACAGAATTCGGCTTATAATCCGTCTTTGCTTCTAAAATGAGCAGAGCTTGAAAATTCTGATTGAGCAGCGCGAGAGAGCATAAGCGGACGCTGCGGAGAACTTCAACTGTGCAGAAAAAGTCTTCATATATTTCGGTTGCCGACTATCGAGCTTTCTTTACCGATGTCCTATTCCGATGCCTAATGTTGTTTTGAATGCAGTAAAGAGTTTTGCTTCAGGATTGTTTAAAAGGTAAATTACAACGGTGGACTGCCGATAAGCCCTTATATGAAGTCTGCTGTTTTAAGAGAAAATCAGTTTATGACAGACATATAAATTAAAAATGAGTTTATATCAGAAAAAAGTTTTCCGCATAAACATTTTACGACTACTAAGACTGCCTATAATATGAACTAAGGTGTAAGAAAATCTTTTTTTTTGTTTCCTTAAAGTTAAATCCGGCAAGGCTGTTATGCACAGATCGTAACATAAAAATTGTTAGTACTTACGACAGAGACACTTTTGTGGGTGGGGGGGGCTACGTCGGGTTGATTACTGCAGATAAAGTGATAATTCTGGGGATTTTCACAGCAAGTTGCGTTCTTTTGCTTATGTTTTACGGGTGTGTGAAGTTTAAAGCTGCAATTCACATAGACTGGAAAGGTCTTTCGGTGGGAATAATAGAAAGTTCTCTTGAAATATTACAAAGAGAATTCTACGTTAGAGCGGAGGAAATTAAAGTTTATATCGGACGTCATATCTGCTTGTGCTGTTATAAACTATGCTGCGAAATGGAAAGCAAGGTTTAATGTTAAACTTAACGGCAACAGATTAAATCTGTCGGAAATAATTTGTAACAAATTAAAAAAATCTGGGATCAATGAAAAAATCGTTTTTTTCTTACAGACGAAACTGATGATCGCAAAGAATTCTCTCTGCGATCATATAATTTTGAATAAAGAGGGGTAAATATATTTATATAAATATTATAGAGGGGAAAATAAGGATAAGGATAGAAAAAGGGTTAGATTTTAAGAGGTAAGGGGTGGGGGGGGGATAAATGGCGTCAAAGATACAATTACAGAGTGCAAGGAAGAGGATAGATAAAGTTGATAAAGAAATAGCAAGACTTATAAATAGAAGGGCGGAGCTTGCGTTAGAAGTGGGTAAAGCAAAGGGCAGAGGGTATAAAGAAGGAGAGGGAGCGGTTTATGTGCCGTCGAGGGAGAAAGAAGTTCTGAAGAATGTAATCTCATCTAAGAGTATTTTGGGGGAGGAAGCGCTGAAGAATATATATACGGAAATAATAAGTGCGTGTAGGAATTTGGAAAGTCCGACAAAGATAGCATTTTTAGGACCGTGGGCGACGTTTACGCATCAGGCAGCGATAAAGAATTTCGGGTCGTCAGGATATTTTATTCCGGTTACAAGTCCTAGGGAAGTGTTGACAGAAGTTGAGAGCGGACGGGTGGATTTTGGAGTAGTGCCGGTAGAGAATTCGAATGAGGGTTCGGTGAATATGACGCTAGATATGCTTGTGGAGACGGAGCTTAAAATATGTGCGGAGATAAGTTTGAAGATAGAGCAGTGTTTTCTAGTAAAAGATAGGAAGAGTAAGATATTGAGGATATATTCGCATGAGCATGCATTGGCGCAGTGCAGGAATTGGACGCTGAGGAATTATCCGGAAGCGGAATTGATACCTGTATCATCGACGACGGAAGCGGCGAAGAAAGTGGTGAAAGAAGATTTTGCGGCAGCGATAGCAGGAGAGGCGTCGGCGAAGATATATGATTTGTATATATTGCATAAAGGGATACAGGACAGCAGGGAAAATTTCACTAGATTTTTTGTTATAGGGAAAATATTGACAAAGGCGAGCGGGAAAGATAAGACGAGTTTGGTTTTTACAGTAAAGGATAAAGTAGGAGAGCTGTGCAATATACTGGGAATTTTTAACAGGAATGGAGTAAATTTAGCAAAGATAGAATCTCGTCCTACGAAGAAGAAAGCGTGGGAGTATATGTTTTTTGTTGATTTAAGAGGGCATGTTGAGGATGAAAATATAGTGAAGACGATAGAGAGTTTAAAACGCAGCTGTGTTTTTGTGAAGAGTTTAGGCAGTTATCAAAAAGCGTAAAGTGCGTAGAATTGAAATAGAATAAATGTTATTTTCCGCCTGTGCAAAATAAAGAAAAAAAGAATAAATATCAATAATACCACCTCCAGCGCGGTTCAGGTTGCAAAACGCAACAAAGAAAGGAAAGGCAGTTTGTATTATAGGGGATAATAAGTGGAAGACCGTTTTTAAGGATATGTTAAAAGAAAGTGATTGAAAAGAGTAAATAATGGATATAACAAAACTTATTAGAAAAGAGTGCGAAGGATTTAAGCCTTATGTTGCTGGGAAGCCGATAGAGACGATAAAAAGAGAAATGGGACTGAAATCGGTTATAAAACTTGCGTCGAACGAGAATCCGCTGGGAGCTTCAAAGAAAGCGATTGAAGCGATAAAAGAAAATTTAAAAGAGATATTTTATTATCCTGATTCAAATTCCTATGCGCTTAAAAAGGGCTTGTCTGAACATTACAGATTGGGGATAAGGAATATTTTTATCGGAGCTGGAGGAGATGAGATAATAGAGCTGATAGCTAAATTATTTTTTAATAAGGAAGAAGAGATAGTAATTTCGAAACATTCGTTTATAAGGTATGAAATGGCGGCAAAATTAATGGGTTCAAAAGCGGTAGTAGTTGCGATGAAAGAGGGATTTAAGCATGATTTAACTGCTATGGCTAAAGCATGTACGGAAAAGACAAAAGCGATTTTTGTGACAAATCCTAATAATCCTACCGGGACATATAATACTAAAGAGGAACTTTGTAAGTTTTTGAAAGAAATTCCTTTAAATAAAGCAGGACTTAAGCCAATTGTTGTGCTTGACGAAGCATATTTTGAATATGCGTCTTTAGATGAAGATTATCCCGACGGGCTTGATTTTTTAAAAGAGAATCCAAATCTGATAATATTTAGGACTTTTTCAAAGATATACGGACTTGCCGGATTGAGAGTAGCTTATGGTTTTGCGAGCGAGGAGATAGTAGATTATATTGAAAGAACACGGCCTCCTTTTAACGTTAATCGTTTGGCGCAGATAGGAGGGACAGCGGCAATAGGGGATAAGGAGCAGGTTACTAAAAGTCTGAAACTTGTCAAGGAAGGGAAAGAATACTTATATAAAGAATTCAGGGATCTAAAAATAGAATATATAAAATCGGCTGGGAATTTTATTCTTTTTAAATCATTTCCATATAAAGGGAAAGAATTATTTGATGCGCTTGTAAAAGAGGGAGTGATAATAAGGGCGCTGGATGAATACGAGCTTACGGATTGGGCGAGAGTGACAATTGGGTTGAGCGAGGAGAACGAGTTGTTTATAGATAAATTAAAGAAGATATTTGGCAGGGGTAAGAATAAGTAAAAATCGGCAAGAGAAAGAAAACACAATAAAGGTGAGGGGATATGATAATAACATTGAGGAAAGGAGCAAAACAGAAAGAAATAACAGCGGTGACAGAAAAGGTAAAAGGGCTTGGGTATAAGCCTCACGTTTCGAAGGGAGAAGATATTACGATAATAGGGATGATAGGAGACAGTGCGGAGAAATACAAGGAAGTTTTTGAAGCGATGGATGTGGTTGAACATGTAAATGAAATACAAAAGCCGTATAAACTTGCATCGAGAGAGTTCAAGAGAGAAAATACGGTGATTAAGGTGAGCAGGAATGTGGATATAGGAGGGAAGAAGATACATGTTATGGCAGGTCCGTGTGCGATAGAGAGCAGGGATTTGCTGAATGATACCGGAAAGATAGTTAAAGAGGCGGGAGGGACGATACTCCGAGGGGGAGCGTTTAAGCCGAGGAGTTCGCCTTATGCTTTTCAGGGGCTGGGAGAGGAAGGATTGAAATATATGGAAGAGGCAGGGGAAAAGCTGCATATGCCTACGATAAGCGAAGCGATGACGGTGGATCAGGTAGAGTTATTGTCAAAGTATTGTGATATTATACAGATAGGCGCAAGGAATATGCAGAACTACGATTTGTTAAAGGCGGCAGGAAAGCAGAAAAAACCTGTGCTTTTGAAGAGAGGGATGGCAGCGACAGTAAAAGAGTTATTGCTGTCTGCTGAATATATTCTTTCACAGGGGAACTATGATGTAATATTGTGCGAGAGAGGAATAAGGACATTTGAGGATTCAACAAGATTTACGATGGATTTAAATGCGGTGCCTGTGCTGAAAAAGTTTACACATCTGCCTGTAGTTTTGGATCCTTCGCACGGGATAGGAATAAGAGAACATGTAGGAACGATGGCGAAGGCGAGTATAGCGGTAGGAGCAGATGGGATAATAATAGAGGTGCATCCTCGTCCGGAGGAAGCGCTTTCAGATGGTCCGCAGAGTTTGCTGCCTGAGCAGTTTAGGATTTGATGAAAGAACTTGACCTGGTGGCGAAAGCTGTTGGAAGGGAGCTGTTGGATTGATGCTGAAAGTGTGTATTGTGGGATTGGGACAGATGGGCGCTTCTTTAGGGTTAGCTTTAAAGAAAAACTCCAAATCTTTAAAGAACTGTTACCATATAACGGGCATAGGAAGAAGAAAAGGGACTTTAGATGCTGCTCTTAAGCTTAAAGCTGCAGATGAAACGTCTTTATCTTTGCAGAGTGCAAGAGATGCTGATATTGTTGTTATATGCACGCCGGTTGATACTATAGTGCCTTTATACGGACAATTGTCAAAGATAGTCGCTAAAAATACAATAATTACCGATGCTGGAAGTGTAAAATACTCTGTTGAAAAAGGAATCAGAGATTCTTTAAAAAAAAATGGCGGGGTTTCTTTTATTGGATCTCATCCAATGGTGGGAAAAGAAAAAAACGGAATATTTTCGTCAGATGCAGATATGTTTAAAAATGCAAATGTCGTTATAACTAGTGTGGTAAAACAATCGGCAGAAAATGCGCTTGTATCTCGAATGTGGAAAGATGCTGGAGCAAACATAGTTAAAATGTCTGCAAGAAAGCATGATGAACTTGTCGCTTTTACAAGCCATTTTCCGCATATTATAGCTTTTTTGTTAAATAAAATTTATAAGAAAACAAGGAGAAAAAATCCGCAGATTGATATGCTTACGGCAGGGTCTTTTAAAAGTATGACGAGAGTTGCAGTTTCAAGTGCGGATATGTGGGCGCCGATTTTTGCCACAAACAGCAGAAATATTGAAAAATATTTAAACGAGTTTATAGAAGAGCTTAACGTTTTTAAACAAAGTTTAAAAGATAAGCAGAAAGTCAGGGAAGAAATTTTAAAAACACAGAAATGATGAGGAGTGTCGTTTCCGGGTGTTTCAGTTTTGTTGCTGTATAGAGACGACAGTGCGGAAATTCATTTTGACGTTATCACTGAAAAGGAAAAATAAATGAGTGATATAAGAGTAAGATTTGCACCGTCTCCAACTGGTGATTTGCATATAGGCGGGGTGCGTACGGCTTTGTTTAACTGGCTTTTTGCAAAAAATAAAGGTGGAAAGTTTATTTTAAGAATTGAAGATACTGATGAAACGCGCTCGACTGGAGAATCCGCAAAAGTTATTTTAGATGCTATGAAATGGCTGGAACTTGAATGGAATGAGGGACCGGGAAATGAAAATCTGAAATATTCTCCCTACTCTCAGATGAAACGTAAAGAGCGCGGCATATACCGGAAATACGCGGACGAACTTGTTGCGAAAGAACTTGCGTATCCCTGTTATTGTACTCCCGAAGAAATTGACGTTATGAGAAAAAAAGCAAAAGCCGACAAACTTCCTCCGAAATATGATGGCAAATGCAGGCATCTTACGCCCGGACAAAGAAAACAAAAAGAAATTGAAGGGAAAAAGGCTGTTGTAAGATTTAAAATGTTCGGATCGGGAACTACCGTTTTAAACGATATTATAAGAGGCAGAGTTAAATTTGATAATTCTCTGCTTGACGATTTTGTGATAATGAAAGCAAGCGGCGTACCTGCGTATAATTTTGCGTGCGTTGTCGACGATTATCTTATGGAAATAACTCATGTTTTAAGAGGTGACGACCACATTTCAAATGCCCCTCGGCAGATGCATATTTATAATGCTTTGGGTTGGAAAATGCCAGAATTTGCGCATATGTCTATGATTTTGGGCGCCGGCGGCGCAAGACTTTCAAAAAGGCACGGACATACATCTGTTTTAGAATATAGAAAAGAAGGATATTTGCGGGAAGCATTGATAAATTATCTTGCATTGCTCGGATGGTCTACGGAGGACAGTCAGCAGATTTTTACGATTGAGGAGTTAAAACAGAAATTTTCTGTAGAAAGATGCGGGATAAGTCCATCTATTTTTGATCCGGCAAAGTTGCTGTGGCTTAATGGCGAAAAAATCCGCTCAAAAACGCCTCAGCAGGTATACGAATTGTTTATTGATTGGCTGAAATATACGGGTAATGAAAAATTGACAGAGACTTGGGATGTTGAGTTGTTAAAAAAAGCTTTGATTTTAGAACACGATAAAATAAAGTTGTTGAAAGATATTCCCTCTCTTGTTGATTTCTTTTTTACAAAAAACGTGGACTACAAAGAAGAAGCAGTGAAGAAAACATTGCTTTCCGAGAAATCAAAAGATATTGCAAAACTTGTTTTAATCGAAAGTGCGGCGAGACTGCCGAATCAACTGGATTTTTCAGCTATATCTTTAGAACAGTATGCAAGAAATTTAGCTGCGGAAAAAAATATTAAAACCGGGCAGGTGTTTCACCCTATAAGAGTTGCAATCTCCGGAAGAATGCAGGGTCCGGGTTTATTCCAAATGATGGAAGTTATGGGGAAAGAAGATGTAGTTAGAAGAATAAATGTTGCGATAAATAAATTTTTTCAGAAATAGTCATGTAATATTATGTCTTATGAATAAATCCAGCCGGTATTCTACTGCCGTTTCGTAAAGCAGACGGAATTCTTAATTAAAAAGTCGGAGATGTTTCTGTTTTAAAATACAAGCGTCTTGTTATTTTTTAATTGTTTTTACGAAAGCCGCGATACTTCTACCGGAAAAAACTGAAAAAGCAGTATCATACTTTGAAGCGGCAGACTACAAAGCTGAGAGAGTACACAGTAATTGCCCGATTTGTTTTATGGCGTGAATCCTAAGTAATTAGTAATTAATTTTTGGGCGATAGGAATTAAAGATGTTTTGAAGTCCTCCCGTTAAAAATTGACGTTTTAGGAAGATCGGAACGATATATTCTGTTGCATGAAATTTTAGGAAATATTGCAGATGAAAGAGGGTAGTCTATGGTTGATAAGCTGGTAGCTTTTCACGGTAAAAACATTATATTAATCTTGGAATAGCTTGACGAAGAATCAACCTGATTTTTTATGATCTTTTTAGTTGTGTGTTTTGAAAAATTCTCGGCGGATTTATAGAAAGAAATATCAAAAAATAATGCTGCCGTCTTAGTGTTTGAAGGGTAGATTACGGCGTTAAAGCTTTACTTTCTACCATACGCTTGATTTTTTTGTTGGCAAACCCAAAAGGAGTGTAAAAATGTCAAAAAAGGAAGTTTCAGATGTTAATCAGTATTTTTTTAATCTTATAACGATGCTTGCTTCTTCAGCATGGTGTCAGCTTGGCAAAATTCAGGATCCGGTTGAAGGTAAAATAAAGAAAGATTTGAAAGGTGCGCAGATAACGATTGATATGCTTCTCATGCTTCGAGATAAGACTAAAGGCAATTTAACAAAAAAAGAAGAAGAAATGTTAGCTTCAGCGATTTCCAATTTTCAAATCAATTATGCTGATGAAGTGACCAAGTGCAAAGTCTGTTAACGCATACCTGCGCATATTGTAAACAGACTTTAAGCTGAAAACATAAGAAAAAAAGAACGAGAATTTCCTGATAAACATTTCAGCATTCAAAATGGTTTAAAGAGATTTTGTCTTTTGCCAAGCTGTATTTCTTAGGCTTATGTTAACGGCAAAAGTGAAGTACAGATAAAAAGTTTTTGATAAAAATTCTTAAAAGGTTGCCGTTTTATAGTTTCTGTCGATGATGAATATTCTGATGTCTTTAATATTTTGACTTGCTTCCGATCTGTTGTTTGTAGTACAATTTTTTAAAAGACTAATCTTAATTGTTGGGCGGATGGCGGAACTGGCAGACGCACAGGACTTAAAATCCTGAGACTCGCAAGAGTCGTGAGGGTTCAATTCCCTCTCCGCCCACTTTTTTGTTTAAAGTGAATGAGTATGAGAAAAATAAATAGATAAACCGTATATACGGCAAATTTAGAGTAAAATGCGAAAGAGAGAAAAAAATGCAGGTAAGAGAGATAATATATAAAATCTATTATTTAATTTTTTTGTCAAGCTTTTTTGAGGAAAAATTCTCAAAATAAAAATCAAATCTTTTTTAGTTTTCTGTTTTCCGTTGTATTCTTTGACATACTTTCATCTCAAACAAAAATATCAAAATATTTTTACTCTCACACTTGCAGCCCATGTGTTGATGGCATAAATTTCCTATCTTGGTGTGTTGTACGCTGAATTCTATTTAATATAAAATGCTACTTGCTCTATTGTTTTGAAACGGTTATCAGATATTAGGATAGAATTCTCAAGAAAAAGTATGAGTATATTGTATAATGAAAAAATAATAAGTCGGAATAAAAATAAAACAATCTAAGATTATATATGCTTAAAAATACGCTAAACATCCAGACGGAGAAAACAGTGAAAAAAGAAATAATAGTTAATAGAACGTTTGAAGAATCAAGAGTTGCCATACTTGACAACGGCAAACTTTTTAATTTATTTATTGAAAGAAGAGAATCTGAAAAAATATTAAACAATATTTATAAAGGCAGAGTGAAAAATATTGTGCCTGCGCTTAATTCATTATTTGTGGACATAGGTTTTGGTAGAGGTGCCTATCTTGATGTTTGCGATACATTGAAAGAGCATCGCAGTAAAAAAAATATGATTAAAGCCGGACAGAACATTATGGTTCAGGTTTATAAAGAACCGATACATAACAAAGGTGCTAAAGTAACAATGGCTATTTCCCTTACGGGCAGGCTTTTAGTGTATATGCCTTTCAGCAATAATATAGGCGTATCAAAGAATATTAAAGATAAACATGAATACAACAGATTAAAAAGTATGACTGCGGAGCTTAAAAAAGATATTTCCGGTGGCATAATAATAAGGACTAAAGCTGAAAAAGCTACAAAAGCGGAAATTAAAAATGAAATAAAATATTTAATAAGACTCTGGACATCCATAACAGAAAGATTTGACGATGCTAAGCCGATGAGTCTTATACATAAAGACTTGGGACTTGTTTTTCAGACCGTAATAGATTATTTTTCTGACGATGTCATATTTATGCGTATAGATTCGCAAAAAGAACTCAAAGATGTTACGGATTTTGTTGAAATAGTATTGCCTGAATTCCTTGACAGGATTGTTTTTTACGACGATAGGACTCCAATATTTAAAAAGTATGGTATCGAAGAGGAAATAAAAAGATTGTGTTCCAACAAAGTATGGCTTAGTTCTGGCGGTTATCTTATAATACAGGAAGCAGAGTCCCTGTGTGCTATAGATGTTAACAGCGGAAAGTTTACAGCGAAATCTACACAGGAAGATACGGCGGTTATTACGAATCTTGAAGCCGCCGAAGAAATTGCAAGACAGTTAAGACTTAGAAATATAGGGGGTATAATTGTTATTGATTTTATAGATATGAAAAAAGCTTCGAACAGGCGTAAAGTTTTAGAAACGCTTCGCAAAGCTACGAAAGTTGATAAAGCTAAAATAGAAATATGGCCTATAACTAGGCTTGGTCTTATAGAGATGACGAGAGAGAGAAAAAGAAAGTCGTTGTTTTCTATTCTCGGTGATATTTGTCCTGTGTGTCACGGACTGAGTTTTGTTCTTTCAAAAGAGTCTATTTTTATTAATGTTTGTGATGAAATAAAACAGTTGAAAATTGACGGTTATGACGGTAGAATAAAAATAAAATTAAATATTGATGTCATTGAATATTTCATGAAGAAAAAAGCAAGACTTGAAGAATTGTTCGGCGTTGAATTTGATATAGAAGCAAGTACAGAACTATTACGCGAAGAATATAAAATTTTATATTTGAATAGTTAAAATCCTTCTTTTTCTTCTTCTGTATTTATATACTGTTTTTGATAGCCTGAAATCTGTTTTCAGTATTTTGTCGGCACAGTTCCTTTTACAAACGCTTCTAAAGAGGCGCCAGATGTTTTGCTTAATGCTAGAAGTCCTGTTAAAGGATCGATTAAAGCCCATTCAATATTTTCGGGCTGCATAAAGTCTAACACTAGTTCCCCGTCGAGAGCTTCTTTCATAAACTGCGTCCATATCGGGCATGCGATTATTCCTCCGGTAACTTTTTCGCCTAGCGATATTGAGTGGTCATCATAGCCTACCCATACTCCGGCGGCAAGTTGCGGAGTATATCCTATAAACCATGCGTCGCTTGAATCGTTTGTTGTTCCGGTTTTTCCAGCGCATGGTCTTCCTAAGTTTTTTGCATTCCAGCCGCTTCCTTTTTCTACGACAGTCTTAAGCATATTGGTGATAATAAAACAGTCCTGAGAAGAAAGGACTTCTTTTTGTTGCGGAATATTCTGCTCTAAAATTTTCCCATCTCTGTCGGTTATTTTTGTTATAATATAAGGAGTGGTTTTGATGCCACCGGAAGCAAAAACTGCAAAAGCCGAAACCATTTCCTGTAACGTTGTGTCGCTTGATCCCAAAGCGAGAGAAAAAGAATTTGCAAGCGGTGTTGTTATGCCTAAATTTTTTGCAGACTGTATAACTTTTAGTGGAGTTATCTGCATAATTGTTTCAATGGCGCATATGTTGATAGATGAAGCAAGTGCCGTTTTTAAAATTACGGGACCTCTGTATTTTTTGTCGTAGTTTGTAGGCGTCCAAATTTTATTTGTATTGATTAAGTCTTTTTCGGATACGGTTTCTGCGATAGTTTCAAGTGTTGTTATATCTCTTGAAACCAAATCCCACGAATTTCCCTTACCCTTATATACAAAAACCATAGGTTCGTCGTTGAGAAGTGTTGCGGGCGTAAGTCCTTTTTCAATTGCTGCAAGATATATAAAAGGTTTAAAAGCAGAGCCGGGTTGTCGTTTTGCCTGAATTGCTCTGTTAAACTGGGATTCTCTGAAGTTGCGTCCACCAACCATTGCTCTTATTGCGCCGTTTTTTGGATCTATAGCTATTAGCGCGCCCTGTACTTTTACAGGTTTTTGCCTTGATTTTTCAAAAACTTTTAATTTGTTTTTATCAAAATTTGCCAGCGCTTCTTCAATTGCTTTTTCGGCGCCTACCTGTGCTTTCATATCGATTGTTGTATAAATTGAAAGTCCGCCTTTAAATAAAACGTTTGTCCCGTATTTCGGTTCAAGCATTATTCTTAAGAATTCCAGAAGGTAATGTCCCATATTTTCTTTCAGCGCAGTTTCTTTTGTCGGCAGTGCAACCGCGAGAGCTTCTTCTTCTTTCTCTTTTGTAATATAACCTAACTCTCTCAATCTTAATAAAACGAGATTTCTTCTTGCAAGAGAAGCTTTTGCATTGTTAAAAGGATTATAATAATTGGGAGATTTCGGGATTGCGGCAAGTGTTGCACATTCGGCAAGATTTAAATCCTGGGCGTTTTTGTTAAAATATATTCTTGCCGCTGTCTGGACTCCATAAGCTCCGCAGCCGAAATATATCTGGTTTATATAAAGTTGCAGAATTTCGTCTTTTGAATAATTTTTCTCAAGCTGTATAGTTAGAATAGCTTCTTTTATTTTTCTGATTAAAGTTTTGTCGCGGGTTAAGAATATAGTTTTTGCAAGCTGCTGCGTTATTGTCGAACCACCTTCTGCAATTTTCATTTTCAGCAGTATCCTTGAGAAAGCGCGCATAATTCCTTTTATAGAAATTCCCCAGTGCTTGAAAAAATCTTTATCTTCAATGGCTATGAAAGCATTTTGGAGATTGACAGGTATTTTATTTATCGGTATAAAAATGCGTCTTTCGGTGAAAAGTTCGGCTATAAGATTGTTGTCTTTGTCGTAAATTTTGGTTGATAAGTTGGGAGTGTAATTTTCAAGCTGTTTTATGGACGGCAGATTATCTATAAAATTTGCCGTAATTTTGCTCACTGCAATTACCAAAACAGCGACAATGAGTGCAATTGTGAGAAAACTCAAAAAAGATTTTTTTTTTGGCTTCTTGCGTTTCATAGCTATTAATAATTATATTTTAAAATGGAAGCTGTGTCAAAATTGTGTGTTTTAAAACAAGCTAGAAATCGATAGGATGCGCCGCGGTTAGATTTTGCCATCGTTGTTAATTCAATTCGGAATTGTCATTTTTTGCTTTTAAGTGCCAAGTTTAGTAAACTTTCTCATAAATTATTGGCTTTTTTATTGTGTTCTAAGACTGAAAACAAGTCAGCAGCGGCAGAATTGGTGAAATAGTGCTGAAAAAGTGAAAGAACGAAATAGAGCTAACTGGATCGTTTTTTTGCCTTTTTTCTTATGCAGAATGAAAAATGTCAGGCATTTCAAAATGAGTTTGTTCAGAATTGCAGTTATAGAAGGTAAGTATGATTAAATTTGGAACGTCAGGTTGGAGAGGGATTATTGCGGAAGAATTTACTTACCTCAATGTCGCTATTGTTACTCAGGCTATTGCGAATCTTCTTAAAGATAGAGTATAAAAAAGCTTCTGTCATTATAGGACATGATACGAGATTTATGTCTGAAGATTTTGCGAAAACTGCCGCGGATATTTTGGCTGGGAACGGATTAAAATGTTCTCTCGCGTGGGATGGTCGCTCTTTCTGAAACCACAAAAAGGATAGAGAAATACTAAAGCAAGGATGTAAAATCCGTTCCTTTGAAGTCGGGAATAAAAAGGAATCGCGTATAGTCTTGGGCTTTCTGCGGATGCTGATGCTGACAGATTTGGAGTCATAGACTCTGACGGAACTTTTATAACTCCAATCAGGTTATACCTAATTCTTTTGTATAATTTAAATAGAACAAAGCGGCTGGACTGGAATTACAGTAAGAAGCGTTATGACAAGCCATTTTTTGGACAATTTTGCCGCAAAAATAGGCGTTTGAAGTTGTGCTGACACCGGTGGGATTTAAATATATCGGAGAAGTTATGATGAATAATCCCGACAAATTTTTAATCGGAGGTGAAGAATCTGGAGGTCTTACAATAAGAGGGCATGTGTCTGAAAAAGACGGAATTCTTGCATGTCTTTTGAGGGCAGAAGCCACTGCGATGAGCAAGAAATCTGTAGCGAGTTTGCTTAAAGATATTAAAAAGCTAGTTGGCGAAACTTTAACTTCAAGACTTGATTTTTGTTTGTCGTCAGAGATTATGAATATTTCCAGAAGCACTTTGGAAACAAAGCATCCGAAAAGTATTGCCGGTATGAAAGTTCAAAAAAGCATAACCATCGATGGACATAAATTTATTTTAGACGACAGTACGTGGATAGGCTTCAGACTCTCGGGGACAGAACCTCTAGTAAGAATATAGGCGTAATCTGATTCACAGGTAAAACTCAATGAACTTTTAAAAATAGGCAGGGATTTTATTTATGGAAAATGAAAAACAGAAAAAAAAAACTTTAAAAGAAAAAATCGGCGTTTTAATTAAAAAGTATGTGATGACAGGTTTAGTCGTTGTCATTCCGTTATGGCTAACGTTTTCTATAATGAAAATTCTTTTTAAATGGGTAAGTAGTTTTGCTTTTCCCGTTGTAAATTACTTTGTCGTTGATACATATTGGGTGCATATCATAGCAAGAATTTCGAGTTTTTTTATTTCAATTATAAGCATAATTGTTCTAGGACTTATTACAAACAGGGTTTTCGGGAAAAGTGCTTTAAATTCAGCAGAAAAGTTTATTAAAAAACTGCCTGTTTTTGGAAAAGTTCATTCCGCGGCAAAACAATTTATAAATTTTATATTCGGCAACGACAACGTGGAAAAATTTAAAAAGATTATTTTTGTGCCTTATCCGAGTAAAGGAGTTTACAGCGTTGCTTTTTTAACTGGCGAGCAGTCGGTTAAAGGAGAAAAACATCTCTGTGCTTTTATGCCGACTACACCTAATCCTACGACGGGTTTTTTGCTGTTATTTAAAGAAGAAGAAGTAGTTTATACCGATTATACGGTGGAACAGGCGTTTCAGTTTGTCATTTCTGTCGGAGTAATAAATATGAGAAATAATAAGAAGATAAAGCTTAATGAATAAATAAAGGAAGTTAAAAATGAATTATAAAGCTCCACGCGGTACGCACGATATTTTTGGAATAAATGCCTCGGGTATGAGTTGGCTGGAACAGAAAGCAAAAGTGATTTTTAAAAGGCACGGCTTTGAAGAGGTGAGAACTCCGGTGTTTGAGGACGCCGCTCTTTTTATGCGCTCAATAGGACAGACAACCGATATTGTGGAAAAAGAGATGTATATTTTTGAAGACAGAAAGAAGAGAAAACTTGCATTGCGTCCCGAAGGGACGGCTTCTCTGGTAAGAGCTTTTATCGAGCACAGGATGGATGTTTCAATGCCTGCTGGCAGATTTTTTTATATGGGAGAAATGTTTCGGTATGAAAGACCGCAGGCAGGAAGGTACAGGCAGTTTCATCAGATAGGTGCTGAGTTTTTCGGCAGTTCGTCTCCTGCCGCAGATGCTGAAATTATCATACTTGCACAGCATTTGCTTTCTTCTGTTGGCATAAATGAAATGAACATATATATAAATTCTTTGGGCTGTGAAAAATGCAGACCTTTTTTTAGAGAAACATTAGTCAAATATTTAGGTTCTGTGCGGGACTTGTGCGAAGATTGCTTGAGAAGGCTTGAAAAAAATCCTTTGAGAATTCTTGACTGTAAAACGGATTCGAATAAGTTTACTGCAGTGCCTAGAATGTCGGATTATTTATGCAATTGCTGTAAGGATAATTTTAATTTAACGCAGTCTCTGCTTAAAAGCGTTGGATACAATTATACTGTGGACGAGAGACTTGTGAGAGGACTGGATTACTATACAAAAACTGTTTTTGAAATCCGATCGGATGCTGTTGGCTCGCAGTGTGCTCTCGCTGCAGGAGGAAGATATGATAATCTTGTCGGAGAACTTGGGGGGCAGGACACTCCCGCGGTTGGATTTGCTTTAGGTTCTGAGAGAGTTTTGCTCGCCGTACAGAAAACAGGATTTTTCGGCAGTTTTCAGGAATCAGAGAAAATTTTTATAGCTGTTGCTGATCAGGAACTTTTTAGCGAAGCTTTTTCTTTTGCTGTAAAAGCGATGAGAAATGGACTGAAAGGCAATAAAAATATTTCTGTTTTCGGCCCCATAAATGGTAAAAGTTTGACAAGCCAGCTTAAGTTTGCAGATAAGATAAAAGCCGTTAAAACGATAATTTTTGCCAGAACTGAATTTGAATACGGTAAATTTTTGATGAAAAATATGAAAGATAAAACTCAGACGGAATTTTTAATAAGCGAATTTTAGAAAATAAAAAACTGCAACAGGTAAAAAAACCTGCTTCTTCCGTTTCTTACTTTCTTTGTATGCGACAGATATTATCGTCTTGAGTGAAAGAAAGTTACCCTTTTAGAGCTGTTTCTAATCTTTCAATACCGGTTTTAATGTTTTCAACAGAAGTCGCATAAGAAAGTCTTATATATCCTTCCGCTCCAAAAGCTGAACCCGGAATAACTGCGATTTTAGCACAGTCGAGCAAATAATCTGCGAGTTCGATATCTGTGTTTATAACTTTACCATTAAAAGTTTTTCCTAAAAAGGCTTTGATGTTTGGGAAAACATAAAACGCGCCTTCAGGTTTTCTGCAATCGATGTCTTTTATTGCATTGAGTTTTTCAACAATATAATTTCTTCTTTTTTCAAATTCCTTTTTCATAGATTCAACATATTTCTGCGTGCCATTTAGTGCTTCTAAAGCAGCTTTGATTGAGATTGACGAAGCGTTTGAAGTTGACTGGCTTTGTACTTTTGTCATTGCTGAAATAATATTTTTGGGTCCAGCCGCATAACCTATTCTCCAGCCTGTCATTGAATAGGCTTTTGAAACTCCGTTTACTACGATGCTGAATTCTTTTGCTTCCGGAGAGACTTCTGCAATAGACGTAAATTTGAAATCGTCGTATATAAGTTTTTCATATATGTCATCCGAAATTATAAGAATTTTATTTTTTACGCATACTTGTGCGATTGCTTTAAGTTCTTCAGCGGTATATGTAACGCCCGTAGGGTTTGACGGAGAGTTGACTATAATTGCTTTTGTTTTAGATGTCAAAGCTTTTTCTATGTTTTCCGGAGTTGCTTTGAAATTGGTTTTATCGCTTGTATGAATTATTACGGGTTTTCCGCCTGCAAGAATAACCATATCGGTATAAGAAACCCAGTAAGGAGCGGGGATTATAACTTCGTCGCCATCGTCGATTGTTGATTGAAAAAGATTGTAAAGAGAATGTTTTGCACCGCTTGAAACTATAATTCCCTCAGGAGTGTATGTGAGTCCGTTGTCTCTTTTAAATTTATTTATGATTGCATTTTTTAATTCTGGAGTCCCCGCGACGGGACAGTATTTTGTAAAACCAGCATTTATTGCGATAATTGCCGCTTCTTTTATATTTACAGGCGTATCAAAGTCAGGTTCGCCTACGCCGAAATTTATAACGTCGATTCCCTGCTGTTTAAGTGCTTTTGCTTTTGCGTCTATTGCCAGTGTCGGAGACGGCTTAATTGACAGCACTCTTTTTGAAATATACATTTGTTCCCCCGCTATTGCAAAAAAAGCACTGTTCGCCCGTGCTTTAATTTGACAAATCTTTTTGATTTTTATAAATTGTACAAATTATGGAGGAGTATGTCAAATGTATGCAATTATTAAAACAGGTGGAAAGCAGTACAAAGTGGAAAAAGGCGTCAGTTTAGTAGTAGAGAAACTCAAAGGAGTCGAAGCGGGTCAGGAAGTTATTCTCAGAGAGGTTCTTTTACTTGCCGACGGCGAAAAACTGACAGTAGGAAAACCAATAATTGAAAGCGCAAGAGTAGTAGCTAAAGTTGTCTCGCAGAAAAGAGGTCCTAAAGTTTTGGTATTTAAAAGAAAGCCGAAAAAAGGATATAAAAAACTTCAGGGACATCGTCAATACGTAACAGAGTTGGAGATTACGGGAATCAATACTTAACTTAAGCAAATTTATAAGGAGACAGTAAAATGGCACATGTCAAAGCTCAGGGTTCATCTACCAATGGGCGTGATTCAAATGGTCAAAGACTGGGCGTAAAAATATACGGAGATCAGAAAGCTTCTGCAGGTGCAATTATAGTCCGCCAAAGAGGAACAAAATATCATCCAGGAGTAAATGCAGGAATGGGAAAAGACAACACTATTTTTGCAAAAGTCACAGGGACGGTTAAATTTATCAGAAAGTCCGGCGATAGATGTTATGTAAATATTGAATGCTAAAAACCAAAGATACGGTTTAATAAATGTTTATAGATAAAGTCAATACTTATCTTGCAGCCGGACGCGGTGGTGACGGTTGCATTTCTTTTAGAAGAGAAAAGTATGTTCCTTACGGCGGACCGGACGGCGGTAATGGTGGTAATGGCGGCGATATCTATTTTGAAAGCGATCAGCACAAAACAACTCTTTTAGATTTATCCTACAGACCTAAATTTAAAGCAGAAGATGGACAAAAAGGTTCGTCGGGTGACAAGTCTGGCAGATACGGTGAAGACTTAATAATAAAAATTCCTTTGGGAACTCTGATTTTTAAAAACGGAGAATTTTTTGCGGATTTAAAAACGGTGGGAGAAAGAATTTTGATTGTTAAAGGTGGCAGAGGCGGCAGAGGTAACGCTTCTTTTAAAACGGGAAGGCACACGGTTCCCAGGATTGCCGAAAAAGGTGCTCCGGGAGAAACCGCAGAAGTAAATCTTGAACTCCGCTTAATTGCAGACGTAGGACTTTTAGGTCTTCCAAATGCTGGAAAATCTACTCTTTTATCACAAATTTCGGCAGCAAAACCTAAAATTGCAGATTATCCTTTTACGACATTAGCTCCTAATTTAGGCGTTGTTAACTATAAAGGCAAACACTTTACCGCTGCTGATATTCCCGGTATAATTGAGGGTGCTTATAAAGGAATAGGGCTTGGCTTTGAGTTTTTAAGACATATAAGGCGTACAAAAGTTCTTATACATGTAATAGATGTAAACGGTTTTGACGGCAGAGATCCTTATGAGAATTATAAAATAATTAATAACGAATTGAAAAAATATTCAAAACACCTTGCAAAAAAACACGTTATAATAGTTTTAAACAAAATTGATTCGGCGGTTTCTCTAGAGCAAATTAAAAATTTTAAGAAGCATTTAAAGACTAAGAAATTGTTTGAAACTTCTGCGGCGACAGGTTATGGCATTGATGCATTGCTTAAAGAAATGCTAAGAATGCTTGAAAAGCCGGTTGCTTTTAGTACTGAAGAGGAAGTAGAGCCATTGCATGTAAAAAAATATATTTATGAACCTGAATTTAAAATTAGTATTAAAAACGGTATTTTTGTGGCGACAGGTGCTAAAGTTGAGACGCTTACGGAAGTGACAAAATTTGACGAAGAAGAGTCGCTAAGACGCTATCATAATATACTTAAAAAAATGGGTCTTGAAATTGAACTTAAAAAAATGGGTGCCAGACCGGGTGATACCGTGAGAATCGGGGATTTTGAATTTACTTTTGAAAAATAAACTTATACTTTTGTCCTTTTCCTGTCCTAGCTGTGTACGGAATTCTGAAACCATGGCATAATTAAATTAATCGATTTTCTGTGTGCGTATACATTATACGCACACAGATTTTAACATACAATTTACAAAAAGTCAAGCCTAATTACTTTACTTTTGCTTCTTTTGTTCTTTTTCTTTAACAGTTGCAATGTAATCGGCTTTTGCTTTTTGCTCTACGTTCGTCTTAACTTTTATGTCGCTGTACTCTATGCCGTACTCTTCTTTAAACCATTTTTCCAAGTCCGCTGAAGGGACTGTCTTTTCTTCAAGAAGTCCAAATTCTTTGTTTAAAAATAACTTCTTATTAGCATCATATTCTTTATTTTTAGCTTCTTCAGCTTTTACTTCGTTCTCAGTACCACACAGCTTGCTCGTCTTATCGCAACTAACAAACGACAATACGAATACGCTTACAACAAATGCCAAAATACCTTTTTTCATTCTACTCTCCTTTTTGTGTTTTGTCCGCGCTATGCGGATAATTTTTCTTAAAACCTGTTGAAACGTCAGCTTCGGGTCCGTAAGAGTCCCGTCCCAGCCAATATTGTCAGATATTACATCGCAGAAAGATATAATAACGTCACAGATAATTCTAAATCGCTACAATATCTTACTAAATATTTTGCTGGGTCTTTCATTTATCCTCCTGTACCCCATTATGTCTCCGCAACCTGTTTTTTTCATTTTACGTCATCCTGTACCGGGGGCTATTGCCTGCTACAGATACATAATTTAGTGAGGTATTAGGCTTAACTTTATATAGTTCAAAGATATTTTAAAGTTCTAAAAAACTAATCGGAGATTTAGTATAAGACAATCTATCAGTTTTTTTATAGTGCTACAGTGCTTATGGAGTTGATACCTTTTAAGTAGCCTCTTTTCCTAGACTTCTGCTCCTCACTATGAGATATTGTAAAATGACTTCTTCATTTATTTTAGACAGACGTTCAAAAGCTTTTCTAAGACAATCACATCAAAATTTTATCTGTTGAAGTATGCTCTCTTCGCCTTTTTTCTGCACTTTCCTTTTTTTGCCTCAGCTCTCTATTCTGGATTTTTACAGAATTCCTCGTAGTTAATTTTACTTATTATCCTCTTTTCTTTTTTTATAACTTTGTTCCAGATAATTCATATAAGAGCTTTTATATATGCCGTCGTAAACCGCTCCAACCATCTTATGGATTACGGCGTTGCTCGCCTATCTGTAGCTTCTGTACTCCTGATAGTATCAAGTCCGTCGGAAAACCCATAATCCTTTTGCTTTTGTTTATCGTTTAAACGTCTGATACTGTCGTTTACTCCTACAACACTTTCTTTTCTCTGTCCTTCCCTTCCACCTTGAGGTGTTTGTGTAATGGCGTGACCTTTTACGAGTATATAATACAGCTCTGCAAACTCTTGTTGATTTTGCTTATTCATAAGTTGCTCGCTAGACTAAGCCACATCATTGTAAACATGCCAGCCATTATATATCGTTTCACGGTTTAAGTAAAGGCTTTTAAGAGACGTTTTCGCCTAAAGTCTAAGATCTCTTTTAAAGTAGCGAGTTACTACAAGAGGATTGTACTTCATGTTCACATTGCCGATGTATATATTACTGTGGAACAACGAAATTTGGAAGCACTTAAGGCAACACTTTTTAAAGCTTTCAAGGGATTCTCTGCGTTTCTTTATCGTTAATTTTAACATTTTTCATATCGCGTATGTTTATCTCGTTGAGTATGCCTCTCATGACATTCAGCTTTTTCATACCTTTACTTTCATATAAGCCGTTAAATTCAACTTAAGTTTTTTAATCATTTTCTCTCCGCCATTTATATTTATGATTCTGCCGGTCGTAATGTTTAACTGTTTTGCTTTACCGGCATTCAATTATTTTAGCCATGTCTGCGTTCTCAGAAATATCAGCGATTTTATTGTCTGCTTTTAAAATAAGTCAGATAATCTTATAATAATTATAACAGATATTTACTAAAATATGTCTTCTGTGTTTGGGATGAGGATGGTAAGCTCGATATAATTTGTTTAAGTAGTGATTTTTTAACTCCTTTTAATTAATCTTTTTTTGTTTTGAAAAGAAGTTGTACTTATTATACAAAATTCCCATGTTGGCGAAAATTTTGTCATTTTTTCGTTATGTCGATTGACAGTTATGGGGAAAATGCATACAATTAATAAAGTTTTTTAGATAAGGCAATTTGTTTACAATTTTCCTTAAAGTATTTTTTAGGTATTTTTTAATGAATGGCAACAAATATATGCAACTTGCATTAGATCTTGCCCAAAAAGGAAAAGGCAGAGTTTATACTAATCCTTTGGTGGGTTGTGTAATTGTAAAAGACAATAAGATTGTAGGAAGAGGTTGGCATCAGTGTTTCGGCGGTAATCACGCTGAGGTAAATGCGATTATAGATGCGGGAAAAAATGCTGAAGGTGCGGACTTGTATGTTACGCTTGAGCCATGCAATAGTTACGGCAAGAGGACTCCTTGCACTCTTACAATTATAAAGGCCGGCATAAAGAGAGTTTATTATGCAGTGCCTGACAGTAATGTTTCAGGTGGCAGAGAAATATTGGAAAGAAACAATATTAAAGTCCATGAAGGGCTGTTAAAAAAACAATCCAGAATTCTGATTAAAGATTATTTAAAGCATTTAAAAAATAAACCTAAAGTTTCAATAAAGGCAGCAATGACATTAGATGGTAAAATTGCGACTTATGAATATGATTCAAAATGGATAACATCAGAAAAATCAAGGAATTTCGTACATAAAATGAGAGCGCGCTATGATGCGGTTCTTGTAGGTATGAATACGGCTCTTAAAGATAATCCTATTCTTACGACACATTCAAAAAATTTAAAAAATCCGATAAGAGTTGTCATAGATTCGGAATTAAAACTCCCAAAATCCCATCATTTATTTGACGCATGTGTTCCGACGGTTATTGTTTATGATTTAAATATTACAAATATCCCGAAATATTTGAATAGAGAAGGGATAATTCTATCTCCTGTTAATATTGACGCTGCAAAAAAAGATTTTAGTGTAATAATCAAAAAATTGGACTCTCTTTCAATAAAAAGAATTTTAATAGAAGGTGGGAGTGAAATAATTGCATCAGCCTTATTTTCGGATGTAGTAGATGACATATATTTTTTTATTGCTCCAAAAATAACGGGCGGTAGGACTGCAATTTCCGTTGTAGGGGGGACAGGAGTAAAGAAAATGTCGGAATCATTGTGTATAAAAAATATGAAAGTAAAAAAAATAGGTCCGGATTTACTTATAACTGGGCAAATTAGATAACGTGTGGTTCCGTATGTTGTTGTGAAAAATCAAAATATCAGAATCGAGAACTTTTAAATAATTCGGAGTGGTCGTATTTTTCGGCCGCTTAGTTCTTTAATACGACAAAACTAAGGGAATAATTAATGTTTACGGGTTTAATTGAAGACATTGGTACGGTTAAAAATATTTCGGGTTCTAAAGTTGAAATTGAAACAAAACTTGATGGCATTGCAAAAGGCAACAGTATTTCGGTTAACGGAGTATGTCTGACTGTTGTTTTTGTAAATAAAGGCTGTTTTGTCGCTGATTACAGTCCCGTTACTGATAGGATTACAACTCTTTCAAAATTAAAACAAAATTCAAGAGTTAATTTGGAACGCGCTATAGAACTGTCTTCGAGACTTGGCGGACATATAGTGAGCGGACATGTTGACGGGATCGCTGAAATAAAAGAAATAAAAAATCTCAGGCAGTTCTTTAGAATTGTGTGTTCTTGCGGGGAAAATATATCCGCGTATTGTGTCAGCAGAGGTTCTGTTGCGGTTGATGGCATAAGTTTAACGCTTTCGTCTATATTAGTTTCGGGGTTTGAAATTTTTATTATACCTGAGACTTTTAATAATACAATCATGCAGTTTAAAAAAAAAGGTGATAAAATAAATATTGAGACTGATATTATTGCTAAATACGTAGAGAAGTTTACAAATAAAAAAACAAACAATATTTCCCTTGAAATATTAAAGGAAAACGGGTTTGTCTAGTGTGAATGTCTTATATGTCAATGGAGTTTATATGAAGAATAAAGTTTTTGCATCAATAGGAGATGCGGTTAAAGATATTAAAGTGGGTAAAATGGTTATAGTTGTTGATGATCCCGGTAGAGAAAATGAAGGAGATTTAATTTGTGCCGCTGAAAAGGCTTCTCCTGAAGTTATAAATTTTATGACGAAGTATGCGAGAGGACTTATCTGTGTTCCGATGAAGCATGAGAGACTTAAGGAGCTTGAAATAGAAAATATGGTTGAAAAGCCGACGGAAAAAAAAGGTTGTTCTTTTACGGTGTCAGTTGACTATAAAATAGGTACTACGACGGGTATATCGGCTTACGATAGATCTGTTACCGTCAGAAAACTCATTGATAAAACTGCAAAACACGAAGATTTCGCAAGACCAGGTCACATATTTCCTTTGAGATGTAAAGAAGGAGGCGTCTTAGCCAGAACGGGTCATACAGAAGCAGCTGTTGATTTGGTTAGACTTGCGGGATTTTACCCTGCTGGAATTATATGCGAAATAATGAATAATGACGGAACAATGGCGAGGATGTCTGATTTGATAAAGTTTGCAAAGAAACATGATTTGCATATTATAACAATAGGGGAACTTGTAAATTACAGGCGCCGGACTGAGAAATTTATCAGTGAAATTGTGAACGTTGATTTGCCTACAAGATACGGAGACTTTAAACTTGTTTTATTTGAGGATTTGATAACAAAAGATTCTCATATTGCTGTTGTAAAAGGCGTTGTAAAAAACAGGCAGAACGTTTTGGTAAGAGTTCATTCGTCGTGCGAAACGGGCGATATATTTCACTCTTTAAGATGTGATTGCGGCGATCAGCTTGAAACGGCTTTAAAAGCTGTTGGAGAAGCGGAGCAGGGCGTAGTTTTATATATACATCAGGAAGGAAGAGGGATAGGGCTTGCAAATAAACTTAAAGCTTATCGTTTACAGGAAAAAGGTATGGATACCGTAGAAGCCAATAAAGCGCTCGGGTTTGATCCGGATTTAAGAGATTATGGAATAGGTGCTCAGATGTTGTCCGAACTCGGTATAAAAAGCATTAATCTTATGACTAATAATCCCGGAAAAATAAATGGACTTGAGAGTTACGGTTTAAAAATTACAAAAAGGGTTCCGCTGGAAATCAGTCCTAGCAAGTCCAACGAGAAATATTTGAAGACTAAAAAAGAAAAAATGGGACATATGTTAAAAAAGGTTTAAAATGTTTTGCGAAGTAAACCTTGCTGTCTTTTCAATGTGGGTAAAATAGGCGGTGAGGTCTACGACTGTCATTGTATCTCTGAATTTGCGTGTTAATCTGTATTTTTAAAAAGGTTAATCATATTAGTTTGATTTTTAAGTTTATAATGACAAATATATGAATGAAAAAACGGAGAGAGAAAAATGAATATTGTCACTGGACAGCTAAATGCGCATGGGAAAAAATTTGCGATAGTAGTGTCGAGATTTAATGAGTTTATAACAAATAAACTTATAAGCGGTGCAGAAGATATTCTCAAGAGGCATTCGGTTGCAGACGAAGATATTTCTGTTTACTGGGTTCCGGGAGCTTTTGAAATTCCTGCGGTTGCAAAAAAAATTGCAGAAAACGGAAAGGACAATGGAATAATTTGTCTGGGTTGTGTTATAAGGGGAGCTACTCCGCATTTTGATTATATCTCTGCCGAAGTTTCAAAAGGCGTTGCTTCCATAGCGCTTCAGAGCAATGTTCCGGTAATCTTTGGTGTGTTGACAACGGATTCAATAGAACAAGCTGTTGAAAGGGCCGGCACTAAAGCGGGAAATAAAGGATCTGATGCAGCAATGAGCGCAATAGAGATGGTAAATTTATACTCGGCAATTTGACAAGAAAATGTTTTTATGTTATTTTTTATACGCTCGCTGTTAAAATTATTTAGATATGTGCTACTATGCCAATTTTTTAACAATTATTTTTTACTTTGCAGGTGGGGGAGAGGGGCCCGTAGCTCAGCTGGCAGAGCACCTCACTTTTAATGAGGTTGTCGTGCGTTCGAACCGCACCGGGCTCATTTTTGCTCCCATCGTCTAGGGGTCTAGGACACAGGATTTTCAATCCTGCGACACGAGTTCAAATCTCGTTGGGAGCGTTTATTTTTAAGATGCGCCCTCTAATACTAAATCATTTGAACTTTATTTTTCAAAAGTTTAAACGTTTATTTATGGAAGGTAATTATGTCGACATTAGTTGTTTTGGGAACACAGTGGGGAGATGAAGGAAAAGGAAAAGTTATACATTATCTTGCAAAACAGGCAGATTATATTGTCCGTTATCAAGGCGGTAATAATGCGGGCCATACCTTAATCCATGAAAACAAGCCTTTTATTCTTCATTTAATACCGTCAGGAATACTCTTTCCTGATAAATATTGTCTAATTACGAATGGAGTCGTAGTCGATCCTAAAGCTTTAAAAGAGGAAATTGCCATATTAGATAAGAATAATATCTCCGTTGAAAAAAGATTTTTTATAAGCGAGCAGGCTCACATTATACTTCCTTATCACAAACTTATCGACGGAATTCTTGAAGAAGAAAACGTTAAGATAGGTACTACGAGAAGAGGAATAGGCCCTGCTTATGCAGATAAAGTAAAGAGAATAGGAATAAGAGTTGTTGATTATTTGGAAAAGGACGTTTTTGAAGATTTACTTGAGAAAAATCTTATAGAAAAAACTCCTATATTGAAAAACAGCGGAGTAGATATTGCAAACTTGAAAGAGGAAATATTGAAAGATCGTGAAGAGCTTTCAATATTCCTTGAACCCTTTGTTACGGACACAAGCATTATGATTGCAAATGCAATAAAGAAAAATAAAAAGATACTTTTTGAAAGTGCTCAGGGTACGATGCTTGATTTGGATTTTGGAACTTATCCTTTTGTGACATCGTCTAATCCTATAGCCGGTGGTGTATGTTCCGGTGCCGGAGTTGGTCCTACGAAAATAGATAGTGTGTTAGGAGTTGTAAAGGCTTATACCACAAGAGTCGGCGAGGGACCTTTTACGGTAGAACTTTTTGATGAAATGGGTAAATTTTTAAGAGAAAAAGGCGCAGAGTACGGTGCAACAACCGGAAGACCACGCCGTTGCGGATGGTTTGATGCAGTTGTTGTACGCCACAGCGTGAGATTAAGCGGTATAAAACATTTAATTCTTACAAAACTTGATTGTGTAGAGGATATAGATAAAATTAAGATATGCGTTGCATACAAATATAAAGATAAATTATATAAAGAATTTCCCGCCTCAAGGACAGTTCAAAAATATGCCGAACCCGTTTATGAAGAAATGCCTGGATTTAAGGGAAAAGTTAAGGGCATTATAGATTTTGAAAAGCTTCCTCTAAATGCGCAAAAATACGTTAAACGTTTAGAACAGCTTGTAGATGCTCCGATAGATTTAATTTCCCTTGGAAGAAAGAGAGAAGAAACTATAGAAGTAAGAAAAGGCGTAAAGTGGTTTTAATACTGTCTTATGAAAATAAAGCTTTTAAAGTTTACTAATGACCCGGAAAAAATATGTGCTGTAGCTGCAAAGTTATGTCGTAGTTCTGAGAATATAGATGAAATTTCCGGGAACTTTACAAAAGAAAAGATTAAAGAACTTCTCAGCAGAATTATTTCATCTGGTCATTATTCCGTTTTAGAACATTCTTCTTTTACTTTCGGAGTCGAAGGTATTTCGCGTGTTTTGCTTGCGCAGCTTACAAGACACAGAATAGCTTCTTTTTCCGTTCAGAGCCAGAGATGTGTAAGATTTGAAAACGGCGTTGAATATGTAGTTCCCGACACAATAAAAAAAAATAAAACACTGTTAAAAAAATATGATGATTTTTTAAAAAATACTGAAACGTTGTATAAAGAATTTTTAGATGAGGGTATTCCTGCAGAAGACGCTAGATATATTCTGCCTAATGCTTCAGCGACAAAAATTGTAATTACGATGAATGCAAGGGAGCTTAAACACTTTTTCTCATTAAGATGCTGTAATAGATCGCAATGGGAAATAAGAGATATGGCATGTCTTATGTTAAATCTCGTCAAAAAAAAAGCGGCATTGTTGTTTTCCGATGCAGGCCCTGATTGCGTAAGAAAAGGCTGTAATGAGGTTTTTTCATGCGGTAAGCCGTGGAAAAAATATAAATAGCGGATATTGAATTTTATTGTTATCATTCCTGCTTAAACTGAAGTAAGTTCCGAAATGATTTTGTTCGGTACTACGAATCTGAATAGTAATATATTTTTTGGAGTGATATGGTGTATGAGGTATTTGACTTTTTAATATCTTTAGCAAGTATTCTTTTCTTTGCAAAAGTTTTTGGTGAAATTGCTTTAAAACTCGGGCAAAATCCTGTAATCGGCGAACTTTTAGCAGGGATTTTTATAGGACCTAGTGTTTTGGGAATTGTACGCGAAACGCCTGTTTTATCAAATATATCAGAACTCGGCGTGATAATTCTTCTTTTCGAAGTCGGACTTTCAACAGATATAAAAGAGTTTTTAAAAGCAAGTGGATGGGCGATGGTTGTAGCATTTGTTGGGGTAATAGTTCCTTACTTTTTGGGATATTTTGTGTTTTTATGCTTTGGACTTACTGATATGCAGGCAATTTTTGCAGGTGCTGTTCTTACGGCAACTTCCGTAGGTGTCACAATAAGAGTGTTTACGGATTTAAAGTGTCTTAAAACTGAAGAAGCCAAGATAGTGCTTGGTGCTGCAATTATTGACGATGTTATAGGGCTTACAATGCTTGCCGTTATTTTAAAGCTTATTACGGGCGGAATCGTCAGTTTCGGAACTGTCGTGTGTATAAGCGGAACTGCAGTACTGTTTTTAGTGTTGTCCGTCGTCGCTGGCGTACTTATAGCGCCTACGATTTTTAAATTTATTTCTAAAATGAAACAGTCTTACATAGCATTTATCATGGGGATTGTTTTTTGTTTTATTGTATCGGCGCTCTCAACTAAAATTGAGCTTGGTCATATAGTAGGAGCGTTTGTTGCGGGACTTGTTCTTTCAACGATAAAACAAAGTGAAGAGATAAAAAAAGATATAAAATCGATTTATGCGGTTTTTGTGCCTATATTTTTTGTTCTGATGGGTACTAAGGTTGATATAAGTACATTTAATCCTTTTGTTGTAGCAAACAAAGAAATTTTAATTTCAACGGGTGCACTTTTTGTTGTTGCTTTTGTGGGTAAGATAGTGGCTGGTTTTGCCGTATTAAAAAAAGGAATCAATAAACTTTTAATAGGCGTTTCAATGGTGCCGCGTGGTGAAGTGGGATTGATATTTGCAGAAATTGGTTTGAAAAATAATGTTTTCGCAACGCGGGACTACAGCTCTTTGGTTGCTGTTATAATGCTTACGACTTTTATTACTCCGATAATATTAAAATATCTTATATCAAAACAGAAAAAGATAATTCAGTAGCCGATTTTACGCGAAATATAAGGGGTTAAGTTATTGATTGTTATCCCTTTTTTCTTTACTTTTTTCAGCTGGCGATATTTCTATTTTAATATCATCTGTTTACTTTATAAAACAGTTGACCTGTTTTTTGCTTTTCAACTAAAGAATACATAAGATTGTTTAGCTAGTATTGTTAATTGACAGATTAGAGGAACAGAGCGAATGGATTCAAATTACAGTAAATTTAAAACAGTATGCCGGATTCTAAAAGAAAATAGTTTTGATAAGTCAAAGCTGATACCAATTCTTCAGGCTGTTCAGGAAGAATACAAATATTTGCCAAAAGAAATTTTAGTTTTTATAGCATTGTCGCTGAATACTTCTCCCGCAGGTGTTTACGGGGTTGCTACATTTTTTTCGCATTTTACTTTAAAACATAAAGGCAGACATATTATAAAAATTTGTGACGGAATAGCCTGCCATGTAAAAAAATCTAACAGTCTTATAAATGCTCTGAAAAATAAACTTGGATTAAAAGAAGCTGAATATTCTACAAAAGATGTATTTTTTACTATTGAAACGGTTTCGTGTCTTGGCGCATGTGGTCTTGCTCCTGTTTTTCTTATAGACGAAGACATTTATGGGCAGATGACTCCCGATAAAGCTGTTGAACTGATTGATAAGATAATGGAATAAGAGGGAGTAAAATAGTGATAGATTTAGATAATATAACACGGTCAGTTAAAAAGGCCGGGGAAAATATAACTAAAAGAATTGTTGTCTGTGCAGGTACAGGCTGTGTTGCAGGCGGATCCATTAAAGTTTTTGAAAGTTTTATAATTGTTGCAAAAGAATTGGGGATAAGCGTATGTGTCGAATTGAAAGGAGGAAACATCGGAACATTATTGTCCAAAAGCGGTTGTCAGGGGTTTTGTCAGAAAGGACCCCTTGTAAATATTTTACCTGCCGAGATACTTTATATAAACGTTAAAGTTGATGATGTAAAAGAAATTTTGGAAAAAAGCATTAAAAATAACAGTCTTATAGATAGACTTTGTTATAGTGATAATGGAAAAGTATGTAAAGGGCAGAATGAAATTCCTTTTTATAAAAAACAACACAGGGTGGTTATTAAACAATGCGGTGTTATGGATCCTGAGAATATTGAAGAATATATTTCTATCGGCGGATATAGAGCCGCAGAGAAAGCTTGCGCGGAGATGACTGATAAGGAGATATGTGATGTAGTTTTAGCGGCGGGCTTAAGAGGACGCGGCGGTGGTGGGTTTCCTGTAGGTAAAAAGTGGAATTTGGCCAGAAATCAGACGGCTTCAAAGAAATATATTATTTGTAACGGCGACGAAGGCGATCCGGGTGCATTTATGGATAGAAGTGTTATGGAAGGAAATCCGCACGGGATTATAGAAGGTTTGGTAATTGCGGCAAAAGCAACCGGTGCCGACGAAGGATACGTATATGTGAGAACAGAATACGCTCTTGCTGTTAAGAGAATGAAAAAAGCGGTGAAAGATGCGTCTGATATTAAAGTCTTGGGAAAAAATATTTTCGGATCGGGACATAATTTTACGCTTCACGTTATGGAAGGAGCCGGAGCTTTTGTATGTGGCGAGGAGATTGCGCTGATAGCTTCGGTTGAAGGAAAAAGAGGAATGCCTTTGCCGAAACCGCCCTTTCCTGCACAGAGTGGATTATGGGGGAAACCTACTACGATAAATAACGTAGAAACTCTTGCGACTATTCCTATGATAATAAATTATGGTGCAGATGTTTTCAGAGAGACGGGAACCGTGTCTTCTCATGGAACAAAAACATTTGCATTAACCGGACATGTTTTAAATACTGGACTCATTGAAGTTCCTTTGGGATCGACTTTAAGACAGATAATATTTGACATTTCGGGCGGAGTTACAGATGGAAAAGGAAGTGTTAAAGACGGTAATTTTAAAGCTGTCCAGATAGGCGGACCTTCAGGTGGATGTTTGACTGAAGAACATCTTGATCTTTCGTTGGATTTTGATTCTTTAAAAAAAGTCGGTGCTATGGTGGGTTCAGGTGGACTTGTAGTAATGAATAAAAGTATCTGCATGGTAAACATTGCGAAGTTTTTTATGCAGTTTACGCAGAATGAATCTTGCGGAAAATGCGTTTTGTGCCGCGAAGGAATAAAACAAATGCTTTTGATGCTTAGCGATATTACTGAGGGCAAAGCTGACGAAGATACTATTTCGCTTTTGGAAGAACTTGCCAGAGCGGTTCAGATAGGTTCTTTGTGCGGTCTTGGTAAAACTGCTCCTAATCCTGTTTTGTCGACTTTAAAATATTTTAGGAATGAATATGATGCCCATGTTAAAGAGAAGAGATGTCCTGCTGGAGAATGCAAAAGTCTTATAAATTATGAAATAACCGATAAATGTATCGGCTGTACGGTTTGCGCAGTGAAATGTCCTGCGAAAGCGATAAGCGGCGAGCGTAGACAGAAACATAAAATTGCTATTGTAAAATGTGTAAAATGCGATATTTGTATAAAATCATGTAAATTTAATGCAATAGAGATAGTGTAAAAATATATTGTGTTTACCTCGGGACGAAAATATCGAACTGGTTTGTTATTCGGAATTAGGAGACTGAGTTGATGGAAAAATATTTGACGGTAAACGGCAGAAAAGTTTCGTTTACTGATGAGAAAAATCTTTTGGAAATTATAAGAAAAGAAAATATAGAGTTGCCGTCGTTTTGTTATAATTCGGAACTCAGTATCTATGGTTCATGCAGGCTTTGTATGCTGGAAATTGAAGGCAAGGGAATACTTTTCGCGTGTTCCACTCCGCCTGAAAGCGGAATGAAAATTAGGACAAATAATGAACATATAATAGAAATGAGAAAAATTATAGTAGAACTTTTGCTTGCAAATCACGACAGAGAATGCACTACCTGCGGGAAAAGCGAAACCTGTCAGCTTCAGACGTTAGCAAGAAGACTTGGCATTAATAAAATAAGATTTAAAAACGTTATGCATAAAGAACCTAAAGATGTGTCCACGTACTCTTTAGTAAGAGAATCCGGTAAATGCATTCTTTGCGGCAATTGCGTAAGATTTTGCGATGAAATACAAAGCGTGGGAGCAATAGGTTTTGCAAACCGGGGTTCAAAATCTGTAATTTGTCCGAGTTTAGGATGTGATTTGGAATCGTCGGGATGCGTTTACTGCGGACAGTGCGCAAGAGTATGTCCTACCGGTGCAATTATGCCTAAATCTGAAATAAGCTATGTGTGGAAAGTTTTAAGCGATCCTAAGAAAAAAGTTGTGGTTGCGATAGCGCCTGCAGTGCGAGCGTCAATCGGCGAAGTATTCGGATTTGCCGGTGGGAATGGAACTGAAACCGCTGGAAAAATTGTGACGGCTTTGCGTTCTATGGGTTTTGCAAAAGTTTTTGACGTTTCGTTTGCCGCAGATATGACAATAGTTGAAGAAGCAGATGAATTTCTCAATCGGCTGAAAAAAAATAAAGATATGCCTCTGTTTACGTCGTGTTGTCCTGCATGGGTGAAATTTGTAGAGCAGTATTATCCTGATTTTATTTCGAATCTTTCAAGCTGTCGTTCTCCGCAGGCAATGTACGGCTCTGTTGCAAAAAAAATTATGCCTGAAATGCTTAAAATTTCGAAAGAAGATTTGACTGTAGTTTCAATAATGCCATGTACGGCAAAAAAATTTGAGGCGAGAAGACCTGAACTTTCAAAAAATGGTGTTGCGGATATTGATTATGTTTTAACGACGCAGGAACTTGCAAGAATGATTGAAGAGGCAGGGTTGCTTTTTGGCGAACTTGAGCCGTCGGCATTTGATATGCCCTTGGGATTCAAAACCGGCGGAGGAGTAATATTTGGCAATTCCGGCGGCGTAACTGAAGCTGTTTTGAGAGATATCGTAAGTAATAATTCCGGCGGAGCGGGTAAAACTGAGCAGTTTGTTTTTGTGCGTGGTGAAGATGGCTTGAGGGAAGTAAAAGTAAATTTTGGCGGCAGAGAGCTCAATATTGCAGTTGTTTATGGGTTGAAAAATGCAAGAAAAATTTTAAAAGATATTAAAGTTGACAGGTCGAGATATGATTTTGTGGAAGTTATGGCATGCCCCGGAGGATGTATAGGTGGAGCTGGACAGCCTGTTTATAAGGATTTATCAGTAAGAAAAACAAGGACTAAAGTTTTGTATGAAAGCGATAAAACTATGGAACTCCGAAGACCGCAGGATAATCCATACGTTCAGAAAGTATATAAAGATTATTTCAATAAACCGGGAAGCTGTGCAGCTCATGAGTATTTGCATACAGGATATAAAAATAGAAAGAGGTTTAATGAAACATTTGAAATCTATAAACCTGACCAAAAAGGCAATATTAAAGTCAGTGTGTGTTTCGGAAACAGTTGCATGCAGAGAGGTTCAGAGGAAATTTTAAAACATATTGTCAGTTTTGTCGAGAACGGTAAATATAAGGGCAGTGTAGGTATAGAAGTTTCTATGTGTTTGGAAAAATGTTTTAGAGGTCCGGTTGTAAAAGTTGCAAACCAGACCCTTGAGCATTGCACTCCTAAAGCGGCGGAGGAAGCGATACAGGAAGAACTGATGAAAAAATGACAAAAATATGTAGACGGAATATAATAATTGATTACTAATAATCTTGCTTTACGATAACTTGTCAGAGGGTGTTTATTATAAAAAATATGAACAGGATTATGGGAATTGATTACGGCTTAAAACGGATAGGAATTGCGATTACAGACTTTTTGCGGATTACAGCAAGTCCTTTTGACACTGTAAAAAATGTATCTTTAAAGAAAAATGCTTTAAAAATTTTAGAAATTGCAAAAAACAGGGATGTTTCAATAATTGTTTTGGGGTTGCCTTTAAATATGAACGGCACTGAAGGCGGAATGGCTGAAACTGTCCGTAAATTTATTGAAAAAATTAAATTTCTTTCGGATATTGAAGTAACAACTGTTGACGAGAGGCTTACTACGGTGCAAGCTGAAAGAATGCTTATTGAAGAAGCCGATATTTCCAGAGAAAAGCGAAAAGGTATTAAAGACAAAGTTGTTGCAGCATTAATTTTGCAGACGTATTTAGATATACAGTCTGATGAGTAAGAGTTGCTGATAGTGCTAATATGTCTGCCCGTCTGCGTTTTTTCATCCTCTGATAAAGTTTTTAATAAGCGTGCGAAGCAGTGACAGCGCTTCGGTGGTAACGGTGCGTTTAAGAGAAAATAAACTTAAAGCCGGCGTTTACAGTTTTTCTGAAAAAGTAATTGGAAGGCTAATCTTATGCCTGAAACGTATTTTGTTAATCCGGAAATGAACGAAAAACAGTTGATTGAAATTATGTGCAGCAAATTTAATAAAAAAGTTATGTCTTGATATGTACAAAAGGGCGGGAAAAATTAATATTCCTTTTAAAGATATAGTTATAATGGCGTTCATAATTGAGAGAGAAGCTGTTAAACTGACGGAAAGATCGGTAATAGCGGCGGTTTTTTACAATAGATTTAGGTAAAAGATAAAACTGCAATCGTGTGCTACTGTTTTGTACATTATGGTTATAAATAAAGTAAAACTGACTCTTGAATATATAAAATTTGCTTCGTCTTATAACACTTATAAAAATTATCTTAATCAAGTTTGAAATGACAAAGTAGGAAACACTAATGGGACAGAGAATAGTTTATTTGGATAACAGTGCCACAACTATTGTTGATTCTGAAGTTATAAAAGAAATGCAGTCGTATTTTTCTGACATTTACGGAAATGCTTCGAGTTTTCACTATTTCGGAAGACAGGCAAAAACAGTGCTTGATAACGCAAGGAAGAAGACGGCGTCGTTATTGAATTCAAGCCCTGAAGAAATATTTTTTACCGGATGTGGCACCGAGTCCGACAATATTGCAATATTTGGTATATTAAATGCTTATGGAGAGAAAGGGCATATAATTACGAGTAAGATCGAACATCACGCCGTTTTTTATTCATGCAAGCATCTTGAAGCAAACGGATATGAAGTAACTTATCTCAATGTTGATGAAGATGGAGTTGTTTCCGTTGAAGATTTTAAAAAGGCTGTAAAAGATAATACTCTTCTTGTGACGATAATGCATGCAAACAATGAAGTTGGTTCAATTCAGCCCATAGAAGAGATTGCGTCTGAATTGAAAAAAATCAACGAAAAAAGAAAAAAGAAAATTTATTTTCATACTGATGCCGTACAGACTGCAGGCAAGCTTTATTTAGACGTTAAAAAACTTGGAATTGATTTACTTGCAATATCGGCGCATAAATTCAACGGTCCTAAAGGCGTTGGCGCTCTTTATATTAAAAGTGGGACGAATATAGTGCCTATGACTTTCGGTGGACATCATGAAAATGGACTTCGTCCCGGAACTGAAAATATTCCGTATATTTCTGGACTTGCAAAAGCACTTGAGATTTCAAATGCTAAAATTGAGGAATACAATAAGCGCGTTTTTGCTTTAAGGAAAAAACTTAAAGAAGGCATTCTTAATGCAATTCCCGAGGTAATTATTAACGGCAGTGGCAGCAGAGCTGTTTCTAATATTTTAAACGTGAGTTTTAATTATATAGAAGGCGAGGCTTTGCTTCTTATGCTTGATATGGAAGGCGTAGCTGTTTCTACGGGTTCGGCATGCGCGTCAGGGTCATCGGAGCCGTCGCATGTTTTATCAGCGATGGGCGTTAATCCCGTTGCGTCGCAAGGTGCAATTCGGTTTTCTTTTGGATATCATAATGTGGAAGAAGACGTTGATTATGTGCTTGAAGTTCTGCCGAAAGTTATAAGCAGTCTTCGTTCAATGTCTCCTGTTTGGAAGCAAAAAACGCTTGGGAATAAAGAGTAAAATAAGTAAAATACAAAATTACGTAGTGAATTTATGCAATCCCGGAAAGCTGTAGTGTTTTTTGGTGATTTTTCAGTTTTATCAGGTTGGTACAAACAGATACTGCCTCGCAGAGCGTTAAAAAATGTTTTATGAGCGGCGATTTTTTGTATATTGTTGGTAAACTGCTTAATGGTACTGGAGGGAAAAATGTATATTGATTTTGCATCAGACTGGCCGGCATACCTGTTTATGGCGGTGTTTATTATTTTTTTTGCGTATATTATTATCAAGGGAAATTCTAAAAAAGATGCTGATTGATGTGTGATTTACGGAGGGACTGTATGGCTGATAAATTTTCTTTTGATATTGTTTCGGAAGTAAATATGATGGAAGTGGATAACGCCGTTAATCAGGCTCGGAAAGAACTTGCAAACAGATTTGATTTCAAAGACAGCAAATCGTCAATAGAGTTAAATAAAAAGGACAAAAAAATAACTTTAATTGCAGATAACGAATATAAGATGAAAGCCTTGAAGGATATTTTGGAAGGACGTTTTGCAAAAAGAAACGTTTCAATAAAGTCTTTGGACTACAAAGTGCAGGAAAATGCTTTTGAAGGATACATAAGACAGACAGCTGAAATTATTTCGGGACTGTCGTCGGATAGAGCAAAAGAACTTTCAAAACTGATAAGGGATTCAAAAATAAAAGTTCAGGCTCAGATAGACGGTACAAAAATAAAAGTAATTTCCACTAAAAAAGACGACTTGCAGCTTGTAATAGCTTATTTAAAACAGCTATCTTTTCCGTTGCCTTTACAATTTACCAATTATAGATGAAAAGATTATATCGCGGATAAAGCGAAGTAAGAAATCTAACCTTTGCAAAAAGATTCAACCCCATGTCTTTAAAAAATAAAATTATTAATGTTAGTGCTGAAAAAATTGTTTTTCCGGGTCGTTCTCTCTGCAGATGTTCTGATGGAATTGTTCTGTTTAGTGAAGGTTTGCTTCCCGGCGAAGCCGCGGATGTCCTTGTGATAAAGGAAAAAAAAACATTCAGAGAAGCTCTGCTTAAAAATATTACTTCTAAATCTGCTGAAAGGATAGAACCCTTGTGTCCGTCTTTCGGCTTTTGCGGCGGATGTTCTTTTCAAAACATTTCTTATGAAAGTCAGATTAAGTATAAACAGGAATATATATCGGAACTTTTAAATTTTGCCGGAGTGAAAATTTCAAAAATATTGATAAGTCCGCAGATTTGGCATTACAGAAATAAAATGGAATTCAGTTTTTTTAATAATAAAGGTATTGCAGATTTGGGGCTTCACTGTAAAGGAATGTTTAATAGATATGTTTCGGTCCCGCCCTGTTTTATAGCGGATAAAGGTTTCTTGCAAGTTGTCGAAACTGTAAAAAGATTTGCAAACGGGAACAACTTTTCGGTGTACAACAATAAGACTCATGAAGGATTTTTCAGGCATTTGGTTTTACGTAAAGCTGGAAACAATAATCAGTTTCTTATCAACGTAATTACAAATGTCGTTGACTGTGAATCTGTGTTTTTAGAACCTCTTATAAAAGAACTCTCCGAATTTTCTTGCAGTATTTATTGGACGTCCAACGGAAGAAAATCTGATGCGGTTTTAGCTGACAGGTTGACTCTTATGTGCGGAAAGCCGTTTATTACTGAAAGGCTTAATATAGGTGGGAAAGACTATTTTTTTGATATTTCGCCGTTTTCATTTTTTCAGACAAATTCAAAGGTAACTGAAATTCTCTACACTGAGATTTTAAGATTGTTAAATCCGTCAAAATACACTGTTTTACTTGATTTGTACTGCGGTACGGGGGCAATTGGTATTTCAATGGCTCATAATGTCAAAAGAGTTATAGGCGTAGAGTGTATCGGGCAGGCAATTGACAATGCAAAAGAAAATGCTTTGGCGAATAATGTTTTTAATGCGGAATTTTATGCTTCAGATGCAGAAGACTGGATTAAAGAAAACAAGAGTTGTTTTGATGCTGTGGTTGTCGATCCTCCGCGCAGTGGTCTTACTAAAGATATTATAAAGTTTCTGCTTGAGTCAAAAGCAAAAAGAATAATTTATGTTTCTTGTAATCCGTCCACGCTAGCAAGAGATCTGCAGTTAATTACTGAAAACAGTAAATGTAAAATCAAAGAAATTATACCTATTGATATGTTTCCGCAGACGTATCACATTGAGACAGTGGTGCTGTTAGAGTTCTAGCAGACTAAAATTAAATGGCAGGGGAATTATATGAGATCGTTAAAGGTTATTATTTGTTTTTACAATAATGTCTGATTGGTTTTTAAATATTAACTGTGAATGATTATCCGGATATTATTGATGGAAATAATGTCAGACTTAAAGCTGTTGTCGCCGTAAAAAGGAATATAATCTTTTTTATATCTATGGTTATTTAATATACTGTTTTATATATTTATGATTGAAAATTAATTTGTATATCAGATGAAACAAGTGAGGGGAAGTAAAATGAAAAAGTTAATCGCAGGCTTAATGTTATTGTTGATGTTTGTAAACGTAGCATCCGCAGTGAAAGGAGTTGCACCAGACGCAAAAACAGTGTCTCTGCTAAAAGCTATGGGGAAGAAACACAGCGAAATCCTTTGCAATCTTGAAACAATAAAGGGAGCAAGAGGGTTTATGGTAACCGATGATGGCGGGAAAAGTGGTGGGACTTGTCAAATGGAATGCCTATCTAAATTTTGACCAATACGGGGAACTGACATATAATTAGCACCTTTGTTTTCGGAGGAGACCCTATATCCGAATATGATGTTTATTGGAACACTGTCTCAGGATCTTTGGATAGTTTTTATGTATATGACTGAAACGGCAATCTTATTTTGATAAACGGATACCACTGTGTGTATCGCCCAGACGGTGACGTTAAGTATATAATCGACCCTAAAAGGAATATAGTGTAAAAAATAAAAAATGTTGAGTACAGCACTGTGATTCACCTTAGGTTTTGCATTGTATAAAATAGTTATTATGTTTCTTTTCTACAAAAGTGTGCAGAAAATGCTGCACGCCATTGCATCTCAAAACTATAAACACTGGCAAAAAGAAAACCAAAGGAGAAGCCGAGAGGGAAAGAGAGGCGAGACAATGGAACGACTCTATGGGGATACCCCGCTGGTGTCGTTAGTGTTCGGCGCTAAACACCTATCAAACGGGAGGGAGAATGAAATTAGAGCTTGTCGACAGAATTATGGATGGTTGACCCGTCCCACAAGAATACAGTCTGGGCAATAATAGAGAAACTTTCGCACTGCGAAGCAAAACTTATAGGGATGGATAAGATTGTCGACAGACCTGAGTAAAATATGAATATTTCTGGATGTAAATAATGTAAATATGTATGTTTTTTTATAGCGTTTAAGAATTTAATAATAATTCAGCTTCCGATATGCCCTAAATATTTTCGCTCCAAACTCCCATATTTCACATCAGTCTTTGAGCAGGTTTTGTCGAGACTTTATCTCTGGAAAATACAGTCTTTTATTATTCTTTTTTATACACATATTTAAAAGCTTCATCTTTTTAAAATGACAGTGGCTGATGGCATGTTGCGGTTAGATATTAAAAAATAATTAGGAATTTGCGCTCCGGTCATCGTTGCTTCAATTCGGATATCTTGTCATACAATTTTCCTCTATTATTGTTGATAAAATTGCTGTTTGTCTTTTAAAAATGTTGGGTTTTTATATATAATAACGAACTGTGGCAATTGAGAAAAATTATGGAATATAGTACTGGAATTATTTACAATAAATCGAAAGCAAATGCAAAAAAACTTGCATTTGAAATTGCAATATGGCTTAAACAAAATAAATGCAGAGTATTTGTAAGTGATTCTATGTCGGTAAAGCATAGAAAGGTTGACTTTGTTTTATCAATAGGTGGCGACGGCACGATGCTTAAAGTGATAAGAACATTCTCGCCGTTATCAGTTCCTGTAAAAGGTATAAATCTAGGTTCGCTGGGTTTTTTGACAGATACCGACACAAATGAAATATTTATGCTTTTAGAAGATATTTTATCTTCGGGGTTTAGAATTGAAAAAAGAGTTTTGCTCTCTGCCGAGTTTGAATATAAAAGCGGAAAAATAAAAGTTATAGCGGTAAATGATTGTGTGGTGCGTTCCTTATCGGGCGGAAAACTTATTACAGTTGACGTCAATATAGATAAAAATTTTACAGCGGAATACAAATGCGACGGAATGATTATAGCGACGCCTACGGGTTCAACCGCATATTCTCTTGCGGCTTACGGACCTATAGTTTACCCGAATCTTCCGGTTTTTATTCTTACTCCTATTTCTCCGCACACTCTGACACAGAGACCTATGATATTATCTGATAAGAGTAATATTTCGTTTATTACAAAAAATAAAGACAGCAACGGAAAAATTATGATATCAATGGATGGGCAGGAGAATTATACGCTTTCAAATGGGACAAAAGTAAAATTTGCTCTGTATAGAAAGCCGCTCAAGCTTATAAAAAACCGCAGTAAATCTTACTTTGAAACTCTAAAGGCTAAGCTGCACTGGAGTGTTTAATGCTGCTTGCGCTTTCCATAAAAAATTACGCTTTAATTGAATATTTAACCATTGATTTTACCGGAGGCTTTACCGTTATTACCGGTGAAACCGGATCCGGGAAGTCCATTTTAATAAAATCCATTGAGTTGTTTACAGGCAGGCTGTTCTGCATGCGCTATAACTGCTTCTTTTGAATATAGTAATTCTAAGGTTGACGATTTTGGATAATTTTTCGATTTCTGCGGGAAATAATATAGTTTTGATACGTAGAACTATTGAAAATACCGGTAAAAGCAAAGCTTTTATAAATGACTCACATGTGAGTATATTGGCGCTTGCGACTCTTGGGAAATTGCTTATAGATTTTCACGGACAGGATGAGAAACATTCACTTCTCGATTTAGATGCGCAGCTTGAAATTTTAGATAATGAAATCGAAGACATCAGACCGTTGCTTAAAGAATCGGCGGCTTTATATAAAAAATTTGAGATCAAAACTTGAAGCTTTAAATTTGTCGGATGCCGAAAGAGGAAGAAAAATTGATTTATATTCTTTTCAAGTCAGAGAAATTGAGGATGCAGAACTTGAGACTGGAGAAGACAAAAAACTTGAATTGGATATTCCGAAATTAAAAAATGCAGAAAAAATCTCTGCTTTGTCGCAAGAAATTATTTCTGCGTTATATTCTTCTGAAAATTCGATTCTGGGCAATATTTTAAAAACGAAGAAAAATATTGAAGCAATAAACTCTTATGGTGCGGATGCTTCTGGTGCTGTGTCTTTAATAGAGCAGGTGTATTACCAGACTGAAGAAGCTTACAGGGAAGTTGATATTATTCTGTCAAAAACGAGATTAGATCCGGAAAAATTAAATGCTTCTCTTGAGAGAGTAGAACTTATAAAAAAACTTAAAAAAGAAATATGGGAGCAGTATTGAATCTGTTATTGAATATAAAAATAAAATTGCCGGTGAATTGAATTCTTTGAACAATTGTAAAGATAATTTCGAAAAACTTAAAAAAGAACTTAAATCAGAGACGAAACGCTTGTCTGAATTATGCGAAACTATAAGTAAAAAAAGACAAGAAGCCGCGCAGGTGTTTGCAAAGTCCGTGCGGGAAAAACTTTTTGATTTAGAGATAAAAATGCCGTGTTTGAAGTGAAATTTGACAGGAAAGAACTTTCTGCAGACGGTTATGACTTGGTAGAATTTATGTTTTGCGCAAATAAGGGCGAGAAAACTATTC